>DAISHV010000096.1:0-5904 GCA_036822315.1 Bacillota bacterium | reverse complement strand
TCTTTTTTGGGATAGCCAAACTCGCCCGTTGAGATGCAGGGAAAAACCAAAGACTTCAGACCCAAGGATTCCGCCAAAGAGAGGCAAGACAAATAGCATTGGGCTAAGAGAAACTCCTCTTTGCTCGTGGGTCGGAGCTCAACGACGGGTCCCACGGTATGAATCACGTAGCGGCAAGGGAGATTGTATCCCTTGGTCAATTTCGCCAAACCAACCGGTTCTTCATGCCCTTGTTTGGCCATAAGCTTGGCGCATTCGTCGCGCAGTTGAAGACCTGCCGCGCTATGGATGGCGTTGTCAATGCAATGGTGCCCGGGCACAAAACACCCCAACATTTGGCTATTTGCGGCATTAACAATCGCATTAGCCTTAAGCCTCGTGATATCCCCCTGATAGAGAGCGATTTTCGGATAAGAAGTCCCAGGTAACGTGAAAACATCGATTACGCCTTTTTCTTGAAGTTCTTCATGGAGCAATTTGTCCTGCAGCTTTAGAAAATCCTCCTTCAACGGCATCGGGGAGCGAAGATTCATCAATCCCCGAAGTAGCATTCTTTGATAAGGGTATTCTGAAGGTACTTTCGCGGCATACGAAACAAACTCCGGCATCTCTTTAAGAAGAATGTGGATTAATGTCTGAACGTCATTGACCCTGGTTTGATCCACAGGTTCACTTGACGGTGATGAGCTCATAACTCCTGGAGCCAAGTCCGATTTTTTCGGCGTGTTCGAGGGCGGAATCAGGATCTGTTTCTGGCTCGTCGTCGTGGAAGACGTGACCAGTCATCTTGGCGCCAGACTTCACACGATCGCCTAATTGCGAGTTCTTGAAGTAATCTTTTTCCTCTTTGTCGCAAAGATCGACGCAAGCTTGGTCAAGGGCTACCGGGTCAAACGAGCAAAGCATGCCGACATCCGGAATAATCGGGGCATCGTTAAAGCCTCCGCAATCGCACCAAGGCGAAATATCCATGACAAGCGAGATATGAAAAGAGGGGCGCCCATAAACCACCGCCATCGTATATTCCGCCATCTTTTTCCCAAGTAAGGCGTTAGCATTCCAGGAAATCGGAGAAATTGCATCGAAGGGGCAGGCCGCGACACAGCGTCCGCATCCTTTGCACTTGTTGAGATCGATTTTCGCTTTATTGTTGGGATAAGAAATAGCATCACTTCCGCAAACTTTTGCGCAACTTCGACAGCCGCGGCAAAGTGATTCGTCAATTTGGGTTTTCCCCGAAGCGTGTTGATCGCACTTCCCAGCCCGAGAACCACAGCCCATTCCGATATTTTTAATCGTTCCACCGAACCCAGCCTCTTCATGGCCTTTGAAGTGCGTTAATGAAATGAAGACGTCGGCATCCATAACGGCCCGGCCAATATAAGCTTCCTGGCAGCATTCGCCATTATGAACGGGAACAGCAACATCATCCGTTCCTTTTAGCCCATCACCAATGATGATGTGGCAACCAGTCGACATTTCATTAAACCCGTTGGTTTGTGCACAACTAAGATGGTCCAAAGCGTTTTTACGAGACCCTGGATAAAGAGTATTGCAATCCACCAAGAATGGTTTGCCACCCAGTTCCTTAACAAGGTCGGCCACCGCCTTGGCGTAGTTGGGTCTTAAGAAAGATAAATTCCCTAATTCGCCAAAATGCATTTTGATGGCAACAAACTTGCCTTCAAAATCAATATTTTTAATGCCGCTTGTAATCATCAAACGACGAAGTTTGTTTGTTAATGAATCGCCAGGACGTGAACGAAAATCCGTAAAGTAGACTTTGCTTTTTTCCATAAAATTTGGGCTCCTTAATTATTCTAAAAGAAAACCCTGAAGAGAGTTAGAACTTATCAATAGCCTTCTTGATTGAGGCCTCGTCGATGACGCCATCATCGGTGTCGGAAATTTCCTCATCTTCATCAATGTCTTTTGAAGAGGATGAAGACCCCTTTTTCTTTCCTTCCAAAGTAACGGGAAACGGAATTCCTTTTTCACGAACGATCGCCTTCAAATATAAGGTAATAGCAGCGCTCGTCGAAATACCAAGTTCAGAAATGATATTTTCAGCACTTTTTTTTAGCTTTGAATCAACACGTAGATTCATCGTTGTCTTCGACATATTTTAACTGTTTTACCTCCTTGATTTTTGTAACGCAATTATAACGCATATTACTTTACAAAAATAGTAGAACTTTTTTTCATGTTTTTTCCCATTTTTATTCATGTTGAAAATGCTAAGTAACGACCTATTGTTTTCATAATTTTTCATAAAAAAACCGCCAGAGTTTTGCCTCTGGCGGACCATGTTTTTTCTTAAAGGGATTTAATCTGGAGGATACCGTCTCTTCCTTTGTGGAAAAGTTGAACCGAAAGCCCTTCTGATATTTTCATAATCTTTACGATTTTCTTGTCTTGAATCACCATCGCCGTATCACCATCCAAGGAATAGGCCTGAATGAATTTTGACTCAGAGAAATCTTTCGGGAAATCTCTTCGATCCTCTTCTTGGGCGTGGGGGTTGAAAACGAAAGGTAGGTAGTTCAAACAATTTAGGAAAATCATATGATCCGAAGTCCCGTCCATAATGTCACAATCGGCATAAGAAGCTCGACACCACATGCTGGCGCCTGCCGAGATGCCGGCCACAACCAAATCTTGCCGATCTTCCATCGCGTTCAAAAGCACGCGGTCGAATCCCGTCTCGTGAAGGCGGCGAAGCAAATCTCGAGTGTTGCCTCCGCCAATATAAACAATGTCAGCCCAGTCTAGAGCCCGCTGAAGCTCTTCGAGTGTCGGGGTCGCTTCATAGATATAGAGAGACACAACTTCGCACCCAAGGGCTTCGTAAACACGTTTTACGGCTTCACTATAACTTTCGGTGTCGTGGGAGGCGGTAGGTAAGAAAAGAAGGTGAGCATGCTCTTTGGGGCAATACTGACGCACTTGTTGATCAATTGGGAGGGTTTCGCCGTTTCCTAGTTCCCCTCCGCCGATCATGATTAAGGTAGATTTCATAACCCCCTAAGTCTATCCATGTCTTTTCATTTGTGAAGAAAAACGCCCGGGACCGTTTTCGCTGGAGCATAATAACATCATGAAATACTTATTTTTTGATTGCGAATGTGCGAATTGTTACAACCACGAAGGAAAAATTTGTTCGTTTGGTTACGTCATAACCGACGAGTCATTCAAGATCATCGAAGAGCAAGACCTTATCATTAACCCTGACGCCCCATTTGATCCCCATGTTTTAGGGGTGGGTTACAACAGCATCGACCTCGCCTACACCCCGGTTCGTTTCAAATACGCTCCGAAATTCGACGAGCGTTATTCGTCCATAATGGGCCTCTTCGTCGATCCAGAAACGACGGTATTCGGCTACGCTGTCGAAAACGATATTGGTTTTTTATCAAGTGAATGCCGCCGATATCATAAAGAACTGCTCCATTTCGCTTATTACGACATCCAAGACATTTATCGGATTTACCGTGAATGGGATCGCTCGCCTTCTCTTGAGGACGCTTTAAAAGATCTTGATGTGCCGTTTGACGACTATGCTGAACACCAATCTAGCGATGATGCCAAAATGAGCATGCTATTGCTCAAGAGAATGGCTCGAGACACTGGACTATCGCCTAAAGAATTGATCACGAATTATCCAACTTGCGCAGACAATACCTCTTTGTTTCAAATTCAAGAAAAGGTGTTTCAGCGTCCATCGCGTGATTTGGGGCTACCATATGATTCTGAATACCGGGATAAAAGCAGAACGTTTAATGAACTAATTCACTATATTGATGACAGCGTCGAAGACCACCATTTGCAAGGCTGCCGTTTTCTTTTCTCAAATCTCACAAAACAAGACATGACGACATCCCTGGCATTAGCCAACCACATCATTGATGGATCAGGTGAAGTGGTCCGTTATTTAAAAGAAGCCACCCATTATGTCGTTTATGACGAGCAAGAAAGAACAGAGGTTGCTGATCTATTTGCTCCCATCAATATTGCCGTTGTTCTTCCCAAAGAAATCGACAACATCGGTAAATAATCCCGAAAAATGACCGATATTTCTCCCGATATATCCTAGTGACGTAAATTTTTGACGACGTTTCACGTCTTTTTGTTGCCATTGATAGATGTAAAAAATGTTAAAGATTTACAAATTTTCATTTATATGACTTTTTTATCTTTTTAAAATTAAGTATTTATCGACTGTTTTTTATGTAAACGCTTTCTGAAAACGCTATCAAAAGCATCTTCCCTTTTTTTACCGATATTGAGATGTATTCTAATGGGCTCCCAAGAGAGGGAGCTTCAACAAAAGGAGATAACGTTATGGACAACAAATTATTCAACAACATGAGTTTCTTAGACAATGAAGAGGATACTTCGATCGAAGAGCAAGAAGCCAATGTCGAAATCGATAACGCCGCCTTCAACAATTCGGAAGACGATCAGTCGAATCGCTAAACCGAAAAAAGACAAAAGAGCATCGACCCCAATTTCACATTGAGGTTGTCTTGCTCTTTTTCTTTTGCTCAAAATCGGTATTCTTATAGTGTGAGTCAAGAAACAAAGAAAGTTATTTCATATGAGAGTGGGATCTCTACACTCTCCAATTCTCTAGCCGGTGAAGGGTGGACGCTTCAAAACCAGGAACGCATTGATATCTCAGAGGGCGAAGCGATGCTCAAACGGGATACAAGGATTACTAATGCGCTTGGAAAAGAAAAACAAGAAGCCGTTTTCCTTCTTTTGTATCAAAGAGATAAACCCAAAGTTAACATTGAAGCCCGCCAGCTTCCGGAAAAGAAAGCCGCTCCGAAACCCGAAATCTCTATAGCAGAAAAGAAACGGGAGCAAAAAGAACCAATCTTCTGGCTTATAGCTTGCTCGGTTTTGTTCTTAGGAAGTTTCGCATTCTTCATTTATAGCGTACAGCGCAGCGACCGAGACTACACTTGCTGGATGGCTTTAGCTAACTCGATTTTTATGTTGGCAGGAATTATTTATTCAATTATCCTCATCGTCAAAACGAGGCGCGATTGGTAAAAAATAAGTCGGTTTTGCGGGGTTTATTATTTAGAATAAATACCAAGTTTATCTTTTTGTTCAATATGTTTAATGAGATCGAACGGAACCTCTGGAACACGGTTTGAGGCAGCTAAGTCATTCATAAATCGCCGATCTATTGTCGCGATAGTTTTTAGATCTTTCTCAAGTTCCTCTTTAAGCAAAACCCATTTCTTCTTATGAGAAACTACCAGAACGATATAAAGGGCAAGTGCCGTAAAAAACACCAAAAGCCCCACCCCAAGAAAATAAGGGGCACCATCGACTGGATTGGCTTTCCCCGTTAGAACAAAACTCATCCAAATCACTAAAGCTAAAGCGGTGAACATCAAAAGCCAAAAAACAAACGCTCCGGCGGTTGGAAAGGCCGTCTTTCTGTGAACGTAATTAATTTCTTTTTGGATTTCTTTCCCATCGTTAATGAGGTGGTAATGAAGTTTCTCTTCTCGGCGCCATAAGGCAAAGTTCGGAGAAGTAACGTCACGGCGAAAAATCATTCGGATGCCATGCAGAGTATAGGAGCATGTCGCAAGGTGATAGCCAAAAACTTCTTGGTATTCAGCCGTAGCGGCTTCAGAACCATTTTTAACGATAAAACTCCGATATTCGTTTTTGATCATGGCGTTTCTCCCTGCAATAGCGAGCTTTTTCCGTTGACATTATCATATCGAAAGGGACTCATTTTCAATAAAAGACATCCAAGATGTCTCAAAAGAGGGTCCGAAGTGGTTACTCCATAGACTTTACACTAATTTTCTCCAACCCTATAGTACTGATAAGCGTTTAGGAATTGCTCGTTTATTGACGGGGATATCTTCAAAGAAG
>DAISHV010000095.1:0-5933 GCA_036822315.1 Bacillota bacterium | reverse complement strand
TATCCACGAGGGATATTCGTCCTCCGTTAGGCACTCCTGCCTACCCAGCCTTATTCATTGAGCTGGCGCAATCACTACAGTCGTCACAGGCTGTGCGAGCATGGACTTTCCTCTACCCGAAGGCAGCAGTCGCCCGGGCCGGAATATCATTTACGAAAGCTTCTTCAGCGTGCGAGGATCGTAACCGATCCCATAGAGGAAGTCTTCAAGCTGGTTGATTCTCGAGATATACTCGATGTTCTCTGCAGTCGGCTTGTCGGAAGGTTTAATTCCGCCGAGCTTATTCTTCAAAGAGGCATTTTCGAGTTCGAGTTTCTTCTTCGCATTGACGGCAACGTCTCTATCCTCGAGCAAGGCCTGCTTCTCATCTTGAAGCGTGGCGATTTTGCCCTCGAGGCCTTCTGCATAAGCACTTGATTGCTTCTGGTACTGGCTGAAAGCCAAATAGTCTTGAATGATTCGATCCAAGAAGGCGTCGACTTCTTCGGGGTTGTACCCTTTGACATCCTTCGCGAATTTCTGATCGAAGACTTTTTTAGCGTTTAAATCCAGTTTCAGTTCCATAGTTTTTCAAGCCCTTCAATTATATTGAAGATGCCCTCCTTCTTCAATCAATTAAAGCGATTTCGTTCCAAAAAATATTTTCAGGAAAAAGAAGGGGGTTTTGCCTAGGATTTTTCAAAGAAAGAGCGGCGAATGGAGTAGAAAAACAAAACGATTCCTACCTCGGCGGAAGAACGTGGTAAAATTCTTTTTGCATGAAAGCGCTCGAAAAGATAATCAAAGACCGGCGCGCCTTGGTCTTTCTCGATTTAGAAGGGACGCAACTCTCCCACGAGATGATCGAGATCGGCGCCTATACCGCTACCCTCAATGACGACCTCACTGTGAAGAAAGTCCTCGCTCCTTTTCAAATGTATGTCAAAGCTCACCATCCTATCGGTGGCGTCGTCATCAAAATGACGGGAATCACTCAAAAAACTCTCGACGAAAAAGGCGAGCCTTTCCCTTACGTCTTAGCCCAATTTAGGAAATATGTTGGCAAATACTGGGGCAAATGCATGTTTGTCACCTTCGGTAACCATGACCTTCGCATCGTAAATCAATCGGTTCTGAACAACTTTGACTCCGATCCCGAAATCGCCCACATCATCAATAAAGGGGATTTCGATTACTCACTTTTCCTTCAACAATATATTCAAGACGCCAATTCCAATCCGCTATCCCTCACCAACTACCTCAAAGTTTTTGAAGTTCCTTTCGAAGGACGAGCCCATGACGCTTTGGCCGATGCTTTTAACCTCCTCGATCTTTATAAAGCCTTTTTAGCAAAGCCTGACATTGTCGCAAGAGAATACAAGAAGACCCTTTCCCACGTCCACCACATGGCTTCACCCGTCAACAAGGTTATTACCGAACTCAATGCCGGCAAGACCATCAGCCCCGAGGATTGGGAGAAAGCGATTGAGGATTCTTTGAAATGAGCGTGAACTATCCGGCGGGGATCAAACCCTGCGGAAATCCGATTAAACGTAAAAAACGGGTCGTCGAAAGCGCCGCCAATCGCGGCATGGGCTTCGAAAAAGACATTAACGAGACCAACGCCTACTACCTCGAAAAAGGTTTAGCCTTGATTTATAAACGCCCGACGCCCATTAACGTTGTGAAGGTCGATTACTCCCATGGTGCCAAAATCACCCAAGCCTTTTTCCAATGCCAGTCCACGACCGACTATAACGGGGTCTATAAAGGACATTACCTCGACATGGAGGCTAAATCGAGCCTAAGCAAGACCTCCTTTCCTTTGAATAACATCGCCCCGCAGCAAGTCATCCACCTCCGCTCCGTCAAGAAAATGGGCGGCCTCGCCTTCTTCATCATCAATCTCTACGCTTTAAACGAGACCTATCTCTTAGATGCGAGTTACGTCTGCGATTTTTACGAGAAAAAACCCCGCAAATCCATCCCGGTTCAAGAAATAAAAGACCATGGCTTCTTGGTCAAAGAAGGCTATCGACCCCGCTACGACTATTTGCCTTTAATCGACGAACATTTCTTAAAATAAGAACAATACTCTTTTAAGCCGCACTGCTCGCACATCGGATTTTGAGCGTGGCATTCTTGCCGACCGAAATTAATGAGCGCATGGTGTAAAAACATCCATTCTTCCTTAAGGAAGCTTTTTTCTAACTTTGCTTCAACCTTAAGAGGTTCATCGTCTTTTTTCGCATAACCAAGCCGTTCGGCAATCCGATGGACGTGGGTATCGACGGGAATCGCAGGCCGCGAAGCCATTTCTAAAAGGAAGACCCCGGCGGTTTTGGTCCCGACCCCCGAAAGCGTGGTTAAAAGATCGAAGTCCAAAGGCACTTCACCATGAAATTTCCCCTGCAAATCTTGGCTAAGTTGTGACAAATTACGAGCTTTGTTGTGGTAAAGACCCAACGATTGAATGTCTTTCTCAATCGCTTCGATTGGGGCTTTAGCCATCTTTTCGGGAGTGGGAAAGTCCTCAAAGAGTTTCGGTGTGACCTGATTGACGGACTTATCGGTGGTTTGAGCGCTTAAAGAAATCGCCACAAGGCATTCAAAAGGATTATGAAAAACCAAAGCACACTTCGCGTCGGCATAATGCAATTTCAAATAAGCGAGAACCGCTTCACTTTTTTCCGTTATCATCGCCCCACATCGCTTTTGCAATTTCCATCGTCTTGGCAATATCCTTATCCCAAGTATCGTTGACCGCGCTGGCCCCTTCTTGGGCGATATCGGCATCCCGGCGTTTCGCGCGGAGGATCTTATCGACCGCTCGAATACTCTTCTTCCGCTCTTTTAACGCATCGAGGAGGGCGTCTTGAATTTCTTGATCTTGATAGCCCGCTTCAAGCCAATCGCCCATGGTCTGGGTTTCAAGCGGCGAAAGCGAACGTGCGAGTTTGCTCTCGAAGAATTGGATCAACGAAGAAAGGCGATCGGCCTTTTCTTTGCTCATTAAATTGATTTGTTCCCGTTCGACGCTTTGCTGGAATAAGGCATAGACCTGATTCTTGAGGGTATCAAGAGAAGTCCGCATGTTTTTATCGGAGGTGTCATAAGAAAGAAGACCGCGATTGAGAAGCCCCACCATCGTCTTATCAATATCTTTGATCGCATAATTCATCTTCATCGATAGCATATCGGCGGTAACTAAGGTGTTACCTTGCTCGAGAAGGTGATCAATCATCAAGACCACGACGAGTTCTTGCTCCGAAAGATTGAGCTTTTTATAGCAGTCGAGGAGGGCGTAACGGAAACTGACCGCGTTATAGAGGGAATTTTTAGCCATGGTGTTATTTTATCCTTTTCCAGCCTTTGCGTTCTTCTTCTTTAATCTTTTCGGGGTTTAACTTGGCTAAAAGATAGCGATACTCGTCCATCGCTTCTTGACTCTTGGCTTCGATTTGAAAAGAAAGAACTTCAGCAAAACGCTCCGCCCGAATGATCCGGAGCGGGTCTTCTTGAACCCGGCGTTTGGGGTCGCCAATGAAACGAATGAGTTTCTTTTCGAGGTCGTCTTGTCCCCCGCAATAATCCAAAACCTGATAATCCCGATCAAGATAAAGCGCGTTGATCGTGAAATCTCTTCGCGGATAATCTTCTTGCGGAGTTTTCACAAAGACCACTTGGCCAGGATGACGGAAATCACGATAGCCTTGTTCCTTTCGAAATGTCGTCACATCGATTTCTTTATTCGCGAAAGGAACCCGCAAAGAACCGAAACGAGCAAAGGTGTAATTGGCTTCAGGGAGAAAAGCTTTTTCTTCCTCCGGAGTGGCATCGGTGCCGTAATCGCGGTCGGAAAAAGAACGATTCAAAAGCAAATCACGGGTCGTACCGCCGACGATATAGAGATGGAAGCCAGCCATCTGGTAGATTTTTTGGAGTTGGTCAAAAACAGGATCTTGCATTGAGAAGATTCTAACACAGGCGGGCAAAGACTCTTCAAGAAGCTTTCGTAGCGACAGCAAAACTTGAAAGCGAAGTGCCGTTGACCTTGAAACTCCCTTCAACTGTGACGTCAATCGCGCTAACGTTGAGGTTCGTTACTGCCGCCGAGGCGCATTCGCTGGCGGTGATGGAAACCCCGCTCGGAATCGTGAAGGAATTGTCGACTTCGAAAACGTCATTGCATTTTCCAATGGTGAAGCTCGAATTCGAAGTGCCAAAAGTTACTGATCCTTTATAGGTTTTAGCCGTGTCGTCGTTATCGCAGATATCGAAAGCCTCGCTTCCGCAACTCGCAATTGAGGTGGTGCCACTATAAGACGAAAGCGTGAGGGTTTTGCCATGGATTCCATCGTGAATTGCAGAGATATTGATGCTGACAGAATCGAGAAGGGTCAAGTCATCGCCTCGTAAACCATGCCCAGCCACACTCGTCACCGCGTTCAATGTTCCGCCACCAGAAACATCAAGATTATTCTCGCTAAAGATCGCCGCACCCTTTTCGGTCGTCCCCGTGTAGGTAATCGTATTGCTACTTCCCGCCAGCGCCTTGACGATGAGTTTGGAATTTTTACTCCCGTAATAAATCGGATAATCCAGGTTCGACGATAAAGTTAAGCCCGCTAAATCGATCTCAAAGGACTTGTTGTCGCTCAAACTGCCGGGATCAATCACAATCGACCCGTTAGACAAACTGCCACTTAAACGAACGCCCTCTTTACTGGTTCCGCTCAAAGGGAAAGTATAAACGCCATTAGAAGACGTATAAGAAGGCAAACTCAAGCCGTCAATCGCTTCGATTTTTAAACCATCGCTGACGCTATTGGAAGAAAGTTTGCAGCCACTCAATACGCTGAGGGCGAGAGCGGAAAGTAAGATAACACGGGATTTATTCATAGTTTTGTTCCCCTACAACTAATAAAGAGAGAAAGGGTCATTTTTGTTTGAAAAAAAGGATGCGCATGAGGCGCACCCTTCAGAACCCGATAGGGATTTTAGAAGATCAACTTAAATTAGTTGAGCTTCTCTTTAAGGGCTTTGGAGACCTTAAAGGCAACAGTGGCACTCGCCGGGATCGAAATCTTCTGCTGAGTGGCAGGATTGGTTCCTTCACGAGCGGCTCTCTTCTTCTTGGCAAAAGCGCCAAAGCCCGAAAGCTTGACTTCTTCGCCCTTCACTAACGCGCCTTCGATGACATCGAAGACGGCTTCAACGGCGGCTTCAGCATCTCTCTTCGAGAGTTCGGCCTGCGAGGAGACCTTTTCGACTAATTCAGCTTTGTTCATGGATTAAATCCTCCTATTGCTAAATTGGCACTATTAAACTAACACCGCAATTTCAAGACCGCAAGAGGGCAAGTGTTTTCGATAAAGCCTAGGAATATTCGGAAAAAGTAATAAATAAATAAAAAAGTGGCGGTTCAAAAAGGCAAGAACTTTGAAAGCCCTTTCATAGCAAAAATGACGGAAAAGCCCGATAAATAGCCATTTTTCGGTGTTTTTTAAGGTTTTTAAAGAAAAAAAGCATCTAAGATCAATCCGAAGAAAAAGTCGCTCTTTTTGCGAGCGACTATCGAAACAAATAGGCAAAATAGGAACGCGATATTTTACAATTGAAAGGCTATTTTCTTTCCCGATAAATGATCTTAATCGGCGTTCCTTCGAAGTCAAAAGACTGACGAAGGGTGTTGTCCAAGTAACGGGTATAAGAAAAGTGAGCGTTCTTGGGGTTATTGCAGAAAAAGACAAAAGTCGGGGGTTTAATCGCCACCTGATTCGAGAAGATGATCTTGAGACGCCCATGGTTGAAATCCGGGCTCGGGTTCATCTCCTGCGCGTCATTAATAATCTTATTAAGGACTGGGGTCGGAATCCGGCGGTTGAAGCCATCGTAGGCTTTGTTGATCGCCGGGAGAATCTGATCCACCCCTTCGCCCGTCTCCGCCGAAA
>DAISHV010000094.1:4007-5933 GCA_036822315.1 Bacillota bacterium | reverse complement strand
CATCGTTCCGACACGGGTGCAAACACCGCGTTTCTGAGCGGAAGGCTGATTCGTCGCCTTCTTGGTGAGGTTGTTCCATCTGTGGCCGAGAGCCGGGGTCTTCGACTTCTTTGCAGCAGTCGTTCTTCCCTGTCTCACCAGCTGATTGATTGTTGGCATTTTGACTATTTTCTCCTTTGCCTTTGATACACACGTTTCCCAGTGTGTCAATCCGGTTCGTAATTAAAATGGCAAAACTGCCATTTCCTTACGTCCGAGCGAAACTATACACGCACTCTAGGGAGGTTGTCAACAGGAAAATAAATGAGGTTTCTAGGCTTGAAAAGGGAAAATGAAAATCGTTATAGGGTTTGGGTTTTAAAAATCGTCTCTTGGCCGGAATCGCAACTGCAGTTTTTTCGCTTTGGTGGATCACGCTTGCAGAGAAAGATGTTCTTGCCGATGTCCATTAGACCAAGTCATCACAAAAACCATGGTCGTTTCCTTGTCTCGAAAAGGGCCTTTCGGCACCCGGAGGAGAAAATGCAGCCATGCCCAAGCAGCAATGAGAGGATCAAAAAACATCGATAAAACCTTGTCCGACCACACATTGCTCACTCCGACCACATGTTGCTCACCCCAACCACAATTTGCTCTTCTTGACCGGAATAAAAGGGTGGCAAAACAAAAACAAGGCAAGAAGGTTTTGTCTTTATAAGGACTTCACCACTTCTTGAAAACCCACCAAACCCAGGAGAGGGCTGCCGAGACCACGATGCCGATGATCGCCATCGTCTTCTCATCTTCCGTTGGCTTTTCGCACAGGGCGATGATCCCCAAGATCACCCCCACCACACCCGAGCCAATCGCGCCAAAAATAATGCTGAGTAACGCCAAAATCCAAGCCGGAGAATGTTTGCTTGAGCCCGCCGAGGATTTCTTGGCGCTTCCTTGTTCCGTAGAAGAAGAAACCACCTCGGGCTTAATCACCTCGTGCTGACCGTCTAAATTAGCCCCACAATAAGGGCAAAACTTACTCGCATCATCAATTTCTTTTCCACACTGGGGGCATTTCATAATCCATTTCCTTTTCCTTAATAAGAATAATAAGAGGCAGAACCATCACGATCATTTTATTCCTCATCGTAGTCTCAATGATGGATCAAACTATTTTGATACTTTTTAAGCAAGCGAAAGAAACTCGCCCGGCTTATCCCCAAGATTCGGAGTGCTTCATCGAGGCTGATTTCTTTTTGGCGAAACTTCTGCGCGATAATTAAGAAGTCCCTTTCATTGATGGCCAGAGGCTTTCTCCCCCGGAAAGAATCCTCATCCTTCCGCTTTTGGATGGCTTTCAGTTGGGCTTCTTCTTTCGCCTTCCTCATTTTGAAAAAAAGAGGATAGGTCCCTTGAAACAAAACCTTTTTCTCTAAATCCGTAAGGGGGTTTTGATCATCAAGCAAAATCTCATCGCCGCGGGCCAAGGCCTCAATCAGGGCTTTAATCGAAGCGTAGGAGTCTTTATAAGAAGAAAGAAGAGGAGAATAAGCCACAATCTTTTTTTCTTGATAGGGTCTGAGATAAAGATCGTCGCCCCAATAGCGGTTCGGCGTCCGTAAAAGATAAGTCAGCGGATCCCAATAATCCATTTTTAAGGAAGAAAGGATCTCCGCCAAACCGATTCGGTTTCTCGGCGGGACGCGTTCGGCAATGAAAGAGGGAATGCCTTCGCGGTAATACACGGACTTTCTTAAAGAAAGATCCAAGCCTTGAATTCCTTCGAAAACGCCTTGGGGAATCAGATCGATGACATCATAGTTGGGCTGAAAAGCATAGGAAAAATCATCGCCGTTGATTGTCTGAACAATTTCGCAAACACGGTAAGCAATCCCCAGACGATCCTGAGTGTAGCAAGAAGCTTTACTCACCACGCTTTTCATGAGGGAT
>DAISHV010000094.1:0-3907 GCA_036822315.1 Bacillota bacterium | reverse complement strand
TTAAAAAAGTATCAATGATGGACCAAACAATTTTGATACTTTTTTAAAGAATCTTTCTTCGCCAATCAAAAAGGCCCCGTGGGGCCTCGTCTTTCGTCCATCAACTTCCGAAATAGCGCGAATACGTCAAGGCCGCCAAGATCAGCATGAAGGCAGAGATGATAATGCCCACAATATTGAGAATCCGGTTATCGACTTTCCTTGCGGTCGATAAGCCAATGATCCCTAAGATCAATCCTAAGACGCCTAAAGAGAACACGCCGAGGACGAGCGAAAGAATCCCCAGGATGTGAGGGCCGCGATCATTCACGACCTCAGGGGCGTCGTAAGGCTTGATCCCTTTTTCCGTTTCCGGAAGGGAATCCGAATCGTTTTTGTAGCCACAATAAGGGCAAAAGCGATCATTGTCGTCAATATGACGACCGCAATGGTGACAAAACATAACACGCTCCATAGGAGCGCGGATAAGATTATCCTCTAACGGACGGGAAAATCAATTACCCTGCCCTTGAAGCCCATCCCATCGCTTCTTTTCGTCATTTCTTAACTTTGTTCTCTTTTTTGGGACAAAGGGGGTTTATCATTGGTCTCATTTAGTGAGAGGGGATAAAAACGTGGAAGTCAGCTTAGAAACCGCCAAAGCTTTCCTCTCGGGGGACCGCGCTGCCACGAGCGAGGTTTACCTTGCCTATCGGCGGTTACTCTACTTCATCATCGTCTCCGTCGTAAAGAACCAGGAAGATGCGAATGACGTCTTTGACGACGTCTTCACCCATCTCTTGGAGGAGCCACCAAAGCTCCAAGATCCCAAGAAACTGCAGTCCTATCTCTGCACGGCCGCGCGCCATAGCGCGATCAGTTTTGCTCAGAAGCGCGATTCGCTTATTGACTACAGCGACTTAATGGACGTTTACGGCACGGACGAAAAAGACAATGGTTACCTCCAAAACCTGCTCGAGGGGCTTTCGGATCTCGAGGCCATCGTCTTTACTTACAAGATCGTCTATGGCTTCTCTTACCGTGAAATCTCCGCCTTGACGGGCATCCCCCGCCAAAGCGCTAACCGCCTCTACCATGAGGCAATCAAGAAAGCCCGTCGGCTTTATGGAGTCAAAAAACATGATTAACAAAAAATCCTATCGTCAATACCTCGAGCAACGGATGGACCGTTTGACGCCCGTTCTTGCCGGTTACGAAAACGTCAGCGCCCCCTTGGCTTTTAAGAAAAACAGGCATGGTCTTCTTTTTTCCTTGATTGGGGCTGGTGCCGCCCTCGTTCTAGCCATCGCTATCATCGTTCCTATCAGTCTAGCTTCAACGAATAAAAGTCAGGTGATGAGCCTCGAGGAGCGGGATTACATGAGCGCCCGGGTTTATAACGCAGCCATTAAAAACGATGACACAATCCCCTATTCGGATTACCCCTGGGAAAGCAATTACCTTCGCAATGATGGCCAGTTTTATTATGACCAACTCACTGTGGTTGATTCCTATTACATTCAAACCTCCTATCAAGAAACTTTGGCCGAGTATTTTGGAAAGGAGATCATCGGGCAAAAGATGGACACCGTTGTGGCCCTTCTCGACCTCTCTTCTCGCAAAACATCGACGAGCGAAGAAATGAATCACATGCGAATTTCTCTTATTGTTCTCCATTACGGGGACACCATTCATGGCTTTCTCGGCGGAACCTATTATTTCGGAACGGATTCCAAAACCTGCACCGACAGGAATTCATCAACACCTATTTTCGCAGACGAGGAATGGCCTTGCAGCCTTAGTTACGACGACGAAATCAACTTTTCGAGCGCTTATTTTCTTTCGCCCCACCATCTTGCCTCGGACGATGGACATGACAACATGGTGAACATCGTGATCTCAGGAAATACGAAGAAGAATTTCACGATCAAAACCTTCTATGTCAACATGACGAAGCCCAATGAGGACATCGAATCCACCATTTATCCGGAGAGCTATAAACAAATGGGAAAGGAGGAAACCATCAACCTCATCGAACAAGTCACGGTGAAAAAACAAGAGGGTCATGCCACAATCGCTTCAATCGACAAAAATCATTGGATTTTGGCGGTCACATCTCAAGAACTTCCCAGTTTAAAGACGCTGCGATTCTTAAAGCTTATTGCGAATGGGACGAGTTACGATTACGATCCGCAAGGATTGCTTAAAGAAGGCAGCGTGGTCGCTTATGACTATTACGAACGCTACGCCAATTATGCCCCAACCGATCTTCTTTCAACGGAGATCCGATTGAAATAAAAAGTAAAAAACTAAGAAAAAAGAAGCCGACCCTTTGGTCGGCTTTTTCGATGCTTGTTTTAGAAGAAAAGCGAAATGTAATTCGATGTGGCGTAAGGATTCGGGACAATGCCTTTCACGATCAAAATCGCATAAATGACGCCAAAGATCATCCACAAGACGTAACAGGAAATCCCGACGATATCCATCGCTTTATCCTGATTGCTCGGGTGTCTCGTTAACGAGATGATGCCAAAGATCGGCCCAATCAAACCGCCGATGGCCCCAAACACCAAGGCCAAAATCGAAAAGACGTGAGTCGTATGAGCGTAAGAGGCCTTTTGTTCGGCATGATGATCGTATTCTGGAGCCTCTTGATAGAAGCCCTCCGTCTTCTCTTCTTGTTCAGTCCCACCATGTTTCTGCTCGCTCCCGCAATAGGGGCAATAAATGCTGTCGTCAGGAATTTCTTTGCCGCAATGATAACAATACATAATCCGAGTCTACCTCGCTTTTCCTAAAGACGTTATAACCCAAAAAGGACAAAGAACAAGAAATAAATCCTTAACGGAAAGCACGAAAAAACCAAAGACCTTTATTTCGGCTCGAGGCCATAGGCTTTCCGCAACTCTTCAAAGAAGGGCTCCGCGAGGGAAAGGTGGCCTTCATCGATGTCTTTTTGCGCCGCCATTAACGCGAGGCGGAGTTCCACTTCACCTGCTAATTCTTCTGAAATCACATCCTGGCTCATCGGGTATCCGCCTTTCGATTAAAGAATAATCGTCATAACGATAAAAGAAAGGACCACCGCTTGCGCGATGGCCCTAGTTGATGCACGACTACTTCTCAACCGGATCGTCGATCTCGTCCTTGCGGTCATGGGCTTCGATGTACTGGGCTTTCACCTGTTTCATCTTGCCTAAGACGTCGAAGGAGGCGAGCTTCGTAGCTTCTTCTTCTTCCGTGAGTAAGCCGGTTCCAGCCGGAATCAGTTTGCCCGTGATGACGTTCTCTTTTAAGCCATGGAGATTATCTCTCTTGGCTTTGATTGCGGCATCAGTGAGGACACGCGTGGTCTCCTGGAAGGAGGCAGCGGATAAGAAGGATTCGGTTTCAAGGGCGGCCTTGGTGATGCCAAGGACAAGCGGATGGCCGAGGGCCGGACGCTTGCCGTTGACTAAGGCTTCCTGGTTCGAGAGGGTGTAACGGTCGATGTCGACGCGGGTGCCCGGCAATAAGTCGGTGTCGCCTCCATCGATAATGACCATCTTACGAAGCATCTGACGGATGATGACCTCAAGGTGTTTATCGGAAATGCCGATACCCTGAGCGGCGTAGACCTTCTGAATTTCCTTGATCATGTAGACTTCGACTTTCTCGACGTCTGCCACTTCAAGAAGTTGTTTCGGATTGATCGCGCCTTCGGTGATCTTGCCACCGTTTTCAACGTGGTCGCCCACGTGAACCCGGAGACGAACACCATAGCCGGTCGTATATTCTTTGACTTCCGGCACCGACTGCTCTTCGGTCGCCTTTGAGGAAGACTCAATGGTGACGATATAGCGGCCATTGCCATCGTCTTTGATCTCTTTGACGGTGCCATCGATCTCGCTGATGAGCGCTTCGCCTTTCGGGTTACGCGACTCAACGA
>DAISHV010000093.1:0-6011 GCA_036822315.1 Bacillota bacterium | reverse complement strand
GCAGGCTACCGCCATCATCCAAGCTGCCCTCAAGGCCAGCAAGGATCTCGGCCACGATGTCGAGCCGGAAATCATGATCCCGCTCACTGGCGAAGAAAAAGAGCTTCGCTATGCCAAGCAGGTCGTGGTTGAAGCCGTCGAAAACGAAATGAAGAAAGATGGGCACACGTTGAAGTATCACGTGGGCACCATGATCGAAATTCCGAGAGGCGCTTTACAAGCTGATAAGTTGGCCAAAGATGCTGAGTTCTTCAGCTTCGGCACCAACGACTTAACCCAATTAACCTTGGGCTTCAGCCGTGATGATGCTGGCCAGTTCTTACCGTATTACTACGATAAGAAGATCTATGAGTTCGATCCGTTCCAGACCGTCGATATCGACGGCGTTGGCGAACTCGTCAAGATTGCTGTTGAACGCGGCCGCAAGACCCGTCCGGACATCGTGATCGGTGTCTGCGGCGAGACTGGTGGCGATCCGGCTTCCATCCACTTCTATGATGAAGCTGGTCTCGACTATGTTTCCTGCTCGCCGTTCCGTGTCCCGCTTGCGAGACTTGCTGCGGCTCAGGCCAACATTCTCCACGAGAGAGCCCTTGCTGCCAAAAAGGGCAAGAAGTAATCGCTCATAGCTCCTAAAAGGAGGCATCCAGCAATGGGTGCCTCTTTTCTTTGGTAAGAAAAAAGAGACCAAAAATATCAATCAATTTAGCACTCGCGCTTTACAGTGCTAATTTGCGTGCTATCATACTGACGAACCACATAAAGGGGAATAACTAAGATGAAAGAAACAAAAGAATTCGCGACCGAGAGCAAGGAACTGCTCAGTTTGATGATCAATTCGATCTACACCAACAAAGATATTTTCTTACGGGAACTCATCAGTAACGCAAGCGATGCGATTGATAAATACCGTTTCGTCTCGCTTAAAGGCAACGAAAAATACCCACCGCTTACCCACCAAATTGATATCGCCATTAACAAAGCCGACCGAAGCATCAGTATCTCTGATAACGGCATCGGCATGGATAAAAAAGAATTGGTTGAGGATTTAGGCACCATCGCCAAGAGCGGAAGCAAAGATTTTGCCGCCAAGTTTAAGGACGCTAAAGAAAAGCAAGACATGGCGATAATCGGCCAATTCGGCGTTGGCTTCTATAGCGCCTTCATGGTAGCCGACCACGTCAGCGTTTTAACGAAAAAGCCGGATTGTGCAACCGCCTACCTCTTCACCAGCAATGGCGTGAAAGATTACACGATTGAAGAGGGGAAGAAAGAGACGAACGGCACCACCATCACCATCTATTTAAAGAAGAACGAGAAGGATGGCGAGAGTTATGACCAATATCTTGAGACCTACACCATCGAAGATTTGGTGAAGAAATATAGCGATTATATCCGTTATCCGATCAAAATGGATGTCACCACTAGTAAGCCCAAGCTCGATAAGGATGGAAAGCCCATTGAGGGCAAATACGATGATGTCATCGAGAATAAGACTTTGAACTCGATGATCCCCCTTTGGAAAAAGAACCCCAAAGAGGTCACCCCGGAAATGCTCAACGACTTCTATAAGAGCAAATTCTCGGACTACGAGGATCCCTTATTTGCGATTCCCCTTCATATTGAAGGCAACGTTTTCTACGATGCCATCGTTTATATTCCTTCACACGCCCCCTATAACCTCTATAGCGAAAATTATGAAAAGGGGCTCGATCTCTATTCTAAAGGCGTCTTTATTAAGGAAAAATGCAAAGAGCTTGTCCCTGATTATTTAAAGTTTGTCCGGGGCTTGGTCGACAGTGAAGACTTCTCGCTGAATATCTCGCGAGAAATGCTCCAAAAGAGCCCGATGCTCGAAAAGATCGCGGATTCGATCGAAAAGAAGATCGTCGCAACCTTAAAAGATACGATGGAAAAGGATCCCGAGAAATACCGGAAATTCTTCGCTTTGTATGGCGAACACCTCAAGTTCGGTATCTATCAGACTTATGGCGAGAAGAAAGACTTGCTTCAAGATCTTCTCATTTATCAAAGCTTGCAGAATGATACCCCCATCTCCTTAAAACAATATAAGGACAAGATGGCGAAAGACCAAAAAGCCATTTTCTACGCTTCAGGCAAGAACATCGAGTCCATTAAGCTTTTGCCGCAGCTCGAGAAATACCGCAAAGACAATATTGATGTCCTTTTCTTTGCCAGTGACGTTGATGAATTCGCGGTCATGATGCTTCAAGATTACGATAAAGTTCCATTCAAGAATATTGCCGAAGATTCCAAAGATTCTCTTTCGAAAGAAGAAGAACAGAAAATTAACGACCTCACGACGAACAACAAGCGCATCCTTGATGACATCAAAGAATCGCTTCAAGGCAAGGTCGATGAGGTTTCCTTCTCCTCCAAACTGGTCGATTCACCGGTCTGTATCGCAACTAAAGAAGGTCTCTCCCTTAACATGGAGAACGTCTTAAACGAGCAACAAGACAAGACAAAGACCGAAGGTGAAAAGCCTCAGGCCGTTAAAGTCTTGGAGATCAACCCTGACCACGATTTGTGGAAAGCCATCTCCGGCGTCGGGGATAACGACGAGAAAGTCAAGAAGTATGGCAGCCTCCTTTACGACGAGGCGATGATGCTTGAAGGCTATGAAGTCAAAGACAAGACCGCATTCGTCAAGAACCTCAACGATTTGATGCTTGAAGCCCTAAAGAAGTAGGTTTTGCAGGGATTTTCGATTTCGATACGTAAAAAGCCTCTTCTGGTTCAACCTGGAAGAGGCTTTCGTTAACGCTGACCGCCCGCTTGTTCTACAAGGGTTAGTTTCTTTTGATTTTCTTGTTCTTTTTGATCGAGCTGATGGTATTCCGCGAGCGTTAACGACAAAGTCAGAATGAAGGCAATCCCATCCGCAATGGGAGCGCTATAGAAGAAGCCATCCATCCCTAGTGCCATCGGCAAAATGATGGTCAGCGGAACGAGAAGAACCAAATCACGAACCAAGGAAAGAATTGTCGCTTGAATCGGCTTGCCTAACGCTTGAAAGAACACAGAGGAAGTGCGCTGCAATCCAGTCAAGATAACGAGCGAGAGATAAATCCGGAAGCAACGAATAGCAAATTCGTTATATTCCGAGGAACCCCCGCTAAATAAGGAGATGATAAGCATCAGATCAATTTCAAACAAAAGGGTTACAATCGCCGTGACGATTAGGCTCGAAATCAAAACCAAGTTATACGTCTTTTTGCAACGAAGATACTGCTTTGCCCCGTAGTTATAGCCAATGATCGGAAGTCCGCCGAGGGCGATTCCAATAGGAATGTTTACAACAATGGTGAAGACCTTGTAGGCAATGCCAAATACTGCAACGGGGATGTCTGCGCCATAAACCGTATTAGCTCCAGCCTGAGTCAAGACAAGGTTCGACGTAACGGTGACGAACACCAACGACATCTGAATGAAGAAACTTGAAATTCCTAAACGAAGCGTCTTTCCTAAATAAGACCAACCATGTAAAAAAGATAGGGGTTTGAGGTGAAATATCTTCGATTTGCAGAGATATCCAAAGGATAACAGCATAGACAAAGCTTGACCAATGATCGTCGCATAAGCGGCTCCCTCAAGACCGGCGTTGAAAGCGAAAATGAAAACGGGATCCAAAATAATGTTTGCGATAGCACCGGCTCCTTGAGCAATCATGGCGAAGATAGGCGATCCATCGCTTCGAATAATGGGATTCAAAACGTTGGTATAAAAACTACAGACGATGCCCGCGTTAATGATGACGCCATAGGAACGAGCCAAGGGCAAAGAAGATTCGGTAGCCCCCATTAAAGACAAAATCGGATCAAGAAACACAAGACAAACGGTCGTGAAAATGGCCGAGACAACAAAGGTTAAACCCAAAGTTGCCCCAATGGCCTTCCCCGCTTTTTCTGTATCTTTTGTCCTTGGCAAAGCGACAAAAAGGCCGAAGCACCATCTCCCATAAGCAAGGCGAGAGCCAAAGAAAGAATCGTTAAAGGAAAAACCACCGTCGTCGCTACGTTGCCCATGTAGCCGATCGAGCTATTGCCGATGAAAAGTTGATCCACGACGTTATAAAGAGCACTGATCAAAAGCGAAAGAACACACGGCATGGCATAACGCAAAAGAAGCTTTCCGATTTTACCTTGGCCCAATGACTTCGAATCGTCCATAAAAAATACCTCCGGTCGTCAACCGGACTTACGTTCTTACGAACCGCACGTTGCGGGAGTTTGTTAACCTTTCCTAAAAATTCTGCAAGCGGAAAACCGCTTTCATTTTATGTATAATAACCCTGAGGAAATGCCATGGAATTAGAGGAAGTTCTCTTAAAAAGACGCTCGGTAAGAAAATTTACATCCGAACCCGTTTCACCCGAAATGATTGACCGCTTGCTACACGCTGCAATGAGCGGACCATCGGCCGTCAACATGCGTCCTTGGGAGTTCTACATCGTCCAGGATCCCGCCAAGATTAGTGATCTAAATAAAGTTGGTTATGCCAAATACAAATCGCCTCTGATGATTGTTGTTGCGGGCAACTCCAGTCGCTTTTTGCCTGGTCCAGCGACAGATTATTGGATTGAAGATGTTTCAGCGGCTTCAGAAAATATCCTGCTAGAGGCTACAAATTTAGGTCTCGGCGCTGTCTGGTGTGGGGTCTATCCGGGGAAGTTACGGCAAAAGCAGGTACGAAACATTCTCGCAATGCCTTTAACCTATATTCCTTTCGCGATCATTATTCTCGGACACCCCGATGGCGAAATCCCAGAGCCTCGCGACCAATACGATACCAAGAGAATCCACCAATGAAACAAACTGAAAAAATGATCAAAGGGGAACTCTATAATTCTTCGATCCCCGAACTACAAAAAAAGAAAATGCTGGAGCAGGAAATCCTTTATGATTTCAATCACCTCCGTCCTTCTAAAGTCGCTGAACGAATCCGTTTGCTTTATCAGTTGTTCCCCCACATGGGGAAAAATGCCTGGATGGAACAGGGTCTAAGGGTCGAATATGGTTTTAACATCACTATCGGCGATAATTTTTACGCGAACTACGATTGCAAGTTTCATGATATTTGCCCGATTGTGATTGGCGACAATGTTATGTTTGGGCCTGGGGTCATCATTGCAACTCCAATGCACCCATTGCTTGCTGAAGAAAGAAATCCCCAGCAATTCCCCGATGGTTTTTACAATATTGAGTATGGAAAACCCATTAGCATCGGTGATGGAGTGTGGCTCGCGGCCGGAGTAATCGTCTGCGGTGGAGTTCATATCGGTAGCGACGTCGTAATCGGCGCTGGCTCCGTCGTCACCCGCGACATTCCTTCGCACACTTTAGCAGCAGGAAATCCTTGTCGGGTTATCCGACCACTTCAAGAAAGCGATCGGATGTTCGCCGAAAACGAAAGAAATGAAACCCATACCGATTAACCCCGGTGCTTTTCGAAAAGGATCCCTTTTAAATAACGATTATTTCGTTATTATCGACATTATTTCTGAATTTCAATCAATAAATCTTGGATTGTTTTGTTCAGGTCACCCTGAAGGAAAATAGAACGATCTTCTATACTAAGGGGCGGGTTGAATCTTGCAAGGTTAATGACGATATAGGAAGCTTTGGGATTACGAGATGCTAAACGTTGAAAAGGATAGCGAATGATAGCTGGTGTATTGTCACCAACCCCCAATTCAAGGTAAACGATGTTTTTATCCTCATAGTTATCGGCTAAAAACATTTCATAGCGTTCTTCAGCATCGTGCCAACCCTGGTCTTCAACAAAATGATTATCCGAACGAAGATTTAGGGTCATGCTCTTGCCACAAATAGGGCACTTTGGCAATAATTCGGGTGGGATTTGCATAGATTTTTGTTTTTCCAGCATTGCCATAATCTGGTCGTGATTATCGTAAGTTATTTCGTGGCAAGGCACCGAGCATTGAAAAAGACCATAATCTCCTTGGGTATAGAAAAGGCGTTTTTTGT
>DAISHV010000092.1:0-6291 GCA_036822315.1 Bacillota bacterium | reverse complement strand
AGTATAAGCCTCCGAAGCTTAGGGTCAGGCGTTCGAATCGCCTCGGGCGCACCAATGAAAATTAGGTGTCAGGAAACTGGCACCTTTTTTCAATGTTTTTATTGCAAAAAATAATAGACAAACGACTATTAATAGATAAAACTCTATACATTATGAATTTTACGTGCCACAATAGATTAGTCGATGAAATCGGAAGATAACGGAGATTTATGGCGGGAACAGATAGACGCTACAGAAAAACGGAGACTCAAATCGAAAATTCGATGCTGAACCTCCTTTGCCGACAGGATTTTGATGATATTTTGGTCACAGATTTGACACGGGAATGCGATATCAATCGCTCTACTTTTTATCTTCACTACCAGTCTTTAGACGCTGTTTTGGGGGCTCTCGAGGACCAATGTATTTCCCTCTTGTCTCCCCTTGCTGCCCTCCTTGGAGAGATGGATGGCAAGCAGTTTGTGAAAAGCCTCTACGGCCTCATCGACGATCACCGAACCCTGTTTAAGGGGGTGCTACTTTCTACGACCTCTCGGTTCGACGAAAAACTGCGGGACCTGTTCTTCCCCCCTCTTGGGGTGGTTGCTCCTCTCAAAAACAAAAAGACCTCCGATGACCAGTCCCTTAGGGCGGGTACCCTCGTCGTTGGGATCCGGATGGCACTCAGTTTGTATTTTGATGGGAACGAGCGATTGGAAACGAAAAAGCTTACCGATGACTTGGAAGCCCTGATCGTCTTACCGATTTATTCCGATTTCCTCAAACGGTAACCCTTTATCGGTTTCGATAGTGTTTTCTCGCCTGGTTAAGCGGTGGCGGCTTTTCAAAAAAGATCAACTCCGTTTTGTTCCCCAATAAACTTTGTTGGAATTTGTACCGACTTATTCTATAATCCTTAACGCGCTGAGAAGCGTAGGTGTTGGAGATTCGTTCTCCTTCGCTTCCTGCCCAAGTGGCGAAATGGTAGACGCAAGGGACTCAAAATCCCTCGGATGTATAATCCATGCCGGTTCAAGTCCGGCCTCGGGCACCATCTTGAAAAGAAAAGAAGCCAGATTGCAGCGATGCTCTCTGGCCTTTCTTATTTTTGTTTATCGCACGGGATAGCAGAATAACGATATCGGCCTTCCTTAAAAAATGGTTTTAAAAATCCTGTTTTTTATCTATTTTTCTACCATATTGCGTTCTACCATTATCGAAAAGCGTGATTTTATCGGATGAAAATGCGATTGAAGCGTCTACATTCGCATTTTAAAAAAGAAAAAGAGGTTTGCCTTAGGAACTATTTGGCTTGGCCTATTTCCGCCTATTCTTAGTAGGCCATTATGGCGGAGGAATTGATATGTGCCGAGGTTGTCTTGAGGTACGTCGTTTTCGTTATTATGCCGTTTTGAGTTTTTCTCAGAACGGAAAGGTCTTTCGCCCTTGGATTCCACTAAGACTGGATTCGAGACAAAAAACCAAAACGTTGGCTGAAAACTTTCTGCAAAGGTTGGCTTCGAATTGGTGGGTGGGGGATGACGAACACAACGATCTCCTCATCGCCTCCCTTGGCCTTTCGAAGAAAGCCAAACTCCATTTGAATCGGACCGAAAAATTTGAACTCTTTCCCAAAGCCCCAAGCCCGAGAATTCTCCTTGCGGATTATCTTTATTGGTGGGCTGAACGAGTAAAAGCCCGACTCGCTGAAACCACGATTTCCGGTTATAAGGGAATCCTTCGCCGTTACCTGGTTCCGTATTTCCGAGAACGGAGGAAAACTCTCGGAGAATTGACGACCCAAGATGTTGATTCTTTAATCTATGTTCTCTTAAACAAGAAAAAGATATCGCCCGCCACGGTCATTCGGGTCCGAACTCTGCTTTATTCCGCGATGAAATACGCAGAAAAAGAAGGCATCGTGAATCGAAATGTCGTCGCCCTGGCTGACCGCCCGAAGCCTGACCCTCATCATTTTTCGGTTTATGATCCTGACGAGCTGAGACAACTGATTACTCGCTCCAAAGGCGACGATCTTTTTATCCCGGTTCTTTTGGCCGCTTCCTTGGGCCTTCGCCGCGAAGAAGTCCTTGGCCTCCGCTGGCGAAACGTTTCCTTCAAAGAAAACTACATCGCGATTGAGAGCACGGTGGTGGAGTGCGATCAGGATGGGAAGATGAGAGTGATTGCCAAAGAAGGAATGAAGACCAAGTCTTCTTGGCGTCGTCTTCCGATGCCGGAGACTCTTCGGAACACTCTCGAAGCGGAGAAAAGAAGGCTGGCCCCGAATCGTGATGAAAGGCTTTGCAAGCGGAGCGACGGGAGCGATACAACGCCTGGCTTTGTTTCCTCCCATTTCCCGATCTTGCTCAAACGGTTGGGATTGCCTCTTATTCGTTTCCATGATCTTCGGCATTCCCTTGCCACGGCGATGCGGGCGAAAGGGACGGATATGAGTCTGATTCAACATTGGCTTGGCCATTCGCTTATCACAACGACCGAAAGCATTTACGCCCATTTTGACGCTCGGATGCTAAAGCCAGCCTTGGAGAACGTTAACCAGATTCTGGGATTAGAAAGGGGGCAAGAATTTAAAGAATAATCTCTTTTCTATTGATTCTCCAAAAACTCTAATTAAAATAGAGTTACTGGAGAAATATGATTAAGACCATTTCCGTGCTGTTAAACGAATTCAAAGACTACAAGAATCCCTATGACCATATCCGGCTTTTGGTCAAGGAGGGTTCTTTGATCAAGCTCAAGCGAGGCCTCTATGAAACGGGGAAGGACGCAAATCCTTTTGCTATTGCTTCGGTTCTCTATTCACCCTCTTATGTCTCCTTTCAATCTGCCCTTTCTTTTTACGGACTCATCCCTGAAAGAGTGGTGGGGGTGACTTCCGCTTCGCTTGGTGCAAGAAAGAAGAAAAGTTACAGGACCCCATATGGCGGTTTTTCCTATCAGGACGTTCCGGAAACGGTCTTTAATTTGGGCCTTAAGTGGATGGATGATCCTGAATCGCCATTTTTAATCGCGACGAAGGAAAAAGCCCTTTGCGATCTGCTCGCGAAGAGCGAAACGGTCGCCGAAGAAGACTTTCTTGCCTTGCTTTTTGACGATCTTCGATTAGACGAAAACGTTTTGCTCACCTTCAGTAAGAGCTTGATTCGCTCTTTGGCGAAGGCCTACGGGAGAAAGAACGTTGATTTGCTCGTTCGCTATCTTGAGAAAGAAAAAGGAGAATAAAAATGGTTTTAAAAGATTTGCTACTGCATTATCCCCATGAAACGCTCGAGGAAAAAGAAAATGCGCTAAAGGAGGTGGTTCAGGAAATCGCCCTCTTGGGCCTCTCCCGAACGGATTTCTTTTCCAAAGCAGCTTTTTACGGGGGGACTTGCCTCCGTCTTTTCTATGGCCTTCCGCGCTTCTCGGAGGATCTTGATTTCGCGCTTAAGCAGCCAGATTCGGCATTTTCACTCCAGCCGTATTTCAACGAAATCGAAAGGACCTTCGTCTCTTTTGGCTTCCGTGTGGAGGTGGGGAGCAAGGAAAACGTCGATGAAGGGAACATTCGCTCGGCTTTTATCAAAGGCGGGACCCTCGCCCATCTCGTCAGCGTCTTTCCCGATAGCCCCGAGGTGAAGAGAATCATTGCGAACCAAGTGACCAAGGTTAAATTCGAGGTTGACGTCAATCCTGCTTTGGGCGCTGCTTATGAAGAAAAACTCGAAGCCTTCCCTTCGCTTCATTATGTCACGGTTTTTGATGGCCCCTCCCTCTTCGCCGGAAAGGGCCACGCTTTGATTTGCCGGGCTTGGAAAAGCCGAGTCAAAGGCCGCGATCTCTATGATTATCTTTTTTATCTTGAGAAAGAGATTCCGCTCAATCTTTCTTACTTGAGGAGCAAACTTGTCCAAAGCGGGCGGATTGGCGAAGGCGATCCTTTTGGAAAAGAGGAGGCCCTGTCTCTTTTTAAGGAGCGTTTCTCCACGATCGATTTCGCTGAAGCTTCAAAGGATGTCACCCCGTATCTTTTCGAAAAAGAAGAGGTTGCCCATTGGGACTCTAATTTATTCCTTGATTCCCTTTCTCTTCTCAAATTCAGAGACTGAGGAGACTCATCGAACGGCGATTTTTTCTTATTCCGAAATAAAAAACAAGTCTCATCACTGAGGCTTGTTAGGCGTTGCCGGATTTGAAGTGGGGGCAGCGACGCTGGGGCCAGGCTGGCCTAAGTTATTCTGCGGCATTGTGTCGTAGTAATTGAAGTTCTCCAGATTCTGCGAGTAGATGCTGTGGGCCCGGCGGTTGAGGGTGATCAAGCGAGCGATGAAGGCTTGGACGCAGACGAGATAATAGATGATGGAAGTGAGCCATAACGGCACCAAGATATAGGAAATCCAATATTCGTTATGCCAACTGGGCGCCGCAATGGCATTCGGCCATTTAGCTAAAAGGGTCATGCCCCAGAAAGTGACGTAATTATCCGCGTTGCCCCAATCCCATTGATAGAAGAGGCTACCGAATTCACCCCAATAGTCGCGGGCCCATTGATCGCTGGCACCGGCATAGATCAGGTAAAAGAGAAGCGAGAACAAAGCGATGCACCACGGAATCAGGGCTTGCTTAAAGAAGACCCGGCGGTTCACTTTGCTCGCGAAAGCGGTGAAATGGGTGGCATCGCCCAACACCCGGTAACGGACGGGTTCGGCCACATAGTTATCGATCTTTTCGCCTTGGAGCTTCATCACGTAACGAATCAGCATCCCTAATAGACCGAGCAAGATGAAAAGTAAAATCGCGATGACCAAAAGAACGATCAAGAGTTTCTTGTCGTTTTCGCTCATGTAGATTTCAACGAAACTACGCGGGATCATGGATTATCCTTTCCATCGTCCACCGATAAATCAATGACGCTTGGGGCGGGAGAGTTGGTGGGATCTTGTTGCACGAGTTTTTGAAGTTCAGGGGTCGCTTGAGGCTGGGGCTGCTGTGAAATCGCTTGGCTAGTGACATCGAGAGTCGGTGGGGTTTGTTTCGGCAAAGCGCCGGGCTGACTGGCTTGGCTATTTTTAACATAACCAGTGGTGTCAAAAGGCGTGTTTTGCGGTTGCGGCGGCACTTGAGGAGCGGGAGTTGAGCCGGGCGTTTGGTAATAGTTATTTTGGACGTAGACACTTTGGGGCGCGGGGCCATTGTCTTGGGTGGAAGGAACGCCGTTGGGATGAATCTGATTCTCGACCTGGGCTTTCTTGATTTCCGCGACTTTGAGATCTTCCTCAAACGGGGGCAAGGGCTGCAAGCCTTGGAAGAAGCGAATGGCCGCCTGGAAGAACATCACAATCCCTAAAACGAGGCAATAAAGAGCAAAGGCGGCCAAAATCACTAAAAGCAATGGCAAAAGGATGATGTAGACCAATCCTAAGCCGAAGTTTTTCATGAATTTTGCCATGGGATTTTATTTTACGGGACTTTTGCCTTTCTTCAATAATATCCTTCCTACTAAGGAAGGAATATCAATTGCGGCAAAGAAAAGGGCGCTGAGTAAGAAACCGGCATCGCCTGGCATCTGGGAATAGCAGGCTGCATTCAGAAAAATCGAACCTAAGGCCAATAAGCCAACCCCGATAAATAAGTAAGGGCGGCGGCATTCTAATAGGCTTAAGAAAGCAAAGGCGGAGAAATAAAGGCCAAAGGCCCAAAAGACGTACGCCATCTTGGGGGAAAGGAAGCCAATGCCAATCGCTAAAGAGGCAAATAGGAGCCCGGCGATAATTTCGGCGTAGCTTGCCCAAGAAGGATGGGGGGTATCGAGTTGGAAGGAACTAAAGAAGAGTTGAACGAGAAGGTGGGATAAGGCGACCTCCGCGAGGGCATAGCCAAATAAGAAGGCGGGGACGATATCATCGACGTAGGTGTAACTGCTGAGCCCAAGGACCCCTTTGGCAAACTCAATCATGTCGACGTTATATAAGAGCTTAATTAAAGGCAATGAAGCGTAGTTGAGACCCAAGCTCAGCAAGGCCGAGAAGAAAACCACGAAGGAAATCGGGAGTTTTCGTTTGAGGCAATAGCCATAGCCCGTTCCCATGATGATCGCAGGCAAGATCGAGAAAAGGGTACTCCGTAAGTCGTAGCAGGTGCTGACACTCACCAGCAGAAGCGCGGAGACGAGGTAAATCCACAGATAACTTTCTTCACAGAGTAAGGCGACCAAAACACTCGCTAACGGCAACACCAAGATGATGAAAAGATCGCTTAACGGGACAAAACTGGCCAAAACGGCGAGGACAACCTCTAAGGCCACCATCA
>DAISHV010000091.1:0-6378 GCA_036822315.1 Bacillota bacterium | reverse complement strand
GCGTGGAAGGTTTGATTGAGGATAACCTGATCGACCTTCGAAAAGAAGATCAAAGTGACTTAGAATTATTGAAGCACACCCCTGGGGCTATTCTGGGTTCGACCCGCCGAAAAATGCCGGGTATTGAAGATCCTCTCTTTGATAAAATCATTTGGACGATTCAAAAACACAACATTGGCTACATCATGGTCAATGGCGGCAACGACTCGATGGACACCTGCCACCGCCTCAGCCAATTCTTTGACGCTAAAAAGATGGATGTCCAAGTGATTGGCATTCCCAAGACCATCGACAACGATTTGGCTTTAACCGACCACGCTTTAGGCTATCCTTCCGCAGCCAAGCACATCATCAATTTCGTTTCGATGATCGTTCAAGATGCAAAAACTTACCGCAAAGGCAAAATTATTTTGATTGAAATCATGGGTCGGGATACCGGTTGGCTCACCGCCTCCGTCGATCTTCTTCCGGATGATCGTCGCCCAGATTTCATCTATCTACCAGAAATGACTTGGGATGAAGAGAAGTTCTTAAAAGAAGTCAAAAATACTTATGAGACCCAGGGCTATATCGTTTGCGCAGTCTCCGAAGGTGTGCCCGTTCAGCATATTAACGAAGGCATCGTTGATAGCTTTGGTCACAAGGCGCTCGAAGGATGCTGCGTCAGCGTCGCCGCTCTGATCAAAGAAAAACTCGGTTATTCTTCCCGGGTTGTTGAACTTTCGATCTCGCAGCGGGCGGATCCTCTTCTCGCCTCCGATGTCGATATTTCCGAGGCCATCGGCGCGGGTTGTTTCGCCGTTCAATCCGTCTTAAAAGGTGCGAAGGGAAAAATGGTTTGCATCCACCGCATCTCTTCGATGCCTTACGAATACGAATTCGTTCTTGAGGATGTTGGAGAAGTCGCCAATAAAATCAAATACGTCCCGGCGGAATACCAGTTCAATGACCGTCGGATGTCCGATGAGTTCCGTGATTATCTCCGACCGCTCCTCGGGCTCGATTACGTTTACACCCAAGCAACGTTCAAATATCAAAAAGCCAAATAACCCCCTTATCGAAAAAAGACCTTCTTGCTCCTAAAAGAAGGCCTTTTAAATTCTTATTTCAATTGGCTCGCCACAAGGAAGGAGAGAATCGCGGCGGCAATGCCAACAACGATAAAAATTGTGATCGCAGGCTTCCAAAGATGCTTCTCCCGACATGGCGGAGTCTCTTTGGGTGGGGCGAATTTGACTCCGGTTCCATCATCGAAGGGATCAAGCTCAGAGGTCGGAACATTTTGGTGGCAATACGGACATTTTTGCTCGGAGAGATTCGTCTCCGCGACAATGGGTTTCCGACACCGGGGGCACGAAGCAATGATTTTCATGATGGAGATCGTTTATGGCCGTGAGAATTCGGGCAAAATAAACGTTGCATTTATTCTACAGTAATCCCCTTTTTTACCATATCGATTTCTGCACTTTAAGAAAAGAATGAGCATCGCGAAGATTCATCCTTTTCGCTCAGGAATGAGGCTTTTGGCGGAGGGTAAAAATTTCAAAAGAGACTTCTTTACGAGAAAGAGGTTTACCTTCGGCTTTCTCTTGGCATCGCTTTCGCGCTTTAAGAGTGAGGTCAAGCAAGGTATGATGAAACGAAAAAGAGGATCTTCTTATGGCTAAATCGCTTCTCTACTTCCAATCGGGCGGACCGACTGCCGTGATCAATGCCTCGCTCTATGGCGTCATCACTGAAGCGATGAAACAAGAAGGAATTGCAGAGATTTTGGGTTCTCGATACGGCATTGAAGGGCTCATCAATGACGACCTCGTCAATCTTGGAACCCTCACGAAAAACGATTTGGAGATTTTTAAGTCGATGCCGGGTGCCGCTTTAGGAAGTAGTCGAAAAAAGATGCCCGCGGATCTAAAAGATCCCCTCTATGAACAAATTCTTCAAACCGTGACGAAACATCAGATCGGTTATCTTTTGGTCAATGGCGGCAACGATTCGATGGATACATGCTATCGCTTAAGCGAACTTTTTAAAGCGAGACACCTTGATGTATCTATCTTGGGAATTCCCAAGACGATTGATAATGATCTGGCTTTAACCGACCACGCGATTGGCTATCCTTCGGCTGCACTCCATATCATCAACACCACCGCGATGATTGTCGATGACGCTAAAGCTTACAAAAAAGGCAAAATTGTTCTCGTTGAAATCATGGGACGGGATACGGGCTGGCTCACCGCCGCTACCGATCTTTTGCCTGAGGGTCGCCGACCGGATTTAATCTACATCCCCGAGATGGGATGGGACGAAGAAGAGTTTTTAAAAGCTGTCCAAAAGATTTACGAGACGAAAGGCTATGCCGTCTGCGCATTCTCCGAGGGAATGCCCATCCAGCACCACAACGATTGCGGAACGGATTCTTTTGGTCACCATCCGATGGAAGGATGCTGCATTTCTTTAGGCCACATCATTGATGAACGGCTTCATATTTCCAATCGGACGGTCGAATTATCCATCCCGACTCGGGCGGATCCCCTATTGCGAAGTCCCATCGATGTCCGAGAAGCCGTTGGGGTTGCTCGCTTTGCGGTTAAACACGTTTTGCGTGGAGAAACCGCTCAGGTGGTTAGCCTCAAACGGAGTCCCACAGAGACTTACCACGCCTCTTTTCACCTCGTTTCAGTAAAAGACGTGGCAGACCAAACGGTCTTTATGCCAAAAGAGTATTGCATCGACCATACCCATTTCAGTCCGCTATTTCGAAAGTATCTCAGCAGTTTGCTGCCGGAAAATTTTGTCTATCCCAGCTGCGTTCTTTAATCCGCTTTCGGTAAATCCCGTAAACGCTTGGCTTCGTCATAAGAAAGAATCTGTCCCATCTTGGTGTGCTGGTATACTTCTTCCTCATGCATATAGGAACTGATTTCTGCGCTGGAAAAAGAAGAAAAAGCCTTCAAAACTCTCTCGACTCTTTCCGTGTCTTGCGACAATAAGATGTTTTTGGCTTTGCTTGAGATTAAAGTGGAGACACTTTCTTTGTCTTCGCCAGGATAGAACACTTCTTCCTTCTTTTCGATTCCCGGCCAAGAAAGTATGTCATCAAAATCAAGAGGCAAAGCTCCATATGGAGTATGAGAATAAATAAGACCCGTTAAACCGTGACCAGTCTCTTTTTGGGTAAGAAAATCGCAATAGAAAAGCAACTTTGCAGCTTTGGTTTTATAGAGGAAAATCCCTAGTCGAGTTCCTAACGCTATGATTGAAAGAATATTGAATATCGAAAGTTCTTTTCCCCCATTCTTATCGCTTTGTCCTTGATAGGGTAAATAAGCATAATCAATGCGATTCCTCAAAGAAGTTTGCAAAACCCCCTTATTTTGAGAATATTGAGCGATAGCTTCGCGGACCTCAAGAGCCTTGTCCAAAGTAAGATTATTTTCAACAGTTTTAAATTTTTCAAAAAACCAAAGAGGGTCTTCTTTGGCTCGAAGGATAAGATCGTTAATCGAACGGTTTTGAACGGCTTTTGTCTCATAACGAACAATATCTATTTGCCCAAGACCGAGAATTTGCCCAAAATCCTTTTGTGAAAGATGGTAATTTTTCCGTATTTCCTTAATCTCAGAACTTGTGAGCAGATTTGTCGCTTTTCGATAAGCATCCTGACGAGCCAAAAGATTGAGATTTGATGTCTCAACATCAACAAAATCCTCGCCATCGGGGCCAATTTGATACGTCTGGGAGCACACAAAAGAAACACCATTTCTCTCAAAGGTTTCTTTTTCCTGGTAACTTTTGATTTTTGCTTCCATATTTTTCTTCCGTTTATTCGTTTTCATGAAAGGAGTATAAAGCAACAACCTCCCTTTCGTTTATTAGCGAGAATCGAATGGGAAATTCCATATAAACATCGCGCTGTTCAATCTTTTTTATGAAGGAATGGAGATAGTCACCATGGTTGGTGAGGACGGAGTTGTGGTAATTGGCATAGGTTAATCGCCCAAGTTCCGAAAGAACATCGTATAGGCTGAAGCCGAATTGATCTTGGGTCTTCGCTACCTTGAAATAGTCATCATTAAGTCGATGAATGATGATAATTTTTTCAGAGGCAGGATCGTCGCGATTAATGATTCCATGTAGTCTACTCAGTATCTCCATTACTTCCTTTTCTGGAAGTCTAATGGGGTTCATGGCTGCCTCCTTACGCTTCCATAATAATAGTATCTTTTGATACCCCAACATAAAGATACAAAAAAGATTTTTCGATAATTTTAGTGACGATATCTTTGCAAAAACCGCCCCAATCGAACCATTCCTTCTTTAATCTTCTCCAACGAATAGGCATAAGAAATCCGGACGTAGCCTTCGCCCAAAGGACCAAAGCCCGTGCCGGAAATAAAGAGGAGCTTCTCTTCTTTGAAGAGCTTGTCGACAAACTGGTCGCTTGTTAATCCTGTTTCTTTGATGCACGGGAAGACGTAGAAAGCGCCTTCGGGGACAAAGCAATCCAGATTCATCGCTTTTAAGGCTTTAATGAGATAAAGGCGCCTTTCGTTATAGGCCGCCTTCATTTTCTCGGTCTCTTCTTCGCCATCTTTTAATGCTTCAACAGCAGCGTATTGGCTGATGGTAGGCGAAGCCAGCATCGAATACTGATGAACCTTTCGCATCCGAACGATCATTTCCCTAGGGGCGGCGATATAACCTAAGCGCCAGCCCGTCATGGCGAACGCTTTGGAGAAACCGCTGATGTAAATCGTTCTTTCTTTCATGCCAGGCAAAGAAGCAATCGAAACATGCTTCTTCCCATAGGTGAGTTCGGAATAGATTTCATCACTCACGACGTAAAGGTCGTTTTTAATGCAAACCTCAGCTATTTTTTGCAAATCCGCCTTCTCCATGATGGCCCCCGTGGGGTTATGAGGATAGTTGAGGATCAGAATTTTGCTCGCTGGTGTAATCACCTTTTCGAGGTCTTCGGGTTGTAGACGGAATTTCTTCTCTTCTCGGAGGTTCACATTGACCACTTTGCCCCCGGATAAAGCCACGACGGGCGGATAAGAGTTATATGCTGGTTGCGGAATGATGACTTCATCACCTTCATTGAGAAGAGCTCGGAAAGCCACATCAATCGCCTCGCTTGCGCCAACGCTGACGAGAATCTCGTCTTTGGGGTCATAAGAAATCTCGTAATGGCGTTTGAGATATTTGGAAATTTCTTCCCGAAGTTTAGGTAAGCCCAAATCATCACAATAGAACGTATCGCCATTTTGGATGGCTTCAACACCCGCTTGTTTGATCGCCCAAGGGGTCTCAAAATCCGGTTCGCCAACGCTTAAAGAAACCACACCTTCTTTGCGGACTTCGGCAAAGTCAATTTTGATTTTCGGTGGTTCGATGGCTTCGACTTTTGTTGAAAATAAAGGGCTCTTCATAGTAAACGCTCAATCCGCTTATCGTCTTCTTCTTTATCCATAATGATCTTATGGTCTTTGTATTTGCGGAGAATAAAGTGGGTCGCCGTGGAAGAGATGCTCGGAAGGGTAGCGAGTTTCTCAAAAACGAAGGCGGAGATTTCTTTCATCGTCTTCCGCTCTAGCATCACCGCGAAATCGTAGCCGCCCGACATTAAGTAGACGGCCGAGACTTCATCAAATTTTGAAATCTCGTGGGCAATCTTATCGAAACCGATGCCTTTTTGCGGGGTTACTTTAACTTCGATGAGAGCGGAGGCTTTTTCTTCAGCGACCTTATCCCAATCGATGACCGCTTGGTAGCCAAGGATCAAGCCTTCTGCTTTGACCTTCTCCACCATCGCTTTGGCTTTCTCAGGGGCAACCCCCAACAAATCAGCTAGTTCGTCACTCGGCAAGGTGGAGTCTTTTTCAAGGAGCTCCAAAAGTTTTTCGTTATCTTTGGTTTCCATAATTAAGTATTATTGCATGAAAACTCTTCTATAAGGCGAAAGAAATGACATTCTGGCATTCCTGCCGCCTGTTTTAAGTATCATCCTTTGATACTCTTATAAGATTGTTTTTCATGAAAAGCCCTTCCTTAAGGCGGGAGAAAAAGAATCACTATCGTCTGTTTTAAGTATCATTTAATGATACTCACATAAGATTGTTTCCATGAAACGTTCTTCCTTAAGGCAAAAGAAAATGACATCCCCGGCTTTTCTGTCGCCTCTTTTAAGTATCATTTTTTGATACTTATAAAAGAATTATTGAAGATAAACCGAAATGCGGTATAAACATTCCTAGGAGTCCAAAGGGGGACGATACCTATGACATTTTTAGAGGATTTTGCGAAGACGCACGCGAACGAAAAAGAATTTTTGGCGGCGGTACTCGAAGTCGGCCATTCGCTAGAGCCGTTATT
>DAISHV010000090.1:0-6423 GCA_036822315.1 Bacillota bacterium | reverse complement strand
GTAACGTCCACGTGAGTTTTAAACATCTTTTTGAATTTGCGGATCGGGGTAAAATCGCTCTTGCCGCAAACTGGGCAGACCATCTTATGAGTCTGCATGAATTTGTCCATATCCTCGAAAGTCATGTTGTCCACGTCTTCATTAGGATATTGAGCCTTAATCAAATCATCGGCTCTTTGCCGGCTCTTGCAGGCTTTGCAGTCGACCATCGGATCGTTAAAAGTCGAGACGTGACCTGTCGCTTCCCAAACTTTCGGATTCATAAGAATGCCGGCATCAAGGCCAACGTTGGTCGGCGATTCCTGAACGAAACGCTTCCACCAAGCTCCCTTGATGTTTTTCTTTAATTCCGCGCCCAAAGGTCCGTAATCCCAGCTATTCGACAAGCCCCCATAAATCTGAGAACCCGGATAAACATAGCCTGTTTGCTGCAAATGAGACGTAATCTGCTCGAAAGTGAATTTACTCGCCATGAAAGGCTCCTTTGAGAAAAAAACTCTTTCTCTATGAGAAAGACAAAGGTTATTTTAACCTCGATAATCGACGTGTCAACCTATTTTAAGGGTACTTTTTTCAAACTTGAAGTAACAGCGCGATGCTCTTGAGCTCTACACCGGTTAAATCTACGAGATATTGGCTGAGACTTCGGAAGAAGCCTTGGCATTCATCTTTACTGAAAGAAACTCTGGAGATATCAGCGATTCCGCAACGAAAGACATAGCGAAGAATTTTGAGATGTCGTGCATCCATTTCCACGGCTCCCTCATCCATTTCATTAGCACAGACGAAACCCCCATCACTATAGGAGACGCCTTTGATGTTGCTTTTGCTCTGGCAATAGATACATTCATCCACGTCCAAACCATATCCAGCAATGACAAGAAGATGAGCAAAATAGATCAAAGAAACCGTGAAAGCGTCGGCACTGTTGTCCAAGGCCTCCATCGTTGTCTTGAGCCAGGGATAAGCCTCTTTGGCCTCATCCTCTTGAATCAATTTCGAAGTTAATTCAGCAATAAAAGAAAATGATGTCAAGCGTTCAAGGCTATCACGACCATCTGCTGGTTTTTCCGAGACGCCCTCTTTGAGAGAAAGACCACCGCTTTTTCCTTGCTCCAAAGAAAAACGGGAAAAAGACAAAAGCTGGCAACTTGCGGCATTTTTCGACGTTGTTTTTTGAATGCCACGTCCCAAGAAAGAAACGATTCCTTCCTCGGAAAAGACATTTACCATCGCATCATTATCTTTATAAGCGGATAAATGAACGACATAGCCTTCGACCTCACTCAGCATCCTCGTCATCTTTTACTCCATAGCCGAGTTTCTTCAATTTGGCTGCGTCATTACGCCAATTTGGCGAATATTCGACATCCAAAACAAGAATCACATGCTTTTGCCACATCCGTTCAAGCTCGTGGCGGGCGGACATCGAGATTTTCTTGATCATCTCGCCCCCGTGGCCGATTACGATGCCTTTTTGGGTTTCTTTTTCGACGTAAATTACCGCATTGATTTTGGCGGTTTCTTTATCTTCCTTGAAGGAAGAGACATAGACGGCCGACTGATGGGGGATTTCTTGCTTTAAAAAATGCAAAAGTTCTTGCCGGACGATTTCTTTGGCCATGAAAGCGTGGTCTTTATCGCTGATTTGTTCTTCCGGATAGTAAACAGGACCTTCGGAAAGATGCGACGCCACCGCCTCTTTGACTTCTTTCAAGCCGAAATTCGTCAAAGCCGAAAGCTGGATTTGCTCCGCTTGCGGATATAGGGTTCGGTAATGAGTGGTCAAAGCTTCCATCATCGGCGCGGTTGCCAAATCGATTTTGTTGAAGGCGAGAATCCAAGGTTTCGTCGTATGGATTCCAGCTAAGATCGTCTCGTCTTCGCTATAGTCTTCATTCGAGGCATCGATTAAATAGAGAAGGCAATCAACATCTTGTAACGAACTGCGAGCCGCTTTGTTCATCGCCTTATCAAGGGCTTCATCACTTTGAAAAAGCCCCGGAGTATCGATGAAAACGATTTGTAACCCTTTTTCGTTATAGATACCAAGGATCTGATCGCGTGTCGTCTGAGGCTTTGGCGAGACAATCGACACTTTTTTAGAAAGAAGGGCGTTTAGCAAAGTACTTTTTCCGACATTCGGTCGGCCAAGAATCGCACAAAAACCACTTTTCATAAATCTTCACCCGTAAAGGCAAACGGCAGAAGCTCCTTGGCTGTCGTTTCTTTGACATCGCCTCTGAGATTAGCCATGTAAATCGGAGCATTTTGTGGGAAGAGTTCGCTAAGGACTTGGCGGCAAGCTCCGCAAGGCGAGCAGGGACCATCAGTATCGGCGATGACGGCTAAAGCAGCGAAATCATCGCTTGTTTTCCCGTCCATCATCGCGTTATAGACCGCGTTACGCTCCGCGCACATGCAAAGCGGGAATGAGGAATTTTCGATATTGGCCCCGACATAAACGGAACCATCGTTACAAAGAAGAGCTGCTCCGACGGCGAAATGCGAATAGGGCGAATAGGAGAGTTCGCGAGCTTCTTTAGCGCATTCAATGAGTTGAGACTGGTCCATAAATTTATGCTCCTGCTTTTTCAAGGATGATGTCCTGCAAAGGGAACATCACATCCTCGTCTTCCTTTTTCATATGATCGTATCCGAGCAAATGCAATAAGCCATGAACGAAGAGGAAACTGAGTTCCCGGCGTTCGCTATTGCCTATCTCTTTCGCCTGCCGCTGTGCTTGAGGCAAACAAATCAAGATTTCGCCGAGCATTCGCTCCACTTCGGGATCTTTAATCTGGTCATGCGGATCCTTGTCGTCATTGAAGGCAAAGGAGATAACATCGGTCACTCGATCAACATGGCGGTAATCGCGGTTGATGGCGTGAATCGTCTCCTCGTCCACAAGGGAGACGTCGATCTCGTAATTCGTCTTGATTTTCAAATAAGTAAAGGTTACCTGAGCGAGTTTTCGGTAGCGAGCGGCCAGGTAAGTGTACTGTTTTCCAAAATTGCTGGTGAATGATACTTCCATCGTGTATGTAGGTTATCACAATATTACTCCTTTTGTTACTTCATTTCTCCTCTTTGAGGAAGTATTCCAGGAAATAATCGAATTCCTGACTTCGCTCTGGCGCCTTGAGGAAGAAGGCGACCATCTTCTCGAAGCCTTCGCCCACTGCCAATAGGGCAAAGAAATGGAAAAGATAGTAATTGAGCAAGATCGTTTGCTCAGCAAGCATCGGAATCAAGGCTAAGGCTAGGGTCAGAACGAGACGAATAGCGCTGGAATAGGACACGTAATCGCCAAGGTGATAAGCTTTCTCACTTAGCGAATGGATGTTCGCAAGTTTGTCTTCGAGGGTTTCTTTCGACGCAAAGAGAGCCTTTTCATCCCGCTCCAGCTGCGATTTTTCCTTTTGCAGTGTGTGCTGAAAGTAGAATCCTTCAAAAAGAGCGAAAGCGAAAAAGCCTAAGGCTGAGGCAAGGAAAAATGGGCTGTTGAAACTGATGAGGATCAGAAGGGCGAAAGAAAAGAAAAAAGCTCCGATAAACTCGATCCAGCCTCCGAAATACAAACTTTTATAACGATAATAATGCTCATAATTGTTCCGAAGACGGCGCGGTTCGGAATCAACGATTCGTTCGAGATAAGCCTCATCAAAACTCTTCATTCCCTGGACGGCGAAGGAGCGTTTGAAAATGCCTAAAAATCCAAAGACCGCGAAAGCCAAGACAGAAAAAAGGTAGTTGGTATTCTTCTGAACGTTATAAAATCCGAAATACAGGGCGGCTTCGGCGAGAACTTCGCACATCGAAGCCAAGACAAGGCTTCCCGGGTAGAGTCCTTTCTTTTTCTGAAATGAGCATTTCGACGCGTAATAGGAAACGACTTCGCCGTAAATTCCGTTCCATTGGTTATATAGAACCTCCTTTTTGAGCCAATGTCGCCCAGAAGCAGGATCCTGAACGAGGATTTTATCGCTTCGGGCTTTCAAGGCGATGACGCAATGCGAATCCGCTTCTTCGCCAAGGAGCAAAAGAATCGGCCAGTTCTTGTTATCGTAGAGATTGTCCTTGCTTTCGACCCGTTTGAAAACAAGATTCAGTCCCTCTTTCCCGGCCGCTTTCTTTAACTCTTCCAGTGAATAGGGCGGATGGCCTTCAAGGGTCAGATAGCGATAGTTTTTCTGCCGGCTGACGAGAATGAGCAGCATGCGAAGGCAAGCTAAGCCACATCCTTCTTCGTCGCCTTGGTAAATGTTCTCCACATTTAAAATAGACAGGAAGAAACGTTTTTTGCCCTAAGAAATAAAAAAATCCTGAGTTTCCTCAGGATTTATCGATTCAAATCGATTACCACTTTTTACGACGAGCAGCTTCCGATTTCATCTTCCGCTTTAAATTCGTCTTGTAGTAGCACTCTCTTTTGCGGGATTCGAGAAGGACACCACTCTTATTGACGGAGCGCTTGAATCTCCGCATCGCGTCATCAAGGGTTTCACCCTCGTGAAGCACAGTTTTAACAGCCATTTCGTTCACCTTCTTCCCACTTTTCAGCGTGTTAATTCTATCGCGCGTAGCGGTTTTTGCAAGATGATTCCGTAGGAAAACGAATCTTTCGGTCTTTTGAAGGGCTCTTTCTCTCTCCAGACGAGATAAAAAGAAAGACCGAATCACGTTTTTTTGCTTTTTGTGCGATGTTATAATGCCTTTATGGCATCGCTCAGCGTGATTATCCCCATTTATAATTCTGGCCCCTATCTAGCTCGGGCTTTAACCAGTTTGTTGGAGAAGCAAACGCTAAAAGAACCTTTAGAAGTCATTTTGGAAATCGATCCTTCAAAAGATAATTCTCTACAAATTGCCGAATCATTTCAGCATCGCTATCCTTTTATTATCATCGAGGCCCCGAAAGAAAGGATGGGAATCGGAATTTCTCGAATCCGTGGTATTGAACGGGTAAGCTCCCCCTATTTTTATTTCATGGATGCCGATGATACTTTAGCGCCAGATTGCCTAGAGACTCTATTGAATACGGCCCGCGAAACCCATGCCGATTGCGTTAATTGTTCCTTTTCCTATATTAAAGGGAAAAAAGGCAAAGCCCATTATTATCCCTTCGCCAAAAATGCGGTTTTAGGAAGAAAAAACATCCTCAAGACCTATTTTGATGACGCTTCGATCCGCGGCTTTTGCTGGACGAAGCTCTATAAAACGAGCATCGCCAAAAAGCGTCCGCTCCTCGTCCTTGGAGCGCCGCTGGATATGCAATTCGAAGATGTGGCTCTCAATTGCTCTCTACTTTCTTATTGCGATAAAGTCGTTCTTTTGAAACGATCTCTCTACTATTACGATAAAACCAATTCAGGCAGCGCCATGAGCGTGACCCGGAAAAATCGGACTTTCCGGCATTTAGTTGTTTTTGCCCTTGAACGCTATTTCTTGGAAAAGCAAGGAAACATCGAAGGGTTGAAGGGTTTTAAGACTAAGCTTTTACGGATGGCTCTTTCGCTTTCTTATGATAAGAAACTCGACAAAAAAGCCGGAGCCGATTCCGCTTATTTCAATCAAGTCGAAGCGGCTTGGCACCAAATTAAAACCATGAAAAAACCTCTCGTTGCCGAGGGGTCCTTCTTTGAAGATGATGCGAAAAAAGCCTTTTATTTCACGCCAAGCGAAGAATAAGCCGCTTTGAGTTCTTCACCCACTTTGTCTAAGGTTCTTTCTTGAGCGACACGATAGCCTTGATCGAGGATGTCTTGCTTTTCCCCTTGAGTGATCAAGGTTTTTAAAATCCCCGTGAATTCCTGATTATTATGGCCTTTATGGCAGTTCACCCCATCGCTTAGCCAAGGCTGATAGACCCCGATATCGCGAACGAGAAGCGGGGTGTGCGAAGCCAAAGCCTCTAAAACAACGATGCCTTCGGTTTCTTCGTAGGAAGGGAAGAATAGTGCGGAAGCCGTTTGATAAGCGCCATGAATCAAATCGCCTTTGCAATAACCAGCCATAATCGCATTTTTTGGACGTTTCTTAACCCAGCGTTTCACTTTATCATTCGTCAGAATGCTTTGAAGATAGCCAAACCAGATGAATTTGACGTCCGGAAAATTCCGCGCGACTTCGAAAAAATCTTGAATGCCTTTCCGTTCGAATGGGAAACCCACTCCCATCACAAACGGCTCGCCCTCTTTAATCCCGAATTTGCTTCGGAACGCTTTCTGGGCTTCAAGGTTGGGCGCATATTCCTTCAAATCGATGCCATTCGAGATGGCGATCACTTTCTTGGCGATCCCATAAGATTCGATCAATCCCTTGGAATATGGGGTTGGTGTGATAATGAGGTCCGCGCGAGAATACATGACTTTGAGTTGGTGATCGAAAATCGGCTCGACCGCTTGCCAGCATTTAAAAGAA
>DAISHV010000089.1:0-6425 GCA_036822315.1 Bacillota bacterium | reverse complement strand
GAATAAGCCCAGCCTAGATAGAATTTCGCAGTGAATGTCGTTGTGACGGTAATCGGATCCTTGGTGGGATCATAGACATAGGTTTTATCCTGAATAAAGATCAATAAGCAAAGATAGAGGCAGATGAAGGCAAAAAGGAGAGAATACCGCCACGGAGGCAGTTTCTTATTGATGAGGCAGATAAGGCCCATATAGAGCGTGAAGATAACGCCAAGCACAATCCGGAATAGAAGCGCGCTGGTCCCTTGATTGAGCAGGTTATAGAGTTGCTCCGAGGGGTAGCGGAACCACGAGATTAACGAAACGAAAGAATAGACCACGAGGAAATACGGGGCGAAGCGGTTGACGAACTTGTCTTTGACTTTAAATGTTGCCGCCATCGACCACACCCCCTTCCTTCGCCTTCGGAAGCAGCATCCTTGGCAGAACCCCGCCCAAAATGGCGAAGATGAGATAGGATGCAACATAATCAAAGCCTTTGCCCGGGACAAAGCTTACGAAATGAAAGCGGGGCAGAACATAGGCAGAAAAGAAGACGGCAAGCGTGAGAGTTATAAAGGCATAAAGCCAATAGAGTGAACGGAAGCGTTGATACATTTTATCTTGGCCACTCCAGCGAAGCATATGGGCAAAGAAGACCAGTAAGACATACGAAGCCGCAGCGACGCAGATAAGCGAGAAGAGCCAAAGCGAATCCACCGTGCCAAAGCGGGCTTGAACGATGAGAGTTGCAATCGATAAAAGAGAAATCGACCACACGGCCTCGATCACGAAGAAAAGAAGAATCCACACAGCATTGAGAGCGGAGGTTTTCTTCATGATTTATCCCCTCCTTGATAGACCCGCAAATAATCGGAATCGCGTTTAGCCACATAGGCTTCGTTCCAGCGAATGAATTGGGCATTCCATTTATCAAGAAGCCAGCTTTCAGAGCGGGAAAAAGGGAGACAATAGGCGAAAAGATAAGCGAGAATCGAGAAGCCCATAAGAGCAAGGGTGAGATAGGTCGAAACGGGGTTGCTCACAATGATGGAGTGCCCACCAAAAAGAAGCACGACAGCGAGCCCCGAATAGATTGCAGGGTATTTAGCCAAAGACTTATCAAAGGGGATGATCCCGCTAAAGAGAACCACCAAAAGCAATACCAAGCCCATCAAAACCGGGAAGAGCACCCCAAGCCAACCGGTCTTTAAGCTGGGAAGATAAACGCTCAAAGCCACATCGACCACACTCCAGAAGAGCAAGGTGATAAAGCCATAGAAATGGCGGTTGATCAAAAGGTAGTTCATCCCAAGAATCAGATAGGGGAAGAATAAGGCAATCCCCAAGAAAGCATAGAAGAAATCCGAGCCCGTCACAAAGGCGTTGTCACTTAAGATCCCCACCACCAAAAAGGCAAAGGTGGCCAAAACGAAGAGGGGACAGAAAATCGCTAAGAACTTCGGGATGAAGCGAGCCGAGGTAAAAGGCTGAGAGGGCAAGGGCGTCTCTTTGGACTGGCGGAGGAGTTCGGCTTTTTCTTGTTCAACCGCCGGATGGAGGCGGGCGTAACGCTCCGAGAGCAGAGGCAAGACCAATAAGGCCATGTAAATCATGCCAAAGGAATCAGGATTGGCGAGATCCCCCGCTTCAACGAAGCTGCGAAGGAATAATCCCACCGCATAGAGAGCCGAGACAACGCCGATCTTGCTGTGATGCGAGATGGCGTCGATCAAAAGATAAAGCACGTAGAGATCCAAGATCGCACTGAAGAGGACACCAAAAATCCCCGCCCGGGCCAAATCGGCAACCCAAGCCGAGTCCATCGGATAATAACCATTGGGATCGCCTAAGAGATAAGCGTAAAACACGTGAGCCCAGTTGCCATAGCCAGCCCCGACCATCAGGGTGAGCGGGAAGCTGAAGATGCAGCGGACCACGTCGCTCCAGACGTAAACCCGGTCCATCAAGGTCGCCGAAATCGAGGCGACCATGTAATCCCAGGTATTGCGCAAAAAGCGGTTCAGCCACAAAGCCCGGGGGCTTAATAAGCCGATCAGAAGGAAAAGAAAGAGGCTGCCAAAGACGACCCCGAAGATGACCCAGTTGCGGATTTTATGCTTTTTGAGAGTTTTAACAAAATGCCAGAGATAAAAACCCAACACGAAGAGCGTCGCAATCAATAGACCTGTTTTTGAAAGAACAAAGAACTGGTTGAGATAAAAGAACAGGATGATCGCCCAACGCCAAGCGTGGGGGCATTTGGCCTCTAATATCGCCTCGGCAACGAGGCCATTGAAAAGCACGAAGGAATAGACGTTTTTATGCGAGGTCCAACTGGTGGGGATCACGAGGCCGTCATCGGGCCCGCCATGGCGGATGATGGCGAGATAGAGATCGGCTTCGGTGATATACGAATAGAGAATCGCCCCTAAGACAATCGCCACCGCGATGGCTAAGATGAGATCAAAGATTTGGGTCCCTGCCGTAATCTGGGGGACGATGGCAAAAAGAAGGTAGAGCAAGGAAAACACGACGAGGCCATAGACCGAGTAGCGGATCTCGCTCACCACGTTGATTTGGTAGATGAGTTCGCCCGTGTCATAGACGCCCGGAAAGAACCAGATTGCCACGATATCAACGAGAAGTCCCAGCCCAAAGAAAATAAGGGGCAGCCAATTTCGTTTGATGCTCATTGTCCGCGAAAGAACGAGGCAAAGCGACCCCAAAAGCAAAAGATAACCCCCGACGGAGATGAACATCTCGACATCGGTCATCTCGCTTTGACGACCATCGTTGAAATACGAATGGCCCTCGACAACGAAGCAGCCCACAAGCAACGTCAAAATCAATAAAAAATCAATCACAAGAAGGTTTTTAGATTTTTTAAGGGTTGAGACCATGGGGAGAACACGAGGAAGAGAAGTGAATCATTCTTAGCAATGGCTAAGAATACTCATTAAAGAACCTGCCCATGAATTATACAATGTTTTCTTCTCTCTTTTTGAAGAAAAAAGACCAAAGCCATCATCGAAGGTTTTTGCAAACTTACTCGCCGTCAATCAAGGAATCGGGATGATGGGGATAGCACAAAAGAATCGTCGAAAGGAAAAGCGAAAGGAAATGTGAAGAAAAGAACAGACGCTCATCGCTGAAGAAAGTGAAGATCAAGAAGGCGCAGCTGAAAGCGAGAACAATCGCAAAGAATGAGCGGCTCTTTTCTTCGCGCTTCATGTAGCGGAACGCCCCGACGATAATCACCAAGAAATAAAACATCAGATAAACAAGACCGCCATTGTCGTAGACTTCAAGGACCCCGTTCTCGAGCGAGGTAAAGACGGGTGAGGAAGCCGAGGTTAAAGAAATTCGATAATGGCCTAAAGCCCCATCCCCGAGGAAAATGCGCCAAGAAGAAAGCGAATTGAGATAGCGGCTCCAAAGAGCGATCCGCTCGGAAAAGAGAGTGGCAAGTTCATTGCCAAAATAAAGCCGGAGGGTATCCGCCAGCCACGAAGGAATGGCGATCAAGGCGATGAAAGCGGCAATCAAAAGAACATAGAGAAGACAGCCAATCTTTAAGGCCTTGCTCTTGGCCTTTTGATTAAGCAAGATGGCCAACCCCACCACAAACGAGGCGAGGATAAGGCTCCAGAAGGTGATGGCAAGAGCGAAGACACCGGATAAGGCGATAAAGCCGGCAGTCAAAACCATGAAGACGTAGCGAAGCACCCCCGGGTGATCATAGGCTAAAAGAGCACTGGCAAAGGTACTGGCAAAAAGGACTTTGCCAAAATCGACGTTGCTTGTGAAAAAACTTGTATAGACCAAATAGGACCCGGAGGTATCCGGGCCTTTGATGAAAGCGTAGATCGCTGAAGCTAGAGCGAAAAGAACAACGGCATAGAGGACAACGTTTTTATATTTCGGTTCGTCTTTGGCGTAAGAGAAAAGAAACAAGAAAGCAAAACAGAAGAGAAGATCATCCATCCTTTTTGCCTCATAAGCGAGGCGGGCTAAAGGCGTTAGACGGAACGTTTGGATTAAGCCTTGGCCATCAGCGTAACGAAAAGAACTTTCGTGGAGAAGGGCAATTAAAAGCGTGAAGAGCAAAATCCATATGAACATCAGGCCATAGCGGAGCGGGATCTCGACGCGGTTCTTATGCCAGACCAGAAAGGCGAAGACGAGAGTCACCAACCCTACCGCTAGCCAATAAAAGCCATTCACTTCGGCTGAATTTAGCCAATCGGCTAAGGTGGGATCCGGATAACTGATTTGGGGCAAAAGCAGGACCGCTAAAAGAAAGACGAGAAAGAAGGGAATGAAACGATTTACTTTCGAGGCGTTTTTATTCTTTGCCTCGACGAAGACACGATCATTAAGCCGATAATCGCTCTTCATAAACGGGAGATCCCCTGACCCTGGAATAAGTAATAGGTGAAAATGAATTCAAGGACGGCGCCCAAAGAGACAAGAAGGACCGCAATGGGGCCAAATGGCGTCAGGGCAACGCTCGGATAAAGAACTTCATCGATGAGATAAACGAAGAGAGCACCCAATAACGAGGCAATCATCACCGTCAAAAACGCCGCGGTGAAACGCGAGGTCCGGATTTTCTGCATCGCTGAGCCTAAGAGTCCCTCCGACATCTTTTTGTTGAGAAAAGAGATGGCGAGGAGCAACAACAAATTGAGGAAAACCACAATGCCAAAAGCAAGCCAGCGGTTGCCGTTGCGAAAGATCTCTGCCAAGAGATAGAGGCCAACGAGAAAACTGGTCGCTTGGAATAAGAGCACAAGGAGGAAGAGGGCGAGCCAATAAGGAAAGGGATTGTTCTTTTGCTTACGCACTTCAGTATCCTTCTTTGATATTATTCCTTAAATTGACGAAAAAGAAAATGGCCCGCCTCACCACCAATACGGGCTAAACAACCTCAAAAGCGCCGAAGATTGATAAAAACGAAAGGAAGGGCAGAGTCGCCCTTCCTCAGCGTTGACAAGCGGAATCACTTCTTATTGAGGAAGTCAGAAATCGTCTCGTAAACCTTCATGTGATCTTTCTCGTTGTGGATTTCGTGACGCATCTTCGGATAGATGACGAGGGTGACGTCCGTCATCCCCAGTTTCTTGTAGAGATTGGCCATATAGGTCGGGCCCTTGCCATTGTTGCCCACCGGGTCTTCGGCACCGCAGATAATCAACACTCTTTCTTTCGCCGAGATCTTCTTGAGCCACTTTTTCTTGTAGAGCTCATTCATCCCCCGCAGGAATTCTTTCCAGAATCCATGGGTATCCATGTGACCGCAATAGGGGTCGGCGATGTACTTGTTGACGTTGTCTTCGTTATACGAGAGCCAATCCACTTCGGTCTTATGAGGTTTCACCGCTTTGGTGTAGGCCCCAAGGCCCATGTTGGTTAAGAACTTGTCGGGTTTATCCCAATTTTTCTTCGTGGTCGTCAACTGCGCCAAACGGAAGGCGACGTGCATCTGCGCACCATTGCCGCCGTTAGTTCCGCACAAAATCACCCGGTCAACCGTATCCGGATAAAGCTCAAGATAGCGCTGAACCATGAACGAGCCCATCGAATGACCCATGATCGCGGTCGGGCGGCCATCTTTCTTCAATTCTTCGATTTCGATATTCGCCGCCATGACGTTATCGTCAAAAGCGCCGGGATACCACTTCTCCTGATCTTCAATCTTCGGGGCATTGAGTCCCTGGGCAACGGCATCGAGAACATAGACATCATAGCCAACGCCATTCAAATATTCGGCCAAATCTTGGTAACGGTGCGAATGTTCATTCATTCCCGTCAAAATAAGGAGATTCTTCGTCGTTCCAGCATCCTTAAAAGCAAGCCCCTTTTGTTGATGTCCGTTCGGCAGTTTAACAACAAATTCTTCCACTTTTTCATCCTCCTTAGGTGGATTCACTATGGTTGAAAAGTGATTTTATTATAGCAAAGCAGATGAAAGGGGTTTCAGAAAATGTGTCTACGGTTAATTTTTCGTTTCTCTTCCCAACGAACAGTTTCTCGGTTCTCTCCTCCCCGATTTACGCCGAAAAAAGAAGATCAACTGGTCGCAATTGGACTGAAACAAGATATCAAGATCCATCTTCTTGGGCGACTCGTCATTCGTCCCAATGTTTCCTTTGGGTTTCAATCCAATCGACAAGTTCTTCGATAAACGTCCCTTCGTGGCCGTATTCAATTCCTTCAAAGAGATCCAAGGCATTGGTAGCCGGGCAATCGGTATCAGGGCCTTTGAAAGCTGCGACTTCGTTCTTCATCACACGATAATTGGCTTTCGTTACCGCATCCATAAGGGCCTTGCGCTGCTCTTGCTTAGCTCCATAGGGAGGGTCGGGAATTTTAACACCATGCTGGAGCAAAAGATCGCCATTATCGGATTTCGAAACCTTACCTAGCCGAATTGGCTCTTC
>DAISHV010000088.1:0-6470 GCA_036822315.1 Bacillota bacterium | reverse complement strand
AAAACTTACAATTAACAAGAAAAGCCACGTATTAGCGCGGCTTTTCGTTTTCACTGGTCGGAACGGTGGGAAAAAAAGAGAATTTTTTGGTATTCAAAAACATTCGATGCTGTCTAATATTTTAGCGCTTTAAAACGCCTCAAAAACCATGAAAAAATACTGGGTACCCAGCCGTAACAGGTGCAAAAATGGTGCAAGAAGACGCCATCGAAGGAATCCGGTCATTTTGCCCGTTTACATCGCTTTCATCGGCGTTTCAGAACATGCGAGCCATCTGTTTTGAGGTTTGGAGATGGGTTCGAATCTTCGAGTTCCGCCCAGCCGTGGGGAATTGGTATGTTTCGGCGATTCTTTATTGTTGCTTGTTCCGCACTTTTCCGAGTCTTGATGGTATTCTTTCTTTATGAATAAAAATCCAATTCTCGATTACGTTTCTCAGGGAATGAACGACGATGATATTCTGCAGCAGTTGGCCCAAGCGGTTGGCCAATACTCTCCGTTGGATCTTCTCTCCAAAATTTCGGTTTCCAGTTTCTTGCTGAAGACCGATTTTTTCTCCGACTATCAGACCTTAGACAATAAATGGATGGCCTATCAAGATGCCCTACATTTTTTGATTCTCTTTCTCGGATGCCACAAACTCGGAAGCGGGGAGAAACTAATTAGCCCCAAGGATCTCGATGACCTCGTTTCATCGATTCAAAGAATAGGAATGCTTCGTATAGAGAAATCCGATTCCGAGAGCGAATCGAAAATAAGCTATGGGCAAACGGAGGCAACGGAAGTTCTACCGTACTTTGATAGCTTCTATATCGATGGCTTACTTCCGGCCGAGAGCCCAGTGCTCGAAAAGGCGTTTGGGATTTCCGGCGAAACGATTGTGGCAGATTTGCACACCGCCGTTGAAAGGCAACATATGAATCCTCCGCCCAATGGAGATCTCTCTCCGGTGTCTTTTTCGTTTTTTATTGAGCATATTAAGGACTTTGTTGATGAGCCTTCCTTTTCTTTGACGGCCGATTTGAAATCGTCTGCGCTCTTTTCGCAACTCTCGTTCGGCATTGGTGAATTTCCTGAAGCTGATTTCGATATGCTTTCCCCTCTCGGCCTTTATGACAAAAAAAGAAAATGTTTCCTTTCGATTTCGGGCATTCCGTATTGCTTTGACACGGAAGTGTTTACTTCGAGGCTCGCGAAAGGCGTTGAGCGGTTGGCTTCCACCTCTGATGCTTCCTCGAAAGAATGGGCGCTGCTTAAAAAAAGTGGACCGAGGGTAAAACGAAGGAAATTTTTTTGGAAAGCTTCCCGGGATGCGAATATTTCGAAAACGCTTATTACGGCGATAAAAAAGGTCAATTGCACGAAGTAGACGGGGTCTTGCTGTACCAAAACTTCCTTTTTGACGTCGAGGTAAAGGCGGGGAAAGCCGACCCCGATTCGGTTCTGGCCGATCCCAAGAAAGCCATCGACTCCTATCGGGCGATTGTTGAAGGCGGGATCCGCGAATGCGACTCCTTCTCGGCTTTTTGCGAGGCTCATAAAACGATTGACATACGCGCATCGAATGGAAAAATCAAAAAAAGCGTTCCCAAAGAACGAATAAAAGCCATTGTTCCGATCGTCATCTTCTATGAGGAAATGGGTTGCTTTCTTCCTGGCTTTACCTCTACGGAAGGACCGGCGGGGAAACAACGGCCAACGCTCTTGAATGTTTTTGACTTTCTCACAATCATCGATTACCTTCAAAGCCCCTTGCTTGCCACCAAATATTTGTATGAGCGGTCTTATCCCACCGTTTGCGATAGGCTCTCGTTCGACGACGAACTCCCCTTCCTTTCTATTTTCACGAAAGAGACAGTAAATCTTGCGGTTTTTTTGTCCAAGATGAAGGAAAAGGTTGAGTCTTTCCCTGAGGCAACGCAAGCTCATCTCGATGACGGAAACCTTTCACGGGACATCGAAAAGTATTACATGAATTTGAAAAAGACAAGAAAGCCGGACTTCCATTTTCCTAAGTTGGTGGAGTTGCTTTTAAAAAACGAAGACGCTTTTGACGCCGAATTTTTCGATCTTGCTTTTGATCTCCTCGGGAACGAGCCCGAAGACCTTGACAGGATCTATTCCTTTTATTTTAAAGCTAATAGTGGATCTAAAAATGTCCCGCAGCTTTTGAGGCCATCTTCAAAAAAGGAAAACGAGGAAGGGATCGTTCTTGCAAAACGGCCCTCGAGCCCATACGACAAAAAACTTTTGCTCTCCTTTTTGGCCTTTTATTTCAACCGATATCCCGAATTAACGGCCTTGAATGTAATCAAAATCCGCAGAGAGGAAGCCTCTTTCGAAAGAATAACCAAGGCCGATTCAGCAATTAATGATCCGGGCGTCCAAGAGGAATCTAAGAAACTAATTCTCCTAATGGAAGACACGGAAATTTGATTGCCTTCTTAGGCGGGACTATTTTTGTGTTTTGATTTTTGCTGTTTTTGACTTAATCCATCAGAGGATTTTTTCTTAAACACGTGTTGATTTGATATAGGTTCGGGAACAAGTCGGGAACAAGTCGGGAACAAGTCGGGAACAAGTCTCTTGCCGATGAAGTCTTATGTGCGTAAACTATTGTCATGAAGCATATCTCCCAGTGGCTGGACAAAGCGGATTTTGAGAACTCTGATTTCGAATACAAAAGCGTCTTGAATCCCGACAAACCGGAGAAATGGGCAAAGACGATTGTCGCTTTCGGCAATTGCCATGGCGGATGCATAGCGGTGGGGGTCGACGACGACGGCTTCGCGTTTGGCCTCGACCATAAGGCGATCGACGAGGCGAAATTGCTGGTCAACCGCGAGATCGAGCGGATGGTGGAGCCCAAAGCCCTCGTGACTTTCGAGCCGCTTGAGGTGGACAAAGGGAAATACGCCCTGCTTATACGGGTCCCGGAGTCCAAGAACAAACCCGTCTTTCTCCATTCCGGCGATTATTCCTACGTTATCTATGTTCGGAAGGACGGCGAAAGCGTTCCGGCCGGGAAGGACGAGCTCGTCTCGATTATCAAGAATTCGAGCAAGGAGCCTTTCGACACCAGGGTAACCGCGATCAAGTACGATCCCTCCGGTTTCTCCGATTTTAATTCCGTGTTCACCGAGAAGAAGAGCAACCCCGAGCATCGGCCGGTCTCTTTGAAGGAGCTCGTCAGCGCCGGAGGGGTCACCGAGGATGGCTTTTTGACCAACGCCGGCCTTCTTTTCTCCGATTCCTGCTCATCCAAGGACACTTTGGTTCATTGCCGATTCTGGGACGGGTACGCCAAAGGGGAAGACAAGATCGCAGACGACAAAGAGTATCGAGGCGATCTCGTGAGGACCTATAAGGATTCGCTCGCTTTCATTCGCCGGAACTCCAAGACGGGGCTCGTGAAAATCCCGTCCGGGCAGATTCCGGCCTTCTCCTATACGGAACGCGCGCTGCAAGAGGCTCTCGTGAATGCTCTGGCCCATCGGGATTACGATGTGAAGGGAACCCAAATCGATGTCGATTTGTTCCTTGACCGCCTCGAGATCACCTCGCCGGGCCCCCTCCCTTTGAGCAAGCCCGCCCAGGACTACGTTTTGGCGGACATCCCGTCCGTGCGGCGGAATACGAATATTTGCGACATGTTCGTCCTGCTTGCCCTCATGGAGAGATCCGGGAGCGGATTCGACAAAATCGTTGATGATTATTCCTCTTTGGCCCTGGACAGGCAACCCAAGGCCTTCAGCAACGAGGATTGGTTCACTTTGACTCTTCCTGACATGCAATTCACGAAGGAACCGGCCAAGCCAAATCCTTCGCCCATTGCCTCGGCCATTCCGGAAAAGCTTTCTTTTGCGCCGATCAGCGGGGGCGTTCGGGATTATGATTCGGATATCCTGGCTTTCTGCTATTCGACTCCAAAATCCCGGGCGGAGATTCAGTTGCACGTCGGAGCGAAGAGCAGAAGCCATTTCTTCCTCGACATCCTCTCTCCGTTGATTGATGCGGGCTATCTCAAGAAGACTCAGAGCAACCCCAATTCTTCGAAACAAAAATATTTCACCAACACTGTATTGGTTCTTTTAAAGTAGACCATTTTAAGAAGCCCTAAAAGTGGAGAGGTATGGAAGGAATTAGTTCAACACTAAAAGCATCGAAAAAAGATGAGTATAAAATCCTTCTTCAGCTTTTTTTCGCGCTCATGAACTTTATCACCGTTTCGTTTTGGTTTAGACAGCCGACTGGATACTCGGTGTAAAAGCCGGAAACCCTATAAATTGCGCCGCAATGAGGGCACGTTATTTCTTGTTCTTCGACATCATATTGTCTTCCGCCCCAATCTGATCTTCGCCGTGTTCATAAGAAGAACTCAATTCGGCGTATTTGCTGAAATCCACTTCAAATTCCTTCTTGCAAATTTGGCATGTGACTTTTTTCGTTATTTGAGAACAAAGACCATCGTCATTTGGCCGATCGATTTCATCGTCAATGTTGGGAACATACTTGCGGTCAATGAGTGTTGCTTGACCGAATGAAGATGGGACATCGCTGACTAATTCTTCCTTTTCCGCTCTGTTCTTGGCTGTATCAAATTGAATTCGGAATGCAAAGCCAGTAAGTACTTGATGGTTTTCGATTGCGGTACATTTTCTTGCGTTGATATACTCTTTGTCTTCACTATCCCATATCGAGTCGTTGTAGTCAGCGTAATCGCAAGCGAAGGTTAGATCGATTAAGGCGTCGAAGTTGCACCAAACTTCCAACAAGTGCTCACTAATAAGCGAAATTTTTTGTATCGTAAATATCTTTATTTTTGCAGTTACTTTTTCGAGTTCAGCATCATCGTAATCTTCGCCGCCGGTAACCCCTTTTCTGTCATATTCCGAGCCATCAACGTCAAAATTGGTTTCTTCAAATTTTTCTTCAATAATTGACTGAATTCCCCTAATCGTGGAATCTGAATCAAGCTTGTAGTACGCCCTGATCGTTTGATATTGAGGGCTGGTTTGGCTTACAGAGTCTAAAAAATCTCTCAGATTCTCGAATAGTGTTATTTTGGGCGTATTCGTTAATGCCGCTCTCAAGCCTTTGTCGTTCGAGACGACCGCCATCCCATCCTCGGGAACGCTGTTTTTGACGCTGGCAACGATGACGGCGTCCGGGAATTCGGCCTTTTTGTCCCCACTTTCCTCAAAAGGCGGCTTACATGCAAAATAATCATCGAAGATTGATCTGATCTCTATCTCGGAATAATCCAAGATAACGGCATCGTTCATATGAAAAAAAGCATCAATCAATGAAAATCCTTTTTCGATCATTTCATCTTTTGTGGCTGGCCTGTCGAAACCAGAAAAGCCGGAGCCCCTCAACAGTTTTAACTTGCTGAAAAATGAAGTGTACTGGTCGAAGCCAGCCGAAACGTCGCTTCTGAAATGTTTCTTGATTTCGCTAACGACTACCTTGTGGGAAAAAAGTTTGATTTTTTCGCTTTTGATGTATTCGGAAAGTGCCGTGAAATCCGTATCATTGAATACATCAAAACGCTTTCCAATGAAAATATTGGTATCTATAAAAACGTTTTTCATTTTGCTAAATATATCATCATTGCGGGGAGAATGGCATGCGTTCTTCATCAGATTGATAAGTGACTTTTTTATTGGTGTATTAACGATTTTTTCGGTTGCGTTTTGTTCCTCCGGGCAAAGCAATTCCAAGAAAGCAGCAACGTACGATGGAGCTGGGAATTCCGTTGCCACATCGTGTCTGGATCGGTTTGGCGAATGTGTTAGTGAGAAAAGGGCGGAAACCTCTAGGGCGGTTGCATTCCAATCCAGCACCCTGGATGGTGCCTTTATTAATAAAATGAGCGACTCAGACGTTCTGGTTGTTCTTTTGAAAATTTCAGCCTCCTTCACGTATGACGGGTTCCCAAAGACAAGTGAAGTTTATTGCATGGAAAGCAAGGACGCAGTTAAGAAGGACGATTATCCATGGCTATCCGATACCTCCGTATTCAGCACTGTGGGGTATTACAACGATCGGTTAGCGGAGATTGAGAAGGATAGTTTGAGCAAAGGGAAAGCCTTGGATCTGACCCTTCTGAACGGCTATCTTCAAGGCCTTGCGGCCAAATACTAAAGGGGAGCGGATGAAGTGGTGGGACTGTCCCACACTCCTGCCAACGAGAAAAGTCTAGTAGCAGTTTTTAAGGAAACTAGGTTTTGTCGATAGATTAATGGCATGAATAACGCCGTTTGTTTGATTAATTTTTTCATTCGTTTTCAAAAACGTTTTCAATGTTGACGAAAGAGAAAAAGATGGGTCACCCATGTTGAATAAACTCAAAAAAACTCATTACAATTAAACAAAAAACACCGTTGTTATGCTGTGTTTCTATGTGTTTCTTGTCGGAACGGTGGGGCATACGCACATAGACAGAATCGAGTTTTTGAGTGTTTTCG
>DAISHV010000087.1:0-6477 GCA_036822315.1 Bacillota bacterium | reverse complement strand
ACTCCGGGCGTCACGGGCATTGCCGGATCCTCTGGCGGTGGCCAGAAGCCGACCCCGGTCACTCGCGAAGAGATCGAACCGGTTTTGAAGCGTATGGGCATGATCGATTCCTCGATGTACGACCGCTACAACGTTGGCGATTCCGTCAAGGTTATCCACGGACCGCTCGAAGGCACCGAAGGCAAGATCATTTCGATCAACAAGGACACGGGCGAATGCCGTGTCGATACGGTCTTCTTCGGACGTTCGACTCCAGTCGATGTCGATTTCTCTGAAATTGAGAAGATCTGATTTCATCGAAACAAAAACCTCACTTTCGAAAGAAGGTGAGGTTTTCTTGTTCTCAGTTGTCTACAAATTGTAGACAACTGAATAAGCGCTCTTTATACTAATGGGAATGGAACAAAAAACCTCAATCCGCTTTTTTGAAGGAAAGCCCGTTCGTGCGGTGTGGGATGCTGAAACGTCACTTTGGTGGTATGCCGCAACCGATGTGGTTTCGGCCTTTTTATCGAGTGAAGCCCCGAGAATTTATTGGAACGCGACTAAAAGAAGACATCCGGAGTTGTCTTCATTTTGTAGACAACTCAAAATGACGGCTTCGGATGGCAAACGATATGCGACTGACGTTTTAAAGGAAGAAGGCGTTCGGAATTTTCTTCTCATTGTTCGTAGTGCCAAATATCCTTTGGTGGAAAAGTGGCTCAAGGGATCGCTCGATCCTTTGGATGAACAAAGCAAAAATAAGGCCTATCAGTTATGGAAGTCTCCCCTCTTGGAGACGATTGAAGTCGGCACAACGGCGGGTCTACAGCAGATTCACGCTTATCTTTTTGGTGGTCTTTATGATTTTGCCGGTCAGATTCGCAGGAAGAACATCTCTAAAGGTGGTTTCTTGTTCGCCAATTGCCAATATTTGGGCGAAACCTTAAGGAAAATTGACCAAATGAGCGAACGGAGCGTCGATGAGATTGTGGCTAAATATGTGGAAATGAACATCGCCCATCCTTTCATGGAAGGCAACGGCCGTTCGACGCGAATTTGGCTGGATCTCATCCTTAAAAAGAGATTGGGTCAGTGCGTCGACTGGAGCAAAATCGACAAGAAAAATTATTTAACGGCCATGGAGAAAAGTCCAATCGATTCAAAGCCGATTGAGCAATTGATCGTTTCCTCGCTTACTGATCAAATCGAGGACCGCACTATTTTCATGAAGGGCATTGACAATTCGTTTTATTACGAAGAACTCGATTAAGTCTTCGGAGGTTCGCCCTTTCACCGTCATTAGATTCGGACGTCTTCTTTTTCTTTTTCGATTTCGAGTTTGGCTTGTTTCACCAGTTTGTTGGCTTCCGGGATCTTCTCTTTGTTATAAAGACTGATGAAGGTCATGATGGATGGCACGAGCGGGGCGAAGCAGAAGAGGAAGCGGCAGAAAGTCTGATAAGAGAAGCTCAATCCACCGGTCGCCTGTTCCTCGAGAATGTAGACGGTCAACGATGAGAAAGAGAAGAGGCAAAGAAAGACCATACCGATATCGAGAGCGATCCGCCAACGTTTCTCTTTTTGGATGAGGGCTAAGCAAATAAGGAAACAAATGAAGGAAGCCGCCGGGATGTAGGTGTCAATGTTGAGAAAAACATAAAGTGGCATCCCATACTGGGCCGGCCAAGGAAACATATAAAGAATTGGGATTTCAAACGTCGAAGGAATGAGCAAAGATAAGCTAACGAGAAGCCAAGCGAACGAATAAAGGCTTCGAGCGTTAGAGGCGGTCTTGGCTTTGTAGATGAAAACAACAAAGAAAATCAAAGTAAAAGATAGAATGAGTTCGGTGAATTCATCGGCCATTTCAAGGAGAATACTCGCTTGAAGGGCGCCAGAGTCGAGGGCGACGTTGGCATTTTCTTTGATCACGAGGACCAAGAAGGAAATGGAGCAAAAAATGTGAATGAGATCGTAAATCGCGAAACCGAGCGTGTTCAAACGCCGGTCTTCCTCGGAGTGTGGTTTGGGGTCCGGGTGGTGGATAATATCTGTCATGTTGTCAATATATACCAGCCTTTTGAGAGTTGCACGAAGGAAGCGTTGGTATCGCTTTCCGACCTTGGATTGTTTTTTGTTCAAAATAAACTTGAAAATCTCCGCAAAAGGCCCCTCAATAATGAACGAAAATGTTACTCGATGAAGAATTTGATCGTTTGGCCGAACCGATTCTAAACCAAAACGAATACCAAAGTTTAAAAGAATATCGTGCCCATGGCCAAGTCAGCGTCTATGACCATTCGCTTTTCGTTGCGGAGCGCGCATATCTATACGCCAAGAAACGCCATTTGGATTTGGATTATCCTAGTTTGGTGAGAGGGGCTTTGCTCCACGATTACTACCTCTATGATTGGCACAAAAAGCACAAGGGGCATCGCCTCCATGGTTTTCGCCATCCGGCCTGGGCTCTTCATAACGCTTCATTGGTCTACGATCTCAACGACATAGAAAAAGACATTATCCGCAACCATATGTTCCCGTTAACTTTTTTGCACTGGCCTCATTCGAAAGAGGCGCGGATCGTAGCGAAGATGGACCACAAAGAGGCAAGAGCTGAACTCCATGAGCAAAATATTCCCCAGTTGGCGCGGCTTGTTTTTCAAGAACAATGAGGGTTTTAACTTTATAATATCAAATGATATAATGAAGTTGTGAATCCCGTTTTATCTTTAAAAAATGATATCGATATCATTGGCGCTAGCCTCGGGTTTTCCCGTCAGCAAATTGCCGATCTTTTGAAGATTCCGCGGGCGAGTTTTGATCGTTATTACTATGGCAAAACCCCAGCGCCTAATTCTTTTTTAAATGCTCTTTATGGCTTTGCCTTTCAACATCAGTTGGCGTTAGCGGAGATTAAGTCCGCTTTGGCCTTGCGCGAATTAAAAGAAGGGGAAATTCCTCTATTTCATGGCAGTCGCCATTCTTTATTAGGGGAAGTCTTACCGAAGGGAAAGAAAACCAACGATTTCGGCTCCGGATTTTATCTGGGAGAAAGTTTTGAGCAAGCCTATCTTTTTCTCTTCAATCACCTGGATTCGAATTGCTATGAATTTGCCTTCAAAAGCGATGGATTGAGCTTTCGGCATTTTAATCTTTCTTTCGAGTGGATGGTGGCCATTGCCTATTATCGTGGGGCGATTCCGGAATCCTACCGTCTCAAAGGTCTGCCCCAGCGGTTGGCTGGGGAAATCTCCTCAAGCGACGTCATCGTCGCCCCAATCGCCGATAATCGGATGTTCGCTCTTCTTTCGGCCTTTTTTAGGAACGCCATCACCGATGAGGAAACGATTCATTCCTTAGCGGCCATTCATCTCGGCGAGCAATACGTTATGAAAACCGAACGAGCGACAAAAGCCCTTCGCTTGTTGTCCTGTACCTTTGTCTCGGATCCGGAACGTCTTCATTATCAAAAAGAGCGGGAAGACGATCTGTCTCATAAGGCAAGCGAATTGGAACAAATCCATTTAACCTATGGCCGCCAAGGGCATTATTGGAGCGAATTATGGCCGACATTTTGAGTGGTAAAGAATTGGCCTTATGCGATGAACAGGGCTTTTTGTTTGAACAATCGGCGAGCCTTTCGCTGAACTCTCCGACGTTCATCCGCCGCTATATGAATTCGGCGTTGGCCCTCTCGTTAGATGAAGAAGAAGATGACGTTTATGCCTTTTCACTCACCGATCTTTTTGCCATCGTCAACGCCCCCTATCCCCAAATCCAAGAGGGAATTGCCGGGAAACACTATCCCAAAGAGGTACTCTATTGGATGGGGTATCTTTATCGTTATTGGGCTTATTACCGTTATCGGAACAGCAAGAGTCTTTACCGCCTTTGTCCGAGCACGACACTTTATCCTGCTTATTTCGCCTACCATACCATGGATCCGAAAACCGCGATTGAGAACCTCGAAGAAGATTATTTGGATGCCCATCCTGAAGAAAAAGAAAAAGAAGCGACTTACGCGCCGATGTCTGCGGCCCTTCAAGAACTTCGGAGCGCCTCGAAGCCAAATCAGATCGCGATTGATTTGCTGTTAAAAAAGACCAAGTAATTTTCTTTTTTGCTTGATATATGAATATTCGTTCATATAATAAGGGTGTTCAAATATGAAAGGACATTCATATATGAGTGAAATGCCAGACGAGAATACGCTCGATAAAATGGAGGATTTGCTCAACATTGCCTCGGATTGCACCCGTTTGAAGATCCTTTACGCGATTTCGGATAAGGAAGCGAATGTCTCCGAGATTGTGGTGGCGGTTGGAGCTTCTCAATCTTTGGTTTCCCATCAATTAAAAGTCTTGCGGAAGGCCCATTTGGTCATCACGCATAAGGAAGGCCATAAGGTCTATTACAAGTTGGCGGATGACCACGTCATCAAGCTTTTGGATGTCGTTTACGACCACGTGAGTGAGCAATAAAGATATGGCTGACGAGAAAACCCCATCTTGTGATTGCGAGGAAGAAGAACCCCTCACGAAGAAAGCTCTCCTGATCCTTTTGTCGCGTTTAACGCTCAGCGCCCTCTTGGCGGCGTTAGCCTATTTCCTTTTTACAGAATCCGCTTATGGCTTATGGCCTAATTTGGTTTTGAATCTCTTGGCCTGGGCCATTTGCGCTTACGACTTGGTTTACAAAGGGTTTAAGAATACGATCAAAACCCATAATCCTTTTGATGAGAATGCTTTGATGACAATCGCCTCCATCGGCGCATTTTGCCTCCGTTTCTTTGGCGAGCCCTATAACGAGTTTCTTGAAGCGGTGATGGTGGTTTTCCTTTATCAGGTGGGCGAACTCTTTGAGGATATTGCCACGGAGAAATCCCACGAAGCCGTTAAGAATGCGGTGGGTTTACGGGCGGCTTTCGCCAACAAAGTGGTCGGGAATGAGATCATCAAGACCGCGCCTGAGGCCTTGGGCATTGGCGATGTGATTTTGGTGAAGGTTGGCGAGATTCTCCCGGGCGATGGCGAGATTATCGAGGGCAATGGCTCTCTCGATATGTCTTCCCTCACGGGCGAATCGCTCCCGATCGAGAAAAAGGTGGGCGACAAGGTTAACTCCGGTACGATTCTCAAGAGCGGTTCCTTGAAGATTAAAGTCGAAAAGACTTATGCCGATTCGACGGTGAGCAAGATCCTCTCCTTGGTCGAAAATAGCTCAAAGAGCAAATCCCACGCCGACCGTTTCATCACGAAATTCTCGCGGATTTATACTCCGATTGTCGTGGGCTTGGCTCTTTTAGTCGCGGTGGTGCCGCCCTTATTCTTAGGAATTTCGGATTCCGGAGTATGGTTTCAGTGGCTCTATCGAGCGATTTGCTTCTTGGTCATTTCTTGCCCCTGTGCGATTGTGATTTCGGTGCCGTTAGCTTATTTCTCGGGAATCGGTTTAGCCAGCAAACATGGCATCGTCATCAAAGGAGCGGCTTATTTCGATAAGCTGAACGAACTTGGCGTTCTCGTGAGCGACAAGACCGGAACGTTGACCTATGGCGATTTCCGTTTGACAAAAGTGGTGCCTATCGATTGGGATGAAGGACAATTCGCCTCGTATTTAAGGGCGGCCGAATGCCGGAGCGATCACCCCTTGGCCAAAGCCATCATGAAAGGGGCTAATGCAGGGGAAATCTCCGCAAAAGTCACCTCTTATAGCGAAATCGCGGGCAAAGGGGAGAAGTGCGTCTATGAATCCCACGCGATTTTAGCGGGTCGCAAAGCCCTTTTTGACGAAGAAAAGATAGTTGTTCCTGAGGTTAATGAAGTCGGCTCGGTGGTCTATTTAGCGGTGGATGGACGTTATGCAGGCTACGTGGTTCTTAACGATGTCGTCCGCAAAGAATCGAAAGAATTGATCGATGGTTGCAAACGCTTGGGGGTGAAGACGGTGATGCTCACGGGCGATAAAACCCGTTCTGCCGAAACCGTTGCTTCGAGCTTAGGCATCGAAGAATGCCATAGCGAGCTTTTACCGCAAGAAAAGACGGAGCTTCTCAAAGAGAAAATCGATGGTACCCCCAAGGCCGTGGCCTATGTCGGGGATGGCATTAACGACGCCCCTTCGATCATTTTGGCGGATGTTGGGGTGGCGATGGGCGGCTGTGGCAGCGACATGGCGATCGATTCCGCCGATGTCGTCATCATGAATGACGATCCTTCGAAGATCGTGACCGCTTTGACGATTGCCCGAGCCACAAGACGCCGGGCGATCGAGGACATCGCCATCGCCTTGAGCGTGAAGCTGGCCATCATGATTTTGGCGGTAACTTTACCTAAGCTGCCTTTGATCATCGCAGTCTTAGCCGATACGGGATTAACCATGCTTTTGGCGGTTTATTCGCTTTTGCTCCTCTACAAAAAGGTTCGATAAGCGCTTTTGAAGTTTCAAAATCCCTGCAAATCGGGCAAACTTTGTAAAATAAGTTGATTTTTA
>DAISHV010000086.1:0-6578 GCA_036822315.1 Bacillota bacterium | reverse complement strand
GTTCCGAACGATTCCCGTCAATAAGCCATAGTCGGCACCACACCAGGAAGCCCCGAGACGGTTAAAGGCAGACATCATCGCGTTCGCACCGCCTTCTTTGACGGCGATTTCAAACGGTTTCAGATAGTTTTCACGGAGATTTTGCTCGGTGAGCCAAGTATTGACGCCACCGGGGTTCGGTCCTTCTTCTGAGACGACAAGATGCTTCAAATAGCAATGGAGTCCGTTGGCTTTTGCACCCGAGATTACCCGGGCCGCTAATTTGCCCGACAAAACACCATCTTCGCTATAGTATTCGTAATTGCGAGCGGTATAGGAGGAACGATGAAGGTTCACGCCTGGCGCATACCAGCCATTGATTGCGGTCTGAGCGCCTTCTTTGCCTTGGGAGAATCCCATCGAGAAGAGCATCGTCCGATCCCAGGAACAGCCCAAGAGGGCTTCCGAAGGATAAGCGGTCCATAACGTCGTGTCTTGACTGCCATTCCAATTGCCCGTCAGCGAGTTGGTATTGAAACCCGCCGGACCATCGTAATCGTAACCAATCGGCTTGCCAATCGACTCCGTGGCTTGAGTGTGGAAGCCACCAAGTTCCACCAATTTCTTGGTCTCGTCGCTGGTGAGTTGATTGAGGAATTGTTCCCAAGTTGAAGAAGAATAATCCCCCAGCGTATTAAAGAGATCTTCATTAAAGGTCAGATCGGCTTTGCTCGAACCGAAGAGTTCGTTATAGGAGGCCACCGCCCCATCGCTCTTACGGACTAAGCGGAGGTCATGTTCTTCGCCATAAGTCGGCATTTCCACGCTGAGATAAGGATCGTTATAAAGCAGAGTCGCCGCGCTTTGAACCACGCTCGAATTGGGCGTGGAAGCCTGCGCTTTCGGGAAGGTGGACGAGAAATCGGCCCGGCTCATATAAGTGACATTGACCGAAGCCGTGCTCCCATCGATAGGGACACCGCCATAAGCCGTGGTCCCGGTGAAGCGATTTTCAATCGCCCCTTTCGAGGTCGGATCCGCGTCAAAGACGATATCATCAGCGACCTTATAGCTCACTTGAAGGCTCTTGTCTTTAAGCGTATGGGAATCGCTCCGCAAAGAAAGGACATAATCGCCAGGATCGAGTTCATAAGAAGCCGAGCCGTTTCCGTTCTTGTCGTAGGCATCGTAGGAGGCTAAATCATAAGCGCTGAAGCTGAGCGTCAAATCTTGGCTACTTCCCGGAGCGAGCGAAGTTGTTTTCGCAAAATCCACCAACTGAACGGCGGCTTTTTCAATGCCACCCTTGTTATAAGGGGCATTCAAATAAAGCTCGACGACGTCTTTTCCCGCCACCGCACTATTGTTGGTGACCGTGACGGTAAAGGTGATTTTGCTATCTTTGGTTAAAGAAAAGCCATCCGCTAACGAAGTGGATTTGATTTTCCAACTGAAATCGTTGCCATAATTTAAGCCATAGCCAAACGGGTATTGAACAACGGCATCATAGCCGGTCCCGTAGTCGCTTGTAACCCCGGTAAAATAGTTTTCTTTATCGGCCGTTTCATACCATTTGTAGCCGTAATAAATGCCTTCAGAATAGCAAATGGACGACGAAGAAACCGCGTTATTGGCATAGGTGGGATCATAGGCATGCGAATAGGTCATGATATCGGTGGTCTTGCCCGAAGGATTCACATCGCCTTTGAGAATTCTCGGGATCGCCAAAGCACCGCTTTGGCCAGGAAGTCCAACCGATAAGGCTGCCGAAACACCAGTGTCATTAAGGAAACCGCAATGCATGGTGTTAGTCGTATTCAAAAGAACGATAACCTTGCCAAAATGCGCTTCAAGCGCGGTCAAGGTTTCTTGTTCTGCATCGGAAATTTCGAGGTAGGTTTTCTTGGCATTTCCCGTTTGAGTCTTTGGCATTTCGCCAACGTTTTCTCCACCATCACGGGAAATCACAAAGAGCGCGACATCGGAGAAGTTTTTAGCTCCATCCCATAAGCTATCGAAAGAAGATAAAGCAGGTTCAGCTAAGTTATAGACGTTGCCAGCGGAGGGATTAGCGGGACGAACTCCGCTCAAATTGTTGTAGACCGCTAAGATGTCTTCGTTGACGCTAAAGCCTTCTTTGGTCAGGGCGCTGATCAAAGAAACTTTTTTGGCTTCCGAAATGGTCGAGGAGCCACTGCCCACGCCCTTAAGCAAGAAGCCATTCGCCGTCGCGCCATAACCGAAAACGTTGAGCGAACGCTCATTTGAGGCTAAAGGCAAAGCGTTATTGCTGTTCTTAAGAAGGACAATACTAGAGGCTTCAAGGTTTTGGCAAAGCGTATCGCTTTGGACCAAAGTCTCGGCGTTTTCTTTATTTTGAGTCACTTCGCCCGTACCGCACATAAAGCTGGTAATCGAGCTCTCGTAATATTTGGCAATCCCAGTGCCAACGCCCATGACAACACTCAACAGCGCCGAAACCGAAACGCCGATAATTAAACCTATTTTTTTCATGAAGTTCTCCTTGTGAAAAGCGGCGGGCTTTTTGGGGGCCCGCCGCTGGTAGTTCGGACCCGAAGCGAAAGGATATTAGGCGGCAGTGATCTTCAAACCAATAGAGCCCCAGAAATCAGCGCCATCCGTTGAAGTCGGAATCGAGACAAGCTCGTACTTCAAACTGCCGATCGTCACCGTGGTATCCAAAGCGGTCGCAATCTTGTAGTCCGGAATCTTCTTCTCGGAGGTCAAGATACCGAAATGAGCCGTGTAGTAGTAAGCCGTCAAACTCGAGATGTCATAACTCGCAGTCCAAGTGCCATCGTTATTGGCGACAATGGTCGGAGTGAACGGGTAAGACGTCCAATCGCAGTTATCCCAGCTCTTGGTCATCGCGTAGGTGTTCTTCTGAAGATCGGCGGCAAAGCCTAAAGCCTTCAGCTCATCCGCGCTGTAGCCGCTGTAGGTGCCATTCACGACGAAGGTCGCGACGCCGTTGACGTCTTTGATCTCCGGCACCCCAATCGAATAAGTCGGAGCACTGGCATCCTTGATGATGAGACCAATGCAGCCCCAGAACGCCGCGCCATCGCTCGAACCCGGAACCGAGATCAACTCATAGGATTTTGAGCCAACCGTGGTTGTCTGATCCATCGCAGTCGCAATCTTGTAGTCGGCGGCATCCGTCGTATCATCGCTGCTGCTCTTCGCGCTGAAGTGAGCCGTATAGGCATAAGCATCAAAGGCCGAGATATCGTAACTCGCGCTCCAAGTGCCATCGCTATTCGCGGTGATGGTCGGCGTGAAGGTGTGGCGAGTCCAATCGCCATCCCAACTGCCCGTCATCTTGTAGGGATTATTTTGCAAATCGGCTTTGAAAACCAAGGCTTGGAATTCGGCGGCAGTATAGCCACTGTAGGTTCCATTCACGACGAAGTTCGCGACGCCGTTGACGTCTTTGATCTCCGGCGCGCCAATCGTATAGAGCTTTTCCGGATTCGAATCCGGATCGGTCGTCTTGCTGAGCGATAAGGCAGCAATCTTCCAGGTTGAATCATCGAGCTGGAGCGCATAATGGACGCCGCCTAAATTGAAGGTATTCGAACCGATAGTCTTCGGTTTGAGGTCTTTGCGGGTCGCACTGCCCATACCCATGTGGACGGTGAGGCACCACTTGCTATTTTCGCTGGTAGCAAAGGCAGCGGCATAGGTACTGACCGGGAAAGCAACCGTATAGGTCTTCGCGGTGGTATCCAAGGTCGCGCTTACCGTTTCCGCGGTGGCATCGCCCGTCGGATAAACGACATCCCACGAGACACCATCGACGTTGGAATTGTGTTGGAGATCGAGGGCAAACTTCATATCATCGGCGCCATAGTAGGTGTAAGTTCCGCTCACGACGTAATAGACAATCGAATTCTTCATCGCCAAATCGACTTCGTCGAAGGTGAGACGCTCATCTTTGACATAGATCATGAGACCATCCCAGGCATAGCCAACGTAATAGACCAAGCCATCGACGGTGCTCTGATAGGAAACCGCGTTCACGATATCGCCGCCAACCGTGCCTTTCGTTACGGTAGGCATAGTCGTGGTGCAATCCGCGACAAGAAGGTTCTTGTTGCTGCCACCATAGACGATGGTGCCGGTTGTATCGGTAATTGTCGCGTGGAAGAAACCATTGGTATCCTGCGTCACGAAATCCTGAAGCGGAATCGCGATGCTGAAACTGCCATCGCTTCCAATCACGCCGGTATAAAGATCGCTTTCGGCGCTGACATAGGCGGAGACGCCTAAGGTATCGCCAAAGAACTTAGAATCTAAAATCTTGCCGCTGAAGGTGAGATAGTCTTTCGTTCCGTCTTTCGCCATGGCGAAGCTGTAGTTCATGCAAGAATAGGTGTAATAAATCTTTAAGGCATTATTGTAGACGGCGAAGAGGTAATTGTAGGCTCCAAGGTGGAGTTTCGTTGTGACATCGCAAGGGGTCTGGAGGTTGGTGTTATCACCGGTGAAAATCTCCATCGATTCTTCGCGATCGCCCAAGGTCGCATTGAAGCGGATATCCATCCAAGATCCCTCGAATGAGGTGCCATCTTCCGCCACGGCAGCGACTAATTTGGTCAAATCGAATTTACAGGTGAATTCATCTCCGCGAACGCCAGTATAGGTGTCGCCTTTCAGCGAGATCTTCTTATTGCCTTCGTAGAGGTAAAGATAGACTTCGGTTGCGGCTTTGTATTTGCCTTTGATCACGAGATACGGAACGTTTTCTTCGGCGATAAGTTCGCAGCTTTCCAATTCGACGAGTTGAGCTTGCCAAGTCGCGGTTGCGCTGACGCTGGCGGCCGTGGTGTTGCTGATGCTCGCAGGAGCGTCGCCCCAAGAAAGGAATTCGTAATCGGTCTTGCTGAGCTGGTCTTTGCTCGGAAGCGCGACGCTCGACGCAAGACTGTTGTAATAAGAGAAGGTCACAACACCCGTCGAACTCACGGCGTAATTCTTAAGGTTCAGTGCTTTCAAAGAGCCGAGATAACTCTCGGCGATCGTTCCGCCATTAGGATCGATGGTCACTAAATATTCGACCCGATCCGAAAGGGTAACTTCAGCACTCTTTTCGCCATAAACAACCTGGAAGGAGGTTTCTCCACCAACGAAGACTGAAGGACTGACGGTGTAGCCATCGCTTCCTGCAGTTAAGGCCGCCGTCCGCCCAGTTTTGTAGGTTGCGGTGACGACCATTCCCGTCACATCAACCGATTCACCGGCAAAATAAACCATTTTGCTCGGATTTGTCGTGACGGCGATGGAAGCAACAACTTCTTCAATCTCCACCGCAATCGTGGTGTCAGCGCTGATCTTCACGGTGTATTTGCCCGAAGATGCGGTTATGCGCTTGCTGTTGGCTTTGACGGAAGTGACTTGATAGCCATCTTCAACGGTGACGCTGAAGGTTAAGCTGGTTCCGGTTTGGGCGCTATTGGGTAGCGAAGTCATACTGTCAACGCTAACCGTGGCATGGGATGGGACGTTCCAAGTGAGAGCATAGGTCGTCACTTGTTGGCTCGATGAGGCTGAATCCGTTCCTTGTTTGGAACATGCGGTGAGCCCAACGCCCACTGCTAGGGATGCAATTACCGCGAGAAGAACGCGGGCGCTCCCAATCTTTTTGTTCATGCAAAATACCTCCTTAAGGCTTGCGGTCTAATCATAAAAGTGCCTTGTTAGCGCTTACAAACTTCATTTCACACCTGTAACATTTTCTTTCACAAGTGCGAAAAAAGATCCAATGGAAAATAAAAATGAAGAACAAATCTGATACATTTTAATCAAATAAGAGGCACGTAAAAGCCTAGCCCAGTATCAAAAAACGCCTATATATTACACTTTTTTTCGTAACGTTTTATTAGCGCGTTATTCTCCGCTTTTTTCTTTTATTTATTCGAGTCAATGAAACGAGTATCTTTTATTAAAAGATAAAATGCTGGGATGGTCGTCTATTCTTGCATCAACGAGTAAGACTCGGCTTGTTTTATTTCAAACCATTGCGCTTGGCGAGGCTTAAGAGTCTTTCCCCGGAATCAAGACCGGCAGATTCGCCTCGCTAACTCTAAATTGCATTTCTCCAGAGCCCTGAATGAGACGCTCATATAAAAGCCAGACCACATCGCTGCAATCTGGCTTCTTTTCTATAACGATGATGCCCGAGGCCGGACTTGAACCGGCGTAGATTATGCATCCGAAGGATTTTGAGTCGGCCTTCAACCATTCCTTTTTAGGGGCATTTAGGGACAATATTCTCATCCCGTTTCCCTTGCCGCCATCGAGCCTTCGCTAGCCGTGGACATTCAGTCCTTTTCGGGGACAAAAAGGGACACATTTCCATGACGTTACTCGAGAACGAAATCGTTTAGGGCGTCCGTTCTCGAGCCGTTCTCGAGTAATGCCTCGGACTCGCGGGCCTCTTAACCCACAAATTCAATAAACAAATCTTCTGTTCGGTGACAACCCTCAGTCTCTGAATTTGAGAAGAGAAAGGGAATCAAGGAATAGTTTAGAATCCCAATGGGCAACATCTTCTTTGTCCAAAAGAAACGGGGCGA
>DAISHV010000085.1:0-6579 GCA_036822315.1 Bacillota bacterium | reverse complement strand
AAATCCAAGCGTCGATTATTATACGACGACCCCGACTTCCGCCGCGACGGATACCTTCGGCATTGTCGCTTACGCCCATAGCCAAATCTTCCGGGAAAATAGCCCGGTCAAAAATGTGGTTTTGGATCTCTCTTGCAATGGTGGCGGCGCGGTGAACGCCGGCCTCTATGTCGCTGGTTGGTTCTTGCCTTATGGCATTCTCAACATCCGCAACACCTGGACGGAATCCTGTGGATCATATACGTATCAGTCCGATACCAATCTTGATGGCATATATGACGCGTCTGACCTCCTCTCCACAAAGAAACTTTACTGCATTACTTCGCCCGCCAGTTTCTCCTGCGCCAACTTCGTGGCTTCAATCTTCAAAGATTCAGACCAAGTCCGTCTCTTAGGCCGGAGAACGAGCGGCGGCGCTTGTCTTGTTCAACACGCTTCTTTAGCGGATGGCACCCTGTTCCAAACGTCAGGCAACCGCCGGTTTTGTGCGATGAGAAACGGCGCTTTTTCCTCAATCGAAGGGGGAATTGACGTGGATTTCTCTTTGGATTCGTATATGTCTTTCTACAATCGGACCGCCTTGACAACGAAAATCGATTCGCTTTGATTTGCGAGTAAAAAACTTCCGCCAAAGACCGACGGAAGTTTTCTTTTTGCTTAAAACACCAACGTTTGGGGTTTGCTCTTCTCGCTAGGATCGTGAGCGCAGAATACCCCAAGACAAAATGGAGACTTCCGCATTTCCGCAATCCAACTTAACGTCTTCTTCAAATCCGCTTTGGATGAAACGGGGTCAGGCAAGTAAATATGATCCCAGGAAGCTTCGTTATACCCCGAATCCCCTACCACGAGAACGAACCGTCCTTCTTTTTCAATTTTGATTGATAAAGAACCCTCACTATGACCCGGGGTTAAAAAGACAATCACACTTCCATCATGAAAGACATCCCAAGATTTCTGGAAAGGACCATAGTTCCCTTGCCATTTTATGGTTTCAAGAGCAATACCTTCGTAAGGCTTTTTTACATAGCAGAGATCGCCAGAACGCAGGGCCTTCTTTTCCTCAGGGCTGATCAGAATGTGAGGCGCATCTTTAACAAGACGCAGCCCTGAATCGTGGTCAATATCCATGTGGGTCAAGATGACGTAAGAAAGATCACTGGGCTGGATTAAACGAGCCTGAAGTTGCTCGTCCACTGCTTCGCCAAGAGGAAGAATCGGCTTACTCGCTACCCACATCGGATAGGTAATCGTTTTAATCGGATGCTCTCTCACCCGCGAATCCCATCCGGTATCAACGAGAATCTTTGCGCCAGAAGGATGCGTGATTAAAAAGCATTTCACGGGGATGACAATATGATGTTTCTTCTTCGAGCGGCAAATGCCCACAAACGCCAAAGGATTCTTCGATACGCTACGATTGGGAACAGCCTCGTCGACACCGACCTGTCCACATTCGAGAATCTGCAACGATAAATCGGTCATCTTGTGCTCCAAAGAAAATCTTCTTCAAAGGCTAGTATAGCATCGCGATTTTGTAAAATTAGACCGAGAAAGAAACTCGATACCATGGTCCGTTAAGAAGAGCATTTCTTCTTTGGCCTTCGATTTATCGCGAAGAAGAAAGCGCTTTAACAAAAAAGCAAAAGCAATATTTTCGTTTTTAATATTTTTTAGGTTTTATATTGTATTTTTATTATTTGTTAATACATAAAAACCGAAGGATTCTAAAAATAACGCTTTACTTTGTCGAGACCGAAACTAGAATCTTTCCAAAGCAAAGAAGGGAAATAGTACCTTTGCTTCTCCGCTGAGCGAGCTACCGATTGGTGCGAGGGTAGTGTGGAGAGAAAAGGGAACGCCTCCTGGAGCTGCTGCCTGAAGTTAATAGGGTAAGCCGGGTTCGCCCGTCAAAGCGTCTGAGTATCCCTCTAAGGTACTCATAGGCCTCGATTGTGAAATCGAGAGCAAACTAAGGTGGCACAGCGTTATCACTAACGCCCTTAGACAAAAAGGTCTGAGGGCTTTTTATATCCTCTTTGACCTTTTCCGATTTCAGAGGAGGAAATACATCATGAAATCGAACAAAGTCGCCGCTGCTATTCTTTGCCTCGCCGGGGTTCTTGCCTCGTGCTCATCCGCTTCGTTCCGTAATCTCGATGCGATCAAAAAGGACGGAACCCTCAACATTTCGACCAATGCCGAATTTGCGCCATTTGAATATCTCGATGGCACGACGATTACCGGTGTTGACGCCGATATCATCACGGCTTACGCCACTTCGATCGGCGTAAAAGCTAATATCGAAGACATGGAGTTCGACGCTGCCTTAACTTCGGTAACCACTTATCACGTGGATTGCGCGGTGGCAGGCATCACGAAAAATGCCGAACGAGAAAAGACCATGGCGTTCTCCAATACCTATTTCAAAGCCAATCAGGTTGCCATTGTTAAATCCGATTCTTCCTATGCGAGTTTAACCACAGCCGACGCCATCATTGATACCTTTAAAAAGGATGCCATCAAAATTGGAGTTCAACGGGGCACAACGGGTGAAAGTTATGTCAGCGATAGTCTCGTCGGAGCCACCGCTGTCAGCTTTGACAATGGTGCTTTGGCATGCAAAGCCCTCAGCAATGGTCAAGTCAGTGCCGTCATTATCGATCTCGAACCCGCTAAACTCTATTCCAAGAAAATTTCAGGCATTAGCTATCTCACTCCGATTCTGACCGAAGAAGAATATGCGATTGCCTTGGCTTTAAATAACACGACTCTTTTAGATTCGATCAATAGTTTCATCACCACGATTTCTAGCGATGGCACCCTTGATACGATCTTAGCGAAATACTTTGGAAGTGAGGCGTGATGAAGAAGCCTACTCGTAAGGAATGGATCGTCCGCCTCGTCATGATCGGGGCGGCCCTCCTCAGCCTTCTCATTCTCTTTTTGGTTAACCGCGATGCGGTTTCTTCGGCGTTAGCGAAGAATTTTTCATCCAATAACGCCAACTTGCTTCTTCAAGGTTTAGCCAATACTTTTCTCATCACTTTAGTGGCCTTTATCATGGGACTCATCCTCGGAACGTTGGTGTGCTTGATTACGCAATCGGAAAGCCAAAACGTCGTAGTTTTGGCATTCAAACAGATCGCGAAGTTCTATGTTTTGCTCTTCCGAGGAACTCCAGTTGTCGTTCAACTTCTCATTATCTATTTCATTCTCTTCGCTTCTTATAGTGGCGATTCCGTCTATGTGGCAATGCTTGCGTTCGGTCTGAATAGCGGCGCTTATGTGAGCGAAATCATCCGCGGCGGCATTAACGCCGTTCCCCTTGGCCAATACCAAGCGGGGCTTTCTTTGGGTTTATCTTATCGTTCGATGATGCAGAAAATTATTTTGCCCCAGGCATATAAGAACGCTTTCCCGAGTCTTTGCAACGAAGTCATTGCCTTAATCAAAGAGACTTCGGTCGCAGGCTTTATCGGAACCCTCGATTTGACCTTAGCGTTCCGTAAGATTGCCAACGCCACCTACGATTTCTTAACGGTTTATTTGGTGATGGGTTTGGTTTATTTCGTTATTGTCATGCTCTTAAGCGCCGGTCTCTCTTATCTCGAAAGGAAGGCTTTTTCCCATGCTTAGCCTTGAACATATCACGGTTGCTTTCGATGGCAAAGCGATCTTAAAAGACATTAATCTAACCATCGAAAAAGGCGAAGTCTTAGCGGTCATCGGTCCTTCGGGAGCGGGCAAAAGCACTTTGATTAAAACGATGAACGGTTTGGTCACTCCTAACGAAGGCAAAGTCGTCTTTGAAGGATTGACGATGAATGCGAAAAATGCCTCCGCAATTCGTCAAAAAGAAACGATGGTGTTTCAACAATTTGAACTCTTCCCCCACCTCAGCGTTTTAGAGAACATCACCCTTGCTCCCGTCACGCTTCATCACTTAACGAAGGAACAGGCCAAAGAAAAGGCGCTATCGTTATTAAAGGAAGTCGGTCTTCTCGAGAAAAAAGATGCGAAGCCGAACCTCCTTTCCGGTGGCGAAAAGCAGCGCGTTGCTATCGCTAGAGCCTTAGTCATGGATCCGGAGATGGTACTTTTTGATGAACCCACTTCTGCGCTTGACCCCGAAATGGTTGGCGAAGTCCTCGATGTCATCGCCCGCTTAGCCAAGGCTGGGATGACGATGGTGATCGTTACCCACGAAATGAGCTTTGCGAAGAAAATAGCGACGCGGGTTCTTTTTATCGATGATACCCGTATCGTCGAGGATGGAACGCCAGACGAGATTTTTAACCACCCCAAAGAAAAACGAATACAAGACTTCTTAATGAAAGTCATGAGCATTTAAAATATCCCCTGCAAATCCTTCCTCTCTTTCAAAAAGAGCAAGGGTTTCAGGGGATTTTTTCATCAAAGATGTATTGAAGTCTTCATTCATCGACCAAATAGCCAAAAAGATCAGAGAAGTAATATCGTCCGCTGCCCGTATCGTTGGTGGCTTTCAACAAGAGACCTTCGCTACCACTATTAACGCTAGAAGCGAGGCTAGCCATGCTCTTGCCATCAACATAAACGGCGGAGCTCTTGATGGTCACAAGATGAAGATCGTTTGCGCTCCAATGGGTTGAAGAAAGCGCCGTGCCTTCATAAGAGAGCGTTGAGAAGAAGAAATCAATCGCGACGCGGAAACTCACGGCTGGATAAAGAGAATAATTAATCGCTGGCAAGAGAATGCCAAAGGTTCCATCGATGCTGGTCGTGAAGACCTGAATCGTGCTCCAAGCAAAAGAGTCTGAGGATTGATAAGCGCAATAAGCGCCACCGCTCGGGGTAATATCTTCTTTCGAAGAAAAGGCATAAATTGTCGATTCTTGACCTTCAGTATTCGAAGAATAGGAATACCACGAAGCCGTCAGGGTGAGATTGCTTTCAACCACGCCGCCAAAGGCTCCCGTACCAACGTTCCAGCATTTGAAGACGTGGCCAGAAGAAGTCGGGATTCCCCATACTTCGGGGCATCACCATCGAGGACTTTTTCGCTATACACAGTCGCACCATCGACCACGAAATTCACGGTGTAACTTTCACGAATCCGGAAATTTGTCACACAGGTGTAACTGGTCCCATCCACCAAAGCCGTCGCCGTCAAGGTTATCGTGCCTTTTTGAATGCCGTTCAATTTTCCCGCCCGAGTTTTACCGATACTGGTATCGCTGGAAACATACGTAACGATGCCAGCGGCAACCGGCGTGATCACATTACCTTTTTGAAGACAATAGCTTAACGCTAAAGGAGTGCCTACCACCACCTCGCGATCAGCATAGGCTTCGACTAAGGAGGTTTTGGCTTCGAGAATGCTCACTTCGCAAAGAGCGAAGGCGCTTTCTTTCTCGTAAGCTCCGATGACCGTGATAGTCACTTTGCCCTCTTTTAAAGGCGTCATGACGCCCGAAGAAGAAATCGAAAGAAACGTCTCATCACTTGAAGCATAGCTATAGCTTCCTTCAAGTGTCGCCCCATCCTTGCGGAGCGTCGGAGCCAAGACATAGCTTTCGCCCTGATAAAGGGTAATATCGCTATCGGATAGGCTAAGAGTTAAAGCCGAAGCCCCGTCATTGCTTTTGGCGATGACGCTGACTTGGCAAAGGGCACTCCAATCGCCTAAAGAAATTTTGACGATCGTTGTTCCTAAAGATAAGGCGCTAATCACGCCACCAGCATCAACGCTACAAATAGCCGTGTTTTTGCTGAGATAAGTCACGCTTCCGCTAAGCCCATGAAGAGTCAGGGTTAACGTATAAGCATCGCCAATATAGAGCGTGAGACGATATTCCGTAAGCGTTATGCCCGTTTCTTCGCTAAGCGAACTCGAAGAAGAAACGGATGAGCCTGGAAGCGTGCTCGAAGTAGAAGATGATGTATTCTCTTGGCACGAAGTCAAAGGCATCAGAGCCAATAACGAGAGAAGCAAGAGGTTTTTGCAAAGATTTTTCATTTTACTGACTCCCATGCACGGTGTTGGTGATTCATAGGCCTTCGGGGCTTTGGCGTATAATGGCCTTGCCAGATCGGATTCGCGTCCAAGATAGATTTCAGGTGGCCGGCGCCTCTTGGGTCCGGCCTGGGGACTGAACCTCGGCGGCGGCCACCCGGAATCCAGAGGAGCAACGCATGCCAGACCGGAGATCCTCCCTCGCCAGGAGGTGCGGCGTTTTCGAGACGCCGAAGAACAAGGAAGAGGCCCTCATCAAGGCCGAGGGCGACCCCGAGTGCGCGAGGTCCCGCGAGAGCCCGAGCCAAGACGCCGGCCTCATCGCCGAGGCGCGGCCCAATCCGGCCTGCCCGGCGTGCGGGGAATCGGGCCAAGCCATCGGGTGGGGCAAGGCGAAAAGCGGCCTCCAGAGATATCGCTGCAGGCGTTGCGGAAGGACCTTCATCCCCGCGAGCGGGGGCCTGGTCGACCAGAGGAAACTTCCCCTCCGGACCATGGTCAAATTCCTGGTGAACGTACTGGCCGGCACGTCCGTCAGCGAGGCGTCGAAGGCGGCCAAGATATCGATGACGACTGCCCTT
>DAISHV010000084.1:151-6611 GCA_036822315.1 Bacillota bacterium | reverse complement strand
GAAGGCCGGTGGTTCAAGCCCACCCCCCGCAACCAAACGGTAAATAAGCCTCGAGTCATCGAGGCTTTTTTAATTTTTTTAGACAGAGTATAAAAAGAACGAAATCCTCCACAAAAAAGGGGCAAAGATTTCGTGACTTGTTGGCGAAGAAGGAAAGGACGATAATAGACCTATGAGTCCGGAAGAAAATTATTCCTTAATGCAAAAGATTTCGCGGATTTTGGCTTGGGTTTTGACGGGGCTTTCGCTTCTTTGCGGTTTAGGCTATCTTGCCCTCTCTACTTATTTTTACCTTTCGGGCAGTCCGATTCATCTCTGGTACTTCGTTTTAATGGGAACCTTATTTAGCCTCACCTCGATTTTTGCTTTAGTTATGCTCTTCCGCAAAGAGCATTTTTTCACGGAGTTTGCTTTCATCTTTACCGGCATCTTCGCCGTGGCGTTTGATTTGGCTCTTTTGCTCATGGTCAAAGACGTGGCATTATCCTCAGCCGCTAGCACAACCTTATTGGTGCTTTTAAGTGTCAATATCCTTGCAATTCTTAGCTCTTTTGTTCTTCCGGTCACCCGAATGTTCGGCAAAAATGGACCGATGTGGGCTTTGATGATTTCCTATATTGTTGAGATTGGAATTTGGGTTGCCGCGATTGGCTTATATGGTTATACGATTTTGCACACTTATGACTGGACTTTTTTGCTGGTTTGCGGCATGACCTTACTTCGCTCGGCCCAATACGAGTACTTCGGCCCCAACGAGCCTTTGCTCCGCTAAAAAGCGGATTCTCTTTTTTGAAGAGCAAGAATAGAGTCCTTTTCCTTGCGGGTAGACGCGCCTGCGCCTAAAATACAGGCCATGAGCAAGAAGAGTGATGAATTAGCACATGCGAATGAACGGGTAAAAGCCCTCATCTTATCCCAAGATAAGTTTGTTGAGACTTACGCCGCTGAATTAATGAAGGAAGATGGCCGAGCCCACATTGAGGTGGATCTTCGCCATGGCGCTGAAGTTTATGATGCGTTTTCTTCGGGTCACGATCTTTCGCCCGCTTTATTTTCCTATGTGGAATCCTCGGTGAAATACCTTCGGGTTTCGACGCCGATCTCGATTGATTTTCTTGTCGATCCGAGCAAAACGATGGACCAAGAAAAAATCAGTAAAGAATTCAAAGGCAATTACCGTTTTGATTTCGATGAGACGAGACATGAGATTTTCCGTTGCAACCATTCGATTATCTGGCTTTATTTGGTCGGAGTTCTTCTTATTGTCCTGACTTCGCTTTTCACCGGCTTCTATCATAAATTCACCGCTGAGGGGATTTATGGAGCCGAATATTTTGATATCGCGAGTCAAATCCTTTCGATCGCCAGTTGGGTCTTTATTTGGGACGCCGTCGATAAACAAGCGTTTGAAAAACGGGATCTGAAGAAAAAGCTTCTTCGGGATGCCCAACTTTGCGACCCCAACATTTCCTTCCTCGCTTCGGATACTTCCGGGGAAGTGATATCATGACCATCACTGTAATTTGCGATGTTTTAGGCGCGCTCAATAACGGGACGACAATCGTCGCCCTCGATTTAATTAAGGCGATGCAAGCCCGCGGACATCAGGTGCGGATTGTTTGCCCGGACGCTTCGAAAAAAGGGATGGAATTCTATTACGTCGTCCCGTCCTTGAACTTCGGTCCTTTTCAAAAGATCGTTGATGCCAATGGCGTTTGCTTAGCCAAGGCGGATACCGCGACGTTAACCGCGGCGATCAGTGATGCTGATCTCGTTCACGTGATGATGCCGTTTTCGCTCGGACGGAGAGCCGTTAAAGTGGCTCGGCGTCTCAATAAGCCCATTACGGCTGGCTTCCATGTTCAAGCGCAAAATGTCACCGCTCATCTTTTGTGGCTCATCCACGATCCTTTGGCGAACAATCTGATATATCGGAATTTCTACCATCATTTTTATCGCTATGTCGATGCGATTCATTATCCGAGTGCTTTCATTAAAGGCGTCTTCGAAAAAGAAAGCGGGCATTCGCCTAAAGGCTATGTGATTTCTAATGGCATCAAGAGCGAGATCCATTATGATCCTTCGGCGGTTCGTTCACCTAAGTATGCCGGCAAATTCGTCATCGTTTGCGTGGGGCGCCTCTCAAAAGAGAAGAAACAAATGCTCCTTGTGAAGGCGATTTCACTCTCTCGTCATGAGAAAGATATTCAGCTTGTTCTTTGCGGAGAGGGACCGCGCGAGAAACAGATTCTTCGTTACGCGAAACGCCGCCATTTATCGCAGACTCCCGAAGTGATTTTCCTTAACCACCCGGAACTCAATACCCTTTTGAATACCTGCGATCTTTATGGTCACGCTTCCGCGGTGGATATCGAATCCATGTCGCTTCTTGAAGCCGAGACTTGCGGTGCCATTCCCCTCATTAACGCGGCTAAAACTTCGGCGATGAGCGCTTTCTCTTTGGATGAGCACTGTGTCTTCAAGGCCAACTCGGCTCAAGCGATGGCCGAACGGATTGATTATTTCTATGAGCATCCGGAAATTCGAAAGCCCCTTTCGCAAAAGTATGTCGAATATTCGAAGCAATTCGAGTACGATAAGGTCATGGACGAGATGGAAATGATGTTCAAAGACGTCATCGCCCAGCACCAGAAAGATCATCACTAACGCATGGCTCGGCGGAAAAAGATAGTCTATTATGACGATTTATTGAACGATGAGTTTTCCGGCACCCATATCAAGCGGAAACCTCTCGGCAATCACTTCAGATACATCCACAAAAACTTTTTTTGGAAGTTCTTTTCTTACCTTATTTATTACGCCTTGGCTCTACCAATCCTTTGGGTCGTGAGCAAAATTGGCTGGGGCGTGAAAGTCGTCGGCCGAAAACAATTAAAGAAATTGCCCTTAAAAGGCTACTTCATCTTCTGCAACCACACGCAAATTGGCGATGGCTTCTTTCCCCAGTGTTTTATCTCCAAACTTCGGCGGAACTACATCATCTCCAACGATGATTCGGTTTCCTTATTCGGCTTGCGGAATTTCATCATGATGCTGGGCAATTTGCCTTTGCCGGATACCCCAGAGCACACGAAAATGTTCATCGATGCTATCGAATATCATTACAAACGCGGCTGCGCGATCACCATTTTCCCTGAGGCTCATATTTGGCCTTATAGCACGCGGATTCGCCCTTTTGGTTCGGCCTCTTTCACCTATCCCGCGGCGCTGAATGCGCCAGTCGTCGCCGCTTGCGTCACTTACGAGAACCGCAAAGTGTTCCGCTTTCTCCCGCCCCGCGTGGTGATTCATATCTCCACCCCGATCTATCCAAACCCGGATTTAGCGCTTCCGGAACGGGCGATAGATCTTCAAAAGTCAGTCTATGATTACATGGTAGATACGGCTTCGAGTCTCGAAAATGTCGAATACGTCGAATATCGTCCGCGCCCGAAGGAGTGAGGGGAAGCCTCTGACTTTTATGGGGGCTTCTTTTTTAGAGGAAACTAGGTAAAATATCCCTTATGGAAATCTTTTATAGGACGCTCGAGATCATCAATTATATTTGCTGTGCCATTTCGACGGTACTCTTCGCCATTCAGCTGATCTACATTCTTTTCATTTGGCTCCCCCCGAAGCATTTCAAAGAGTCCACCCATTATCACAAGATGGCCGTTTTGATTGTTGCTCGCAACGAAAGCGACGTCATCGGCGAGACCGTGAAGAGCTTGCTTGATCAACAGACCTACCCGAAAGACCGTTTTGACGTCTTCGTTTGCGCGGATAACTGCACTGACGATACCGAAGTCAAAGCGAAAGCGGCGGGGGCGATTACCTACACCCATAGCGACCCGGATCCCGCTCACCACAGGGCGGCGTTCCCCGTTCAGTATGCGATGAACGAAATCCTTAAGGATTATCCTGGCGTTTATGATGCTTTCATTCGCTTCGATGCCGATAACCATGCTTGCCCTGATTACCTCAAAAGGATGAACGATGCGTTCTCGCTCGGCTGCGACATCTGCCGTCCTTTTGAAAGCTCGACGAATCCCACTCAGAATAACTGGACTAAGGTCAGCGCGATTTATTACATCCGCGATTCGCGAATTGCCTGCAATTTCCGCGAACGCTGCCATATGGATAGCATGTTAACGGGCGCTGGCATGCTCGTATCGACCAAAATCATTCAGGAAATCGGCGGTTGGGATGCCCTCTCCATGAGCGATGATTCCGAATTCACGATGAAACGGATGATGGGCAAACACCGCATCCATTACGTCGCTGATGCTATCGTCTATGAAGATCAGCCTTCTAACGCCAAAGATACCTTTGCCCGCGTTTCCCGGATGGGACACGGTCTCAATGATGTCTTTTGGAAAATCGGCTGGCGATTTGCAGGGCATTTCTTTGTTTCAGGTCGTATTTCCTTCATCGATTTGTTCTTCCAAATGGCTTTCGTTCCGATTGGCTTTATGGCCTGCACCTGGTACCCGTGCTATTACATCTATTATATTTTGGGCCATTTGATCAATGCCTTCGTTCCGAATGGCAATTGGCTTGGGGGCATCTACGAAATTAGCGGCAATTTGCTTACCGCGGGACGTTCTCAAGATATTCTTTGGACGTTACTTTGGGGAATCGTCGGCGTCATTGCTTCTTTCTATGTCATTTATGTTTTGCAAGCTTGGCTGGCCCTTATGCTCTCAAAAAAGCATCTCGGGCTGAAGAGCCTCAAAGGGTATTGGAGTGGCATCTTCCTTTCGCCCGTCTTCATGGTCTTCTATGGTATCGCCGATACTTTGGGCGTCATCATGAAGCCCAAATGGGCTAAGGTGCACCGAAATCCCGGGAAGAAACAATAGCCATGATGAACGTTGCCTATGTGGGGGATTTGCACGCATTCTCGGGCATCATGATGTCGCTTCTCTCTTTAGCAAAAGAGAATTCGAATGAAGTCTTAGCCGTCTATCTGTTAAGCGGTACCTTTATCGATAAGAAAAAACACTATGCTTCCCTCGGAGAAAAGGAACGGTCTTTTTTGGAAGGGATGGTTCAAACTTACCAAAAGGGTTCTCGCGTTTATTTCATTGATTGCAGCGATCTTTTCGTTAAAGAACTCGGAAATTCCGTCAATCTCAAAAACCTTTATACGCCCTACGCTTTTATGCGGCTCTTGATGGATTTGATTCCCTCGTTGCCCGATATCGTTCTCTATTTGGATTATGACACGGTGATTCTCTCCTCTTTGCATTCGCTTTACGGAACGCCCTTAGAAGGCAAAGATTTCGCGATTGCCCCCGATCAAATCGAAAGCCGCTATTTCCTCAAAGCCAAATTCAACACCGGCGTGATGCTCCTTAATCTCAAACAAATCCGGCAAGATGGTTGCTTCAAAAAAGCCCGGAAAGCGGTAAATTCGAAATTGATGCTCATGCCCGATCAGACGGCGCTCAACGCGGTCCCTCTAGCGAAAAAAGCCATTCTTGAAACCAAATACAACGATCACGTCACTCTCCATGATGACACGGTGATTCGCCATTATACCCACGCCCTCGTCTGGACGCCGGTGGTGCACGTGATCAACGTGAAACCATGGAACTTTTCGGAATACGCCAAAACCTATCCGGACGAGCCCCATCAAGAACTTTTTACCCTCTACAAGAACTTCAAAAAAGAATACAACGCCTTATAAGCGTTCTTCTTGCACCTTTTTCCCTCGCTACTATAATGAAGACCAAGGAGGAATCCTAAAACATATGGAATTTAAAGGATCCAAAACTGAAGCAAATCTTCAAGCCGCTTTCGCTGGCGAGAGCCAAGCCCGCAACAAGTACACCTATTTTGCAAGCAAGGCCCGCAAGGAAGGCTATGAACAGATCGCCGCGATCTTCGAAGAGACCGCTGACAATGAAAAAGAGCACGCGAAACTCTGGTTCAAATATCTCCAACCGAATGGTGATATCGGAACAACCGCTGAGAACTTAGCCGCTGCCGCCGCGGGCGAGAATTATGAGTGGACCGACATGTATGCCGGCTTCGCCAAGACCGCCCGTGAAGAAGGCTTCACCGAAATCGCTTATAAGTTTGAGATGGTGGCCAAGATTGAAAAGACCCACGAAGAGCGCTACAAGAAACTTCTTGAAAACGTCAAGGGTGGCGTCGTGTTCATTGGCAGCGATGTCAGTGTCTGGAAGTGCCGCAATTGCGGACACATTGTTATTGGCAAGTATGCTCCGCTCAAGTGCCCGGTTTGCGGACATCCGCAGAGCTTCTTCGAACTCAAAGCCAACAACTATTAATCTTCTTTGCTGCTAAAGAGCCCTTCCCCAAAGAGGGCTCTTTTCCTTTTTGAAGTCCTCCTTCTTTCTTAGAAAGAAGAAAGGAGTTAGTTTCTACTTGCAAAGCATAGGGGCGATGTGGATAATAGTTAGGCGTGACTGATGGACCATTGGTGTAGCGG
>DAISHV010000084.1:0-141 GCA_036822315.1 Bacillota bacterium | reverse complement strand
TCCCTGTCACGGAGAAGATCGGGGGTTCGAATCCCCCATGGTCCGCCAATCCATCATCACACGTGGCCCGGTAGCTCAGCTGGCAGTAGCACAGCCCTGAAAAGGCTGGTGTCGCCGGTTCGAACCCGGCCTGGGCCACCA
>DAISHV010000083.1:0-6836 GCA_036822315.1 Bacillota bacterium | reverse complement strand
CGCTCCGCTTATTGAATGCCAACGGCACGAGCCGTTTCGTCTCGGCCCAATTCTATGACGCCAGCAACTTCCACGAGGGAACTTATCGGGTTCTCGAACTCTCGTCTGAGCATTATGCCCTCTATGGAACCGGATTGAGCAAAATATTACTTTCTTATGAAAATGGGCAAAGAATCTACGTTTATAATGGTTCGACATTAACTTTTAACGACTAAAAATCCAACAAAAGGTTTTGCTCCAACGTATTAGTGGCGTAAGGAGAAAATCTCAAATGAAAAAAACTTGGATTCTCATGTCGATCGCCATTCTCGGCGCTGGTAGCTTAGCCGGCTGCACTTTAGCTGGTCAAACCGATTCGACCACAGCCACATCACTACAAAAAGAAATCGGTTCTGCTGCTCTATTGATGAAGTCTGCTTCGAGTACGAGCACTGTCTCTTTCGCCAAGAGAAGTACCTCGATTAGTTCTTCTGAAGCTAGTCCCGTTACGTTCTCTGGCACAAACATCAGCGATACGTTGGCGAGCTTCGATGCCCTCAGTGTCGATGCTTATTCGGTGAAGAGCGAAACTTTGACTTCGGATAAAGCTGAATATGCCAGCGAAGAAAAACTCACCTTCACTTTGCCTTCCGGTTCGAGCCAAGCGGTGACGCTTTATTATGGAGATCCTAATGCTGTTATGGCTTCCATCGAAGGAAGCGTTGATGTCACGATTTCAACGAGTAACGATCCGGTTTCCTCGTCAAATGCAGCAGAAACGACTTCTCAAACGACAGGTTCAACCTCTAGCGGCAATCAAGATGACGGCACCTTTGTCCATTACGCCCATGGCTTTGGCTATCGTGGTGGCTATTTCGCCGGGATGCTTAATGGCAATTGGTCCTTTGTTGATGATGAAACCGATAGCACACTCACCAGCACTTCGCTTTGGAAAGCGGGTTTAGCGGTCATCGAAGATGTTTCTTATCATTTCGTTTCCGAGGACTTGACGATTAAGAGCGCAACGAAATCGTATGATCTCTCGTCCTTTGTTCTTGTTGGTGAACGGGGCAATTTCCTCTCGGTCGAACAAGCGCAGATCGAAAATAACGGCAAAACCGCAATGGTTTACGCTTATACCTCTTTCGTCAAAGGAAGCTATGTTCGGATGCTTCTCCAAAATAGCACGGAGCAAGAACGCCTTGTTTATAAAACGCCTTTCACCAAGATGGTGATCGATCGCTATCTCGAAGAAGGCAAAACCCTCTATGCGGTCCATCTCAAGCAAATCGGATCTATGGCCTTAGTCGGAGTTTATGAAAAGGTCGTTAGTCAGGATGCTGATGGCAATAGCGTCGTCACCTACGTCGTTCACGAAGATACGTCTTCTGCCCCGAGCGAAGAGTAACTTCATCCAAGCTGCCCGCTCAAGAAGCCCCCTTTTCTGGGGCGGGGTCGAAAAAAAGTCCAATCTTCCTGGGTTGGACTTTTCCTTTTAGTTTTATTGATGGCTCGGCAGTGTCACGTTGCTATCTTTGAAGACGGTGCAAACGAATTCGAAAGCACTCGTGTCTTTGCCTTGGATGGCTTCAGCGTTGTAGCGGAGGCAAACCCCGGTTTTCTTGTCGATGCTGTAATGAAGATCGATCGCGGAAGCGGTGTAGGTGGCATGGAAGACATATTTCCAGCAGCTTCTTCCGGCGATGACTTCTTCGCCGTTTTTAACCAAATCATCCCTGGCGACATCATAAATGCTCATGAAAGCCAATAGCGATGTGGTATAGCCGCGGACGTTTGTCTCATCCAACCGTAAATCTGGAACGAGGCTTAAAACGCCCGAATCATTGGGCATATAGACAATGAAATCCGCACCATCTTTGATAAAGAGAGCTTCGGTTCCGGCGTTATCCTTAATGTAATATCCTTGTTCGTTTCTCGCGCTGGTTAAGAGGTAGGGTTCCTCGGCAACTCCGTTGGTTTTGGCACTATAGGAATAGGTGATCCAATAGGTGGTGCCTAAATGGGAAGCGATAAAGTCTTCGCCATAGTCGAAAGTTTCTTCACTAGAAATGGCAACGCTACTTTGAGATGTTGTGCTTGTCGGAGTTTCGGATAAGGCGGTCGAAGAAGTCCCTGTTACTGAAAGCGAGGGGATGGTGCAGCCGCTTAAGAGGAGCACGAGAGAAGAAAGGAAGAGACGATGAGTCATGAGATGACCTTCTTTCGTCCTCACCATAAGACGGAAGATCCCGCGAGGCTAGTCATTAATTCTAATGAGTGACGTTTTTCTCTAAGAAAGGATGGCAAAGAAGAATCAATTCGGCCCGGCTGTTAATGCCTAATTTGCGGTAGATGCCATTTTGATAGGTGTTGATGGTTGGATAAGAGAGATGAAGTTCAAGGGCAATTTGCTTTAAGGTCAAACCTTGAAGTAAAAGAGAGGTGACCTCGATTTCACGGGGAGAGAAATGGTGGTCATGAAGAAAGAGGGATAAGCCTTCCTCGTGGCTGACCTCTTCACGGTGGAGGTCCGTTAACCACGCCCGGGTGTTTTTCCGTTCGAAGAGGCTTGGTATCACAAGGGATAAAAGGAGGGGGAATGCGATAAAGATCGCCGGGTAATAACGATTTTCTTGCTGGAGTGAGAAAGGTGCCAATAACGCCAAAAGAAGACTTAATCCATAAGCGAGACTCGAGAAAAGGGCACCGCCATGATAGAAGGGAAGGTTCCAATACTTCTTCGTGTAGACTCCTAAGACGTAATAAAGCGAAAACAAGCCAATCGTATGGGCGGCGCCTAAGCAAGATGCCGTCAAAGCCAAAGCAATCGAATCAGGCGCGAAGAACAAGGCCAGGCCGCCTAAGGCTGAGACCCAAAAAGAGAAATAAAGACCGTGGCTCATGAAGAAGCGACGGCTTTTGAGGAAGAAAAGGCTAATGAAAAGCCCTGCAAAAGACCCTCCGAATGCCCAAAGAGAACTGGAAGAGGACTGAAGGAAGAGTTCACGGAGAAAGGACAACTCGAGTGCTCCATTGAGGAGAAAGGATGAAAAGGCCAGAAGCAAAAGCCACCATTCTGGCACATCTTCCAAGAGGAGAGGTTCCGCTTTCTTCGGGATGTTATAGGGGAAGAAAAGGAAAAAACCAGGTAGGGCTAAGAGGCATAAAGAAAGATAAGGTTCTTGCTGGAGCAGAAAAAGAAAAGGAGCCAAAGCAAAGGCCAGAAGCAAAGAAATTCCCTTTTGTCGGTTGTCGAAAGAGAGAAAAAAGTCGATGCCAAAACGGGCAGCGCTTAATCCCGAGAACAGCGAAAATAAGAGCCGCAATGGAAATAAAACTTCTCTCAGCAAAGGAAGGAAAGACAAGAGTAAACAAACGTTAGCGGCAAGAGCAAAAACCCAAGCGGGGAAATGGGGATACTTAGACAAGATGAGGATGGCTAAACCTAAGCCCACGAAGAAAGCGAGGCGAAGGCCATAGATGCCCCAAAGGGTCGTCTCAGAAGGAAGGAGCAAAAAATCGCCGGCAAAAGTCGCCTCTTCTATGGAAAGCAAGGCTAAAATCCAACCGCATAGCGATGGAAGTTTCTGGTAAGGAAAAGCAGGGTGGATTTCGATTCGCCCGATTTTCATAAGAAAACAATAGCAAATCTTCCTTCGGCTTTTCGTCCTTCGCTCTTCAATAAAAGAAAGAAAAAACGATGAAAAAAGCCGAAGGATGACTTTGTAAAAACGTTTTCTTCTTTTAAGCGACTTGGTCGACCAAGCGTTTCATCTCATCAAGATTGTCGAGCGGGGATTCGATAATAATGCTTTTCGCCTCGGGGTAGAAAGATTTTAGCTCGTCCGGGGCTTTCTTGGCTTTTCCGCTCATGGAGTAGAAGATGCCTAAAACATTTTTTCCGATAAAAGAATTTTCTTTGAGGAAGGTGTACATCGGCGAAGAAATTGAGCCACCCCAAATCGGCGAGCCAATCAAGACGGTATCAAAAGGAGAAAGATCCATCGCGTAGGGGGCGAGTTCTTCGCGGGTATGAGACAAGGCGCGTTTCCCGTATTTCAGCATTTTAAAAAAGTGGCTTTTCCCATAGGGCTTCACCATATCGATTTTTAAAATCGCATAACCTTTTTGCTTTAAGAAGGACGCAATGGCATCGCCATTTCCTGTGGCGGAGTAATAAATAAAGATCTTTGACATGAGCTTCTCCCCTTTCGTCAACGCTATTGTAATGCTCTTTTCGTCGTCTTTGAACGTCTTTTTTCTTGAGTTTCCTTTTTAGGTGCGGAAGATTATAGAAGGAAATGAGGGAGGCTCGCTTATGAAAGACGAAGAGGTTCAGCACTATTTTGATTTGGAAGAGAAGCGCCAAAACGAAGGAATTGAGTTGATTTGTTCAGAAAACTATCCTTCTTACTCGGTGAGAGAGGCGGCTGCGAGTATCTTCACCGCCAAATACGCCGAAGGTTATCCTGGACACCGTTATTACGGGGGATGCGAGAACGTCGATGCGGTTGAAAACATCGCGATTGCTCGGGCTTGCAAACTCTTCCATTGTCAATTCGCCAATGTTCAACCCCACTCGGGATCGCAAGCGAACTTTGCCGCTTATCACGCCATCATCGCTCCAGGCGACATCGTTTTGTCCCTTGAGCTCAACGATGGGGGTCATTTAACACACGGCTCGCCGGTTTCTTTCAGCGCTGAGATGTATCATTTCGTCCATTATCCGCTCGGTGATGATGGGCGTTTGGATTATGAAGTGATCGCTCGCTGCCTTGATGAATATAACCCGAACCTTTTCTTAGCGGGTTATTCGGCCTATCCCTATGCCATTGATTTCAAGCGCATGAGAGAAGAAATTGATAAGCATAATGCCCACGCGACTGTTCATTGCTATTTTATGGTCGACATGGCTCACATCGCCGGCATCATCGCCGCGGGACTTTGCCAAAATCCTTGTGACTACGCCGATATTGTTACCTCGACGACCCATAAGACGCTTCGGGGACCGCGAGGTGGCATCATCTTGACGAATGATCCTGAATTAGCGAAGAAGATTAACAAAGCGATTTTCCCTTATACCCAAGGCGGTCCATTAGAACACATTATCGCTGCAAAAGCCGTCTGCTTTGGCGAAGATCTCAAGCCAGAGTTCAAAGGCTATATCCAAAACGTCCTCGATAACACTAAAGCCTGCGATGAAGAGTTTAAAAAACTTGGATGTGTTTGCAGTGGCACCGAGAATCACCTTTTACTTCTCAATGTTATGAAGAGCTTTAATCTGACGGGCAAAGAGGCTCAACTGAAACTCGAAGCGGTGGGCATCACGACCAACAAGAATATGCTCCATGGCGATGCCTTAAAACCGACGGAGACCAGCGGTCTTCGCATTGGCTTCGCTGCGACGACCTCGCGAGGCTGCACGGTAAAGCAAGCCCGAGAAATTGCTGATCTCATTGTCAAAGTCCTTAAGGATCCCAATCCGGAAAATGCCAGTTATCGTCAGGAAGTCTTAGAAATTACCCGGACATGGCAAGACGTGATGAAACTCGATTTCTAGCCCTAGCACAAGTCAGATGTTATGAAAAGAATTTCCAATGTGATGGTTTTCCGTCTGATTTATTTTCTCGTCTATTTTGCTGATGCTTTATTTACGCCCTTTTATGGGCTTTATCTCAAAGGCTTAGGCTTTTCCGATATGAAGGTCGGGATCTTGTTGGGGCTTATTCCGTTTTCCGCTTGCTTAGGAAGTCTCATCATCGGTCGTTTAGGCACCCATTTTAAGCGGAGCGTTCTCTTGCTCAAAATCATTTGTCTTTCGGAAGCTTTGGGCGTGCTCCTTTTGGGTTTCTTAACCAACTTCTACGCTTTGATTGTCGTCGTCATCTTCTTGGCCTTCGTCAATGGAGTTTATTATCAAATCGAAGATGGGGCTTCCTCCTATGCGGCACAAAGAGAAAGTAAACCCTACAATTCGATTCGGATTTTTGGCTCGATTGGTTTTGGGGTTGCCCTCGTCGCTTGCTATTTCTTGCTTCAGGTATGGGCTTATCGTTGGCTGTTCCTTTTCGCCGCGTGCCTCTTCGTTTTGATTTTCGTTCTCTTCTTTTTCCTCCGCCCTTATTCCGATGAGGTTTTGCCGATCGCAGAGAAAAAGAGGTCGGGTTTGCTGATGATATTTTCAAACCGTCCTTTCTTATTCTTCTTTTTGTTCTATTTCTTGCTCGATGGTTCGATTTCGATTCAAGGCTATATCTTACCTCTTTACCTGAACGCTCTCGGCTTTAGCGATAGCCAGTATTCCTTGGTCAATGCCTTTCGGGTTGGTATCGAAATTATCGCCGTGTTCTTCTATCAGCCGATTAAGAAGTTGCTTCGCAACGACCGCAATTGTTTGCTTGTCGGCGGTGGCGTGCTTTTCCTTTCTTCGATTTGTATCCTCGCTTTTCATAATCCTTGGGCCTTGGCGCTAACGAACGCCTTCTGTCGAGGCTTAGGTGGCGCCTTGCTGTTTATCGGATTTGTGAATTACGTTTCCTCGCTCTTGCCCCATTCGCATGTGACTGGAGGATTAGCCGTTTGTTCGGCGATGATGGATGTCTTTACCGGAAGTATGAATTTTTCCGCGCCTGCCATTTATACCGCCACGTCGTTCTATGTCTTTTTTGCTATCAACGCCGGGATTGGTTTCTTGGGTTATCTCTTTCTTTTTTTCAGCAAAGAGAAAAAGGAAACGCCTTCTTTGGAGCCAAAATCGCTTTAAATTTTTTTCGCGATTAAGCAGTGCTTGCACGCAAAGAACCATCGTTGTATATTATTAGGGCGCTTTCGGGCGCAAGTGGGCCTTTAGCTCAGCT
>DAISHV010000082.1:0-6861 GCA_036822315.1 Bacillota bacterium | reverse complement strand
CTTCACCTTTGTTAAAAAAGAAAAATTGCTTAACTTTATCTTAGAAAATAAATTATTCCAACTGGGTGATGATTTGGGGACAAGCTCCCTTCAATCCGAAGCTGACTCCGCGGCGAAAGATGAAGCGAACTTTGTTTATGTGCTGGTTGCTATCGATGCCCCAGACAACATTTATGCCTCTGCCGAAATGGACAAGTATCTTGAGAATCTTATTTACACAATCAGGGTGCTGGCGTTTGTCAAAAATGAAAGATTTTATATTGATGACAAGCCGTTTAGAGCATACGAAATATCGAACTACCAATTAGCAAACGGCAAACTTCTCTCTGGCTGGCAGTTTAAATACAAAGATCGGGCGATACCTATAGACGATTCTTCTTTTTATGATCTGTCTAATGGAAGTCAAAGGCTTTGGAACATTCTTTCCTCGGACGAGAAGACCGATATAGAACAGCGGATAATCGCAGCGGTTGTTTGGCTGGGAAAGTCTTTTGACACCGACGACCAATCGGTAATTTGCTCCGATGCAGCCTCTGCTTTTGAGGCGCTTCTTTTTCGGAACGAAAAAGGAATTATCACTCCAGGGATCGTGGCGAATCTTTCCGAAGCCTATGCTTTTATTAATGGCGATGATTGTGAGACTCGAATCAAGATGGAAAAAGAGTTTAAAGACTTTTACAGCGATCGTTCTTCCGTTGTCCACGGTTTTTCCAAGAGAACCTTCGCTGTTGATCCACTGAAATACTGCTTGATGGCAAGGAGCACCGTTGTAAACCTTTTAACAAAAGATACTTTTAAATCGTTTCGCACTTCCGAGGAACTGTGGGATTACATTCAAAAACTAAAATATCAATAAATTAATCTAGAAAAAGTCGCGGAGAATGGAAAGTGATTCGATACATTTTGGTTTTTCTTCCTTCGCCCGAAACTTTGGAGTTGATAATTTCTATGATGCTAAACTGGCAAAACAAAGAATGGTTTTTCTAGACTACAAGCGATTTTGCTTAGGCAAGCTGCAGTTAGTTTGCGAATTTACAGCAAGCAAAGAAGAACAACTCAGCAAGTCGTTCGGCTTGCAATGGCCTAATTACTGTATAAAATATACGGTAGGAATAAAATGATTACCAAAATTCAATTTCAAAACATCGAATCTTTTGAGAATGCCTCTATTTCTTTTGAAAAAGGCAAGTACGCTTTTAAAAATTCCATGATAGATGGAGACATTGTTAATCCTATCGCGATTTATGGCAAGAATGGAACGGGAAAGACCTGTGTAATTCGAGCGATTCGGAATTTTTTATCGATGATGATTGATGATCCTTCACGGATTCACCCTTTCACCCCGAATCTTTTTTTGAAAGATCGGGAAAGCAGCAAATTGGTTATTTCTTTCACGCTTGATGGCTCCGAATTTGAGTATTCGATTGAGACCCGTTTCACAAGCAAAGATTCCTTGGTTTCTGAACGATTGACCCGTGGTGGTGGATTGATTTTTGAACGAAGGAAGAAAGACCTCGTTATCGACGGGAACCGCTCCGTTTTGGATTTTGACTTGTTTCCTGCTTTGAGGAATCTTTCGATCCAAAACCCAAACAATTCTTCACCTTCGTTTGCTCTTGTTAAAAAAGTCTACGATTATTTTTCCTCTTTTGCCGTTATTACTGAAGCTTCGTATGAGTGTCTCTGCAAAAAAACAATTTCGACATCTCCTCTCGACGTCGCGATGGAAAAGAACCGAGAAGTCAACGAAATATATTCGCGTTATTCTGATTTCCCCAACATGGATATCGCAAAGGTATCCGACGCGAAGAAAGGCGTTTCTGGATACTACGCGGTAATACACGGGAAGAAAGGCCGTTATTCTCTTCCTTATTCACTTGTTTCTGAAGGCATGGTCTCAAGCTATGTTCTTTTCTCAATATTGTCCTCTCTTCCGGATGGAAGCCCTTTAATTGTCGATGAAATTGAGAGAGGATTGCATCCTTTGGTAATCCAAAATTTATTTGAGGAAGTACAAAAGAAGCACATCCAATTGATTTTTACTTCACACGACACGAACATTCTTCAGCTCTTACGTCCTGACCAAATCTTTTTTACTTATTGGGACGAAGGCGTTTCGTCAATTCAAAAACTCTCGGATATCTATCCGAACATTCGCGAGGTCAACAACATCGAAAAAATGTATCTTGGTGGTACTTTTAACGAATTTTTAGCAAGCAGTCATGACTAATTATTTGTTCTTGGTAGAAGGCGAAGTTTTTGAATTCCAGCTTCTGGAAGAATGCTATGGTCGTTTTGGCTTCGTTCAGCAAGGCAACTCTATAAAAAAACAAACAATAATTGATGGAAAGAAAGTCTTATTTGAACAAGAGTTTTTGTTTCTTGGCGATAAGCGTATCACCATAATGAAAAACATTCAGCCAAGGCTCTATGTTTTCTTAAAAAATTTCCAAACAAATCGGGATAATATAGAGAATCTTTTAGATGACTCCTATGTTTCTTATTCTGGAATTTTCTATATCAACGATGTTGATCATACGACAGGAGCTGAGCTGTGGTCTCTCTATAGTCTCTTGCCTACTCCAGAAAATGGACTTTTGCTTCCTTCAAATCCTTGCATTGAAGCCATCGGTGATACTTATAATTTCACCTGTCATGTCGAGCAACACGTTCGCGAATATAAAAAGCTGTTGGATTATTGTTTTTCTTCCGATCCTAAAGCCGGGAAAGAGCGCAATTATCATGCAGATCTATGCATAAACATTATTTCCCATTTAAAAAGACTTCTCATTAAAAATACCGAAACATTTCAAGATCAAAATGTTCTTGATCACCCAGGATTGTTTGTTGAAAGAGTTTCGACCACCAACAGTGGCGATCCCGATCGGACCAATCTTTATTTTGACTATCTATCGACTGTTCTTTACGTTTCAATAGCCTATGTTTTTGGAATTACAAAACGCGAAGAGAACGCTTGCGATTTGCTGTATTTCCTTGAAGAATTTGATTAAATTTTCAAAAGGAACCCCTCTTTTTCAAAAATAAATTTTGAATTCGTCCCCTACAATGAGCGGAGGCCCTCTTTTTCATTTATGTCCGATAAAATACGAACGGATCATCTAGGCCGTGGCCTCGGTTAAGCCGGGGAAATTCGCGGTTCAACACCCGTGCAAAATACGCTCAAACCATTGGCCGTCTTATCCCTTTATTCTCGGCATCTATATGCCAGTCTTCGAATTGATTTAAATGCCAAGTTATCGGAAAAAGCTCTTTTAATAGGGCCATTTATTGTTTGCTTCTTTCTTTGCTTACAAATAAGGGACGAATGATATCATTAATCACACCTTATCGAAGCGAAGATTCTGGACTTGATCTCTCGGATGGATAAACTAATAAAACGCATTGCACCAATGGAATCGAAAATTCAAATGATTAACGAGGCGATTGCCAATCAGCCTTTGCGATATTTTGGGCCGAGCATCCTTTACAAATACAGACCTTTCGATAAATTCGCTTTCGATATGCTCGAGAACCATTATGTTTTTCTCTGCCCGGCCTTCAAACTCGATGATGAAACGGAGTGCGATATTACTTTCGACGAAAAGAACCTTTATGAAGCTAAAACTAATGGTCTACCCATGAAATGCGTTGATCAAATTCTTGAAATGATCAGACCCTATTCTTCTGAAGAAAACTTCCTAATTGCCAGGGCGGCTATTTATAGAACAATGAAAAAGGACGGAACTATAGGGGCCAACCAAATATCGGAATTGACCCCCGAATTGGAGAAACTTGCTCCGGGCATTGATATCTCGCCTCTTGTTGATTGTGTCGCGGACATTCCTGAAAAGATGGATGAATATGGCGTTAATAAACATATTGAAAACTTGCTCACCATTGGAATGAATTCAAAAAAGATAACCGGAATTTGTTCTCTTGCTGAGGCTAATGACGTTTCTTATATGTGGGATCGATACGCCGATAAAGAATCGGGATATTGCATAAAATACGATGTTTCAGATTATCTCTTCAATTCAGATATTTTTCCTGTCGTTTACCAAGATCAAAGACAAACCGATCTCATTCTTCAAATCGTTGCCGCCTTTCTTGGGCAAATGATTAGGAGCATTTCGGGTGGGCGAATTCACGCGGACACCTCGCAATATCTCAGGTTATTTTTGACGAAGAACACTTGTTGGTCCTATCAAAAAGAATGGCGGATTATCGGTCAAGCTGGAGACAAGATATGTGCGCCAAAAATCACAGCGATTATCCTTGGCAATCGCGCAAGCGAAAAGAACAAAAGAAGGATTGTTTCTTTCTGCTCACGCGAAGGAATCGAATGCGTTTTTAAGCGGCGATGATTACTCGGCCTTATCTGCTTGGCAGAGCTTGGAATAGATTCCATGGCGTTTCTTCGTATTCATATTTCCGGCCGATTCTTCAAAATCGGTGGGACTTAAAGATGAGAAATTGTAGCAATTTGCCATCTTGATAATTGTTCGCTTTCATCCGCTCTCTTTCAATGCTTCTGTGAACATTTTCCTGTTTTTTTGGAAGTAGATTAAGTTTTGCTGAGACTTTGGATATGCTGGACTATTTTTGAGAACCGAGAAGCCGGTTCGATCAGGGGAAACGCCGCCTTCATTTATGAGGCATCCAACAATCCAATGTTCGGGTCATTGGCTACTCTTGGAATCCAAAAAAGGCTCGGTTATTTGCCCGCAGCCTTTCTGAAGCCATATCCGGCTTATGTTCTTCTCTATTTTAATGAGTTAGATTTTTCTTAACAAGTCATCCGTCCAAAGCGTAGGTTAGATTACTTCATTTAGCGGAAGTTCAAGAACGTTTGCATCCGCCAATTGGTGTAAGCCGTGCCGTAGATCCACCCCGATTGCCAGGTGGTGGCGATTTCGTAAACAAAGCTCAACATGATTCGCGAAATTTTGGCATTGGCCTTGAGCTGGGATTCTTCGAGAATGGTGACGGGATAGCCTTCTTGGTGAACGGAGCTGAATAGATTGTTTTTCGTCAGGCTTTGAACCGTGCCATCGGCATAGTAAACATCAACGAAAGAGCAGCCATAGCCGATTTTGGCGTCATCGGACAATGTAGTGGTGGTTCCTTTCACATTTTTGACAAGGTAGTCATCGTTATTGAGTTTAGAACCATTGGCGGAGCTTCCACTGATGCCGGTTCTTTCGATATCGCCGGGATTCTGGGAGGTTATCATATCGATCCGAAATCCGAAATAGCCTCGCTTATAGATACCTTTATCATCCCATGCGACATCATTGATGAAGTAATCGGCAACCCGGGGGCGAATCTCGTTTTTAGCGACAGAGTCGTTATTGGGTGAATCCGTGTCATAGCCATTATCGGTGGCGCAACTTTGGACTGCGGGGCTAAATCTCTTTGAAGTGAACGTCTCGTTCGAAATCGTGTATTTGGACAGGAAATCCGTATAGGCGGTGGCCGCTTCTTGATCGAATTCGCTCTTAAGAGCGGTTTTGGCCTTGCTGTATGTCGTCGGAAGCAGCGTCCAGACATTGAGCAAACTGTTTTTTGGGAAATCGGTTAGCGCAGTGAAATCATCATTTTGATTGAACGAGGACACCCAGGTTGGGAAATTCGCCGAGAATTGGGCTTCGGTTGCCATCGGGATTGAAGGGCCACCCCAAGCTTTGGCATGGAAAGATTCGATTTTGTTATTGGCGGTAAAATTGAGTTTTGCGGAGATATCGAGGCTTTCGTCCTTGTCCGCCCCGCCATTAATGACGTAGGAGAGTAGTCCGCTTATCTTTTCTTTGTATGAGTAAAGGGCGCTTAGATCGACCGAAGCATTATTGGCGGCCACGTAATAATCGCATTGGATCTTACCTCCGAAATAGGCCGAAAGAACCACGTGAGTGCCATATTTGGCAAGGAAATCTTTGGCGGATAAGATTCCGTTTTCAACAGCATTCGCATCAGACAAGAAGGAAGCACTCAAGGCCGAACGGAGTTTATCCGTATCTTGGTATTCATCGATATCGATGCGATTTGCCAAAATATTCTGAGATAAGGTGTAATAGACTTGGCGAGTTTCGCTTGTGTAATCGAAAGAAGCGTCCATCTTATAACGCTTATAGGCATCGGTGGTAAAGAGCTGATAGGAAGCTTGGACTTCTTGATTTGTTGAATAAGAGCCATTGATGGAGACGATGAAGTCTTTCATCGAGGAGGAGATATACGAAGAGGCCTCTTGTTGATTGAGTTGCGTCTTGATCATCGTCATATTGGACAAAGCGGCGGCATCGAAAACGTTTTTATACTGGGAAGAGATCTCGGCGAAATTATCCGTGATGGCATTGACGCTGCGTCCGATCCCGTTATTGATTACGGCGTTTTTGTAGGCTCCCGAAATAGCCTTGGCGTTTTGGGTCGTATTTTCTTCCGAGCTATTTTTAGATGAAGATTCACGAAGCTGGCCGCAACCACATAGCCCTAGGGCCGTTAGGAGCCCTCCGACTAAACAAAAGAATTTGATTTTCATATTTCGTTCTCGCTTATACACGGTATTTTAGCGCATATCAAAGCTGGAAATTAATCCTTGATAGAAAAATTTCGGTTATTGTTACCAAAAAGTTTGCATTTGAGTCCTGCTTTGTGGTTTTGAAACGAAAAGGGCTCTTTTTGATTAGTTCCTCGCCGTTTGCTTGGCATTTAGATTTTTCCGTTGAAAGTTACTATTTACTTTCTATTGAATAAAAAAGTATCATATAGTACCATTAACGAGCAACGAAAGGGGGAATTGCAATGTGAGCGAACCGAAGAGCATTCCGGAATTCCTTCTTATCGTCAAGAAGACTCCGCTTGAAA
>DAISHV010000081.1:0-7068 GCA_036822315.1 Bacillota bacterium | reverse complement strand
TCATCCCCAGATCGGTCAACCAAGAAATGGCTCAAAAAATCGGGCAGGGCTTCGTCTATGTCGGCAACGTTTATGAAGTTGTCCCGGGCTACGACAGTATGTCCAGCAAAATCGATATACTGATCCGCGAATATCGCCCGTCAGCGCAAAAAACCATCTTCATCCAAAAGCAGCCGACAGAAGAGGAATCCAAGATGCCTCACTCTTGTCCTTTTACTTATCGGCAGGTAATTTCTCCGCCGAGATGGGACTTTGACGATGACTCAAGGCATGGTGGTGGTCATCACAATGACGATGATGAATAGACGATAAACAAAAAAGGATGACGGTGAAGGGGGCTTCACTACCATCCGTGCCTTCAATTATGCCCCAAAAGGGACGGAGAATGAAGGCGAAACTCCGAAGCCCTAGGCGGCTTCTCTCTTTTGGCTCGCCGAGACCCGGGCGAGGGCGGCGTCGAGGGCCTTGCCGAACCTCTTGCGCTCCTCCCAGGTGTTCGCCTCGACGTAGCTCTCGGCGATGTCGACCCACATCGGGACCTTCCTCCACCCCTCCGGGGCTTTCACCTCGTCCAGGATGGCGACGGCGGCCAGGCAGGCGGCGCCTTGAATGCGTTCCTCTTTCATCAGAAGAACCTCCATTTCCGGAGAATGTCTCTCCACTTATCTATAGATAAGAAAAGCGGTTTTGTGCCCTTCAAGTTTAGGGCTTAAAATAAAAAATTAGATTTTGTCGAACTTTTTTTATTCAATATTTACATTTGCATTTACGATGCTTGTATCAGATCGAATAACAACAATTCTAATTTTTAATGCCTAAAAACGATGAAAATTGCGATTTTCAAATGAAAGAAAAAGGCTAACTGGGTATAATTAAAAAGTTATTTATGCCACAACTTACATGGGTCGGAAAAGAAAAGGTCGTTAATTATCACCTCTCGGTGCCGTTTCATACTCTAAAAAAGGTATACGATTTTGGGAAAAACGATCGTGGAAACATGATTATCCATGGGGACAATATGGTTGCCCTCAAATCCCTGCTTCCTGAATATGAAGGGCTGATTGATTGTGTTTACATTGATCCTCCTTACAACACCGGGAATGAGGAATGGGTTTATAACGACAACGTCAACGATCCCACTATTCAGAAATGGTTGGGCGAGGTGGTGGGCAAAGAGGGGGATGACCTTTCCCGTCATGATAAATGGCTTTGCATGATGTACCCCCGGCTTAAACTTCTTCAGAAGTTGCTTTCTAAACATGGGGCGATTTTCATCAGCATTGATGACAATGAGCAAGCTGTTTTGAAACTCATTTGCGACGAGATATTTGGCGCAGACAATTTCATCGCCCAATTCGTTTGGAAGCGCAGGGCGTCGTCCGCGATGGCTTTGAGAAACGTCTCAATTGACCACGAATATGTTCTTTGCTACGGCAAAGAGGAAACCGAATCCTTTCTTGGTTTGAAAAAGGATTACAAAGGCTATTCGAACCCAGACAACGACCCTCGGGGGCCGTGGACCACGGGCGACCTCACCGTTGGTATGACCGCCGAAATGAGGCCTCATCAGTTTTTTGATTTGGTTGATCCTAAAACAGGGATAGTGTACAAACCCAGCCCGAGCCGGGTTTGGACTTACATTCCGGAATCAATGAATGCGCTGATCGCCGACAACAGAATCGTCTTCCCGAAGGACCCGAGCAAACGCCCTATGAAAAAGCGCTTCGCCTCAGAGCTAAAGACGGAAACAAACCCGATTTCTACTTGGCTTTCAGAAGTGGGCATAAACACCGAAGGAAGCAAGGCAATTAAAAAGATTTTTGGTCGGAATGTGTTTTCCTATTCCAAGCCCGAGTCTTTAATTAAGACGCTGATCGGGCAGATTAGTGGGAAAAACGGGATTGTATTAGACGCATTTGCCGGGTCTGGCACCACCGGACAGGCAGTCATCGATCTCAACAAAGAAGATTCTGGTGACAGGAAGTTCATATTGGTTGAGATGATGGATTATGCCAATGAGTTAACTGCCGAAAGAGTCAAAAAAATCGGTGGCGAATTCACTTTCTATGAGCTGGGCCCCTCTCTCTTCCTGAAAGATGGTTTGCTGAATCCCGACATTTCCGCAGAAGAGCTCGAGCGGTTCGTCTGGTTCACCGAGATCAAAGGGGAAAATGGAACGTTCGAGCCGACTGGTTTTTATCTCGGCAATTCCAACGGGGTCGGCATTTTCCTTTGTCACGGGTTGGAAAAAGACATTGTCCTCGGGCCAGAAACCTTGCCGGAAATCTTGAGCCACAGATTTGATTCTTTTATTGTTTATGCGGATTCTTGCATTCTTGGGCCTGAGGAACTGGCGAGATACAACATAGCATTCAAGAAAATACCAGCCGATATAAGGAAGTTTTAACTATGAAACTCAAAGGCTTTCAAAAAGAGACGCTGAACCAACTGGACCGATATTTGGCCTTTTGGAACTCGCTTGGCGACCCCTCAAAAGCCTACGATGCCTTCTGGGCGGCCCAAGATGCTACCGTTGGGCTAGGAGACCTCAAGCATTACAACGATGTGCTAACTGGCGTGCCCCATATTTGTTTCAAGGTTCCGACCGGCGGCGGCAAAACTTATATCGCCTGTAATTCTATTCAAACAATTTTTAGCCATCTTCCTCCCCAAAAGAAAAAAGTCGTCGTTTGGCTGGTCCCATCGGATTCGATTTTGGACCAGACGTTCGAGACTCTTTCTGACCCAAACCACCCTTATCGTCAGACAATCGAATCGCAGTGGGGGTCGCGGGTTGAGGTTTATTCTAAGAATCAACTGCTTAACGGCCAAAACTTCAACGTCACGACGGTGGAGGAGCAGCTTTCAATTTTCGTTTTGAGTTATGACACTTTCCGAAGCCGGACACAGGACAATCGGAAGGTTTACGAAAGCAATGGCGCCTTGGCATCTTTTGTCGCGAATTACAGCCATCGGGAGCGGCTTATTCAAGGGATACCGGAAGACTGCTTGGCGAACGTTATCAATCAAATGAACCCGGTAATCATTGTGGATGAGAGCCACAATGCCACAAGCGAATTGAGCACGAAGATGCTTAAAGACCTCAACCCATCCGTCGTTCTCGATTTGACGGCTACGCCACGCGAAAATAGCAACATCATAGCTTTTGTGTCGGCGGCCCAGCTCAAAGCGGCCAGCATGGTAAAACTTCCCGTTATCGCTTTTAACCGAGCCTCCGTTCAAGAGGTTTTCGTTGATGCAATATCTCTCCGCAATAAGCTTGAAAAAGAGGCCATCGCTTCCTTTCAGGTTACTCATCAATACATTCGGCCAATAGTTTTGTTCCAGGCTCAGCCGAAAAATGATGAAGAGAACGAAACCTTTGACAAGATCAAAGAAAAATTGATTGAGGCCGGAATCCCGGAAAACCAGATTAAGATCAAAACCGCTAACAAAAACGAGATAAAAGGAATTGATCTTAAAAGTCCAGACTGCCCCGTCCGCTATATCATCACCGTGAACGCCTTAAAAGAGGGCTGGGATTGCCCGTTTGCTTATATCTTGGCCTCTGTTGCGAACCGGTCTTCCACCGTCGACGTCGAACAGATCTTGGGGAGAGTCCTTCGACTGCCTTATACAACCCGTCAGCCATCCGACCAACTTAATTTGGCATTTGTCCTTTCGTCGTCTAATGATTTTAACGCAACAATATCAAGCATCCTTCAAGGCCTGAATTCGGCTGGCTATTCTAAAAAAGATTTTAGGGCCGCATCCGAAGAAGACGCCGTTCCCGCTCCGGTGCCTCCGGCCCAAGGATCCATTTTCAGCCCAGAAGGCGACGAGGGTCTCGGGTTCTCCGGAAAGGATGTGGGCGCATTGATCGGCAACGTCCCGGAAGGAACATCGGAATCCGATGCCGCTGGGAAAGTCTCCGCCAGCGTCGACAACATGCTGTCAAAAGCTGCCGAGGAACAGCAGAGGTACGAGCAAGAATCAAAGAAAACTTCGGAAACTGGAGAGGTTCTCCCACAGGAGGTGAGCTCTGCGATGTCTGTCTTCCCAATGAACGAGGAATATGCCGAAGCGGCGCTAGCCCTAAGGATACCTCAACTGTTCGTGCCGGCCCCGCATTATGGACTTTTGGAAAATGAGGGTAAAGTGCTGCTTGATCGCCATTCTAACCTCGAAAAGGGGTTTGATCTTTCCCAATGCCCATATCCTGAGCATCTTTTGGATGTTTCGGACGAAGCTTTCAAGGTCGACGTAGAAACGACAAGTGGTGGCGAAATGACCGCGAAGGTCTATCAGCTACGTGGGGATCAGATCGCTGAATTCAAAGACACTCTTTCCCGAACTCCGGAAGCTGGGCGTCTTGACGTTTGCCGCAGCACTTTGCTTCGAGTGATCGGAGCGATTCCTGCTGTTTCTTATCGCGATCTGAGCGGATACATCGACAGAATTATCGGATCGCTTGACTCGAATGAGGTCGTTCTCTTCCAAGAGAATGCTTTGAGCATCGCCTTCAAAATTAAAGACTTCATTGAAAAGGTCTTACTGCCTAAATACCGCCTAAAGATGTTCAAAGAAAGCCTTGATACGAACCTGGTTTCGGCTGAAATGAGCTATTCCCTCCCCAAAAACATTACTCCCACCAAAGGCACGTCTTCTTACGGAAAGAGCCTGTATGTGGAAGAAGAAGATGACATGAACGGATCCGAGATAAAAGCCATCAACAAAATAGCCTCATGCGAAAGCGTTCTTTGGTGGCACAGAATCCGTGACTCGAAGCCAGCCGAGTTCGTTATCAACGGATTTATCAATCACTATCCAGATTTCATGGTTTGCACGAAGAATGGCAATCTTGTATTGATCGAGGTTAAGGGCGACCAACTCGCGAACGAGGACTCAAGGAACAAAATCTACTTAGGCAACGTGTGGCAAAGTCTGGCCGGTCCAAAGTATAAATACTTTATGGTCTTCCTAGGTGGATCGTCTCCTTTAGAAGGCGGCTACACGCTCGACCAAGTGGCGGGTCTGATTTCGCATCTTTGATCCATCGGAGGAATCTATGAACGATTTCGAGAAACTTTACGACCCCTATAGTTGGAATTTGAGGGAGGTTTTCTCGCACATTTATCAAATTCCAACTTTCCAAAGACCCTATTCATGGGATAAAGAGAAGCAAGTCCTTCCTCTTCTTGACGATATTTTTAATGCATACCATGCTCCCGAGCCAGAAAGAAGAACCGGTCTTTTCACGGGAACGATGTATGTCCGGAGGACGGGGAAAACCGCTTGCAACGGGAATGCCTCGATTTATGACATCATTGACGGTCAGCAGAGAATCACGACCTTCGCGCTTATCCTCTTGGCGGTTCTTTCTCTGGCAAAAAGCCGGGGCATCGACGAAAACGATACTGATTTCGCGGAGATAAGGTCTCTTCTGTGGAAAAAGTCTGACGTTCAGAGAAAAAGCGTCAAAGAAAATCGGATGCTTGAGCTGAACAGCCTCGAAAAACAGATGTTCGGGTCGATAATGTCATCTGCCTTTGATGACATAGTCGGCCTTCCCGCTTTTATAGCCTCTTACGACTTCAAGTCCGATGTTGAAAAGAGAATTGCCGATAATTTCCAAGAGATTTACGATCGCATCAATCGCGAGATCCCTGGATCGGATCCCAATGGCATAATGCTGTTTGCCGACTATCTGCTGGACAGCACACAATTCGTGGTGATTATGGCAAACTGTGAGATGGACAAGGTTTTTTCCATGTTCGAGGCGATTAACAGCAAAGGCAAGCAACTTGACGCGACGGATCATATTAAAACGTACATTTTCCAAGTCCTTCACGAAAGCGATTACGATGAATACCTCGATAAGTGGGGGAAGCTGATTGTCAGCACCGGCGACCAGCTTTATGACTATCTTTACACGTTCATCAGAGCCTACGTTTCTTTTTACAAGCAAAGCATTAACCTCGATGAATTCAAAGCAGTCGTGTCGAGGGGACTTCCGAACTTGTTCGGGCCAAAACCGGAAGACGAATTGCTGAAGAAGCTGATCGACACGATGCTGGCGGAGTCCGACTGCTACGCGGCTCTTTCGTCATACGAGAAAGCGAAAGCAATCGTCGGGGACAACGACCAATTCAAGACTTTTTTCTTAATCAAGAACATCATCGGGTACGAGCATTCCACTCCGCTCATTTTCCGGGCATTCGCCGAAAGGAAAGCGAACAAAATCACGTCTCAAGACGTATTTTCGGTTGTGAAGGATGCCGTCTTGTTCAGCTTCAAGGCGCAATCTATTCCTCAGGGGCCAAGCCACAGCATGATCCAGCCTTTCAAGCGGGTGACCGAAGCTTTCTACGGGAAGGATCGGATAGATGCGGCGACAGTAAAATCAAAGCTTTCCGAAGAAATGATGGCGATGGGAGTTACGGAGGAGAACGCAAAACTTTACTTGGAGAAAATCAACGGGTACACCTCGCGGGGTCTCGGCTTTGTTATTCAGGCGCTGTTTGAGTCGATGGCTCAAACGGCCGACAGGAAGATTTCCTTTACCCAGGCAAGTTTGCTTCTCGAGAACTGCCACGGGAAGACGTTCGATCTCGACCACCTGCTTCCCCAAGATCCTGGGAAAGACGATTCCGATTTTCATTATTTCTGTGACGGTCCGATGGGAAAGCTTCATTTCAAGAAAGGCAAACTCGTTCTCAAGGAAGGGAACGATTTCCCTGCCGAATCGGTTTTCGAGAACATGCCCTACGGAGAATTCGAAACCAACGTCTTGGACAAGGTGGGCAATCTTCACATCATGTTCAAGGATAAAAACATTCAGAAAAGCAATACAGCGATCACCTTGCCGGTGTATGGGAAATACACCACATATAAGCAGGTTTCAGAGCGAACAAAAGAAATCGCGAAGGCGCTATTCGAGTGCGCCGATTTGAAATAAAAGGGGGACATGAATGGCGAATCCAAGCGAGGAGGCGCGCAAGTTTTACATTGATCCGGATGACGAAAGCCGTGCGAAAAGCAGGTTTGTTTATTATTACATAGGGCTTT
>DAISHV010000080.1:0-7175 GCA_036822315.1 Bacillota bacterium | reverse complement strand
CAGTTTAGCTGATTTCAAAAAGGCAATGCAGGACGGAAGTTTCCCCGTCCACTTCCGCCGGCCAGAACCCCTCGAACAATACCGCTCTGCCTACGATGTTCAAGGGAAATTATGCGGCGACCCGGGCTTTTCGCACGCGGGGTATAAAATCTCCCATTTGGTCGACAAATCAAATCATATTTGGGATGGAAAACAACTTTGGAAAATCAGCGAGTTAGCCGAGCATTACGGTTTCACGCGAGGCAAATACTCCGAATGGAAAAAAGAATACGTCCCGACGTTGGGCCGCAAAACCTATGTCCGTCATCAGGACGTCAAACCCGGGACACGGGAGGTCCTACAAAAACTGACGCTGATGTTTTTCGATCCGCTCAATTACGTGCTGACGCCGAAAGGACCCTACAAACACAGACCCTACCAGACCTTTTGCGCCAAAGGTCTCGAGAATGCTGACATCGCGGAATACCCGCCCTTTCAGATTTACTCGAGCAACCAAATGGCTTCGCTTTTCCCCACCGAATATCCCGATTTCATCCGCCGCATCTTCGCGCCAAATTGGTATGGAATGAAAAACGATGGCAGCGAAATCATCGACATCGTTTATTCAAAGGATCCGCTCAATGGCGTAGTTGCTGCCCCTAGCCTCGCCAGTAAAGCCACGAAAGCAAGAGCTGGCAAACCCATCTCCCTGAAAGGGAGTCCTCTTGACCCCTATATCCGCTACTTGTCGGCGAAGAAAAAGCCGAATACGGTCGCGGCGTATGCGAGCGCGATCCGGGGAATCATGAAGGGCGAGGGCCTCGATTTTCCCACCCTTTTGAATCAAGCGGGCTCTCTCCTCAAAGATTACCAACAAGGCGGAGCGAAAGCCGCGCTTGGCGCAAAAGGCCATGGCACCTGGCGCAATGCGCTTGCCTGCCTCAATGACTATTCGAAAACGCTAGCAAAGAAACCATAAGGCTATTTCCGATAAACAAGACGGCGAAATTCCGCTGGACTCGTCAAGACTTGCTCAAGCAGGCCTTTTCGTTTGAGCGAGACCATGATTGCCATGGAACGGGCTTGGCAATTGACTTGTTTCTTCTCGTTAAATTCGATGTCGGTAAAAGTGTCATAGGCGAGATAATCCGCCAAGTTCAATGACGACTGCACAAGGGCATTAACATAGATCCAGTCGTAGAAAAAGCTCTTGGGTTCCAAAGGAAAATCGTTCCCGGCGTAATGGAAACCCACCAAGGGGTGACCCGCGCTTTTCTCCTTGACGTAATCCCGGGCTTCCTTCGCCCCCATTTTTTCCGCTTCCTTAAAGGCGCCGACTTCGGCGAAGACTTTGGCCGATTGGAAGACGCTTTCGAGGAGGTTACCACCAACTCTCAGGTTGAAGGCGCTGGCGGCGACGCCGATCTTTTCTCGAGATTTGGTCGAAACCTCGAGGATATGCGATCCAGGATGAAGCTGTAAGATCGAGTGATGGAGCGAATCCGCACACTTTTGCTTTTGCGAAAAAGCCAAACCCTGAACATATTCAAAATTAATCAACTCCTCCGAAAAAGAAGTCTTTTCCGAAGGATGAAACACCATTTTTGTTGCCATAAATTCCTTTCTTAATTGGATCCCTTCCAATCACTCTTTTGAGCGTTAGTTCAATAAGCCCTTATTTCTCTCGACCCAAATCGACTTACCCTAATCCTTAAATTTTCATGGTTCTATCTTGTTCTCCTTAAATTAAGCTTTCTCATGGAAAACGACTAAGTCGAAACGATACATCGTCTCCAACCCTTCGATTAGAACCTTCAGTTTGGCTGGTGTGAGGTTGCTGAGCATTCCATCAACCACCCCAGAGGCACTTTCCCAGGCCGAGGGATCTTTCCCCTTCGAAAAAGGGAAAACGATTTGCACTGCCTCGTCCATCAAAAAGGCAGTGCCTGCGCTTAGACGGTCGAAATTAAGGGGCCAGTAACTCTGAAACTCCGTGAGGAAAAAAGACGACAACTTGGGATTGCTATCCCCGACTTTCTTCCATCCTAAATAAGCGAGCCGCAAAATTAGAAGGAGACAGAGCAAGACTTTTTCTTCCCCGTTAACCACGTAACAAGGGAAGGGTTTCCAGGCCAGAAGGAGGTCGGAATGAGCCGGTTTCTGTTCGTTTTCGAGTGTCTCTACTAGAAAAAGCCGACCCAAAGGATGCGGACGCGATAATGCACCCCGACTCAATAGGGTGTCCGTGAAATCTTGAACCTCACTCGAGGTGAGAGTAAAAAGAGTGGTCAAGTGTTCGAGCGAAAGCGTCCCCTCTTCTAACAGGGCACGAACGCTAATCCCTTTGACGTTTTCCAAGGACAGTTTTGGCGAGACGAAAGAATTTGGATCAAAGAAAAAGGAACTCTTGGCAGCTTGAAGATCGAATTGACTGAGGGGCAAACTCTTTTGACTTGGATCTGCCAAAGAAGGATCCCCTAAAAGGTCTAAAGCCCGTTTTCTCAGTTTCTCTTGCGATGATTGGGGCGCTAGTAAGGTCACCCCGTTTCCCGCTAAAGCGAAACACCAAGAAAGAATGGATTCTTCATCCGCCTTCACCACCACGTGGTAAGTGCCATCAGGCAATAGTTTGCTCGATTCGACGTCACCAAAGAAAACAAAGAGCGAGTTGAAAACCCGGGCATCCGAAATGCCGAGTTCGGCCTCCACCACTTCACCGCCGCCGAGATGAGGATGTTTGTCTAAGAAACTTTTAACTATCGTTTCCGAATAGACCACCGTTTGGTTTTTCTCCTGGGGAATTTCTTTTACCTCCGACATCCGGTCGATATAGAGACGGAAGAGAAAAGGCTTTTGGGTCATCCCGCCCAACAAACAATAATGACCATCCCGGAAATAGGTCTTGACCGGAAGGACCAGTCTCGGGTTTCCCTCTAAGGGCACCAGTTGTCCCTTTTCGTTATAGGCATTGTAGGTGAACTGGATGATCGACTTTCTCTCAATTGCCCCAGCAATTGTTCCGATCTCGTAAAAGATATGGGGATTTGCCAATTTGCCCCGTTCCTCTTCTTTCTCGACGCCAGCGAGCCGTTTTCTTTCTTCGCAAGAAAGACTCTTAGTCAGAGTCTGAAAAATCTTATCGGCTTCCTTTTGGGGAATCGAAGGCGAGGAATAAACCGCGTCGAGGACGTATTCGAGTTGCCCTTCGTCGAAAACCCGCCCGCCGAGGGCGACCCCTTTGCGGTTCCGGATTAAATCGAAGTCCAAAGCCTCCAGGACATCGAGAGCCCGACTGATCGAGCGGCGTTGGGTCTCGACGCCATAGTCCGTCGACAAATGGGCGAGAATCTCTGGTTGTTCGATCAAATGGCCGGCATCGCTATAGTCCCGCAAAACGAGATAGACCAGCAAAGCGTATTGGTTTTTGTAATTGACCTTAGCCATAATAGTCCCCCCTATGAATGCGACCAGTATAGCACCGCTTTCCTGATTTAATGTGACTCTAAAGTCCCAAAAACAAAAAGATAAGGATTCTTCGTTGCTAGAGCAGCGAATAAACGCGCAGCATAAGGATGAAACGAGGAAATAAAACATGAGAAAACAAATTAAACTCCCACCCCAAAGAATCCATCACCTCATCGAGGTCGTTTATTCAGGCTTAAGTGGCGTGGAACCCACCGCTGTCTTGCCCCTGCTCCAGGCATTAACTCCACGGCAGCATGACATTCTCTGGCTCCATTTCGGGTTGGGGGATCGTCAAGAAAGGAATCTCGGCGAAGTCGCGCAGTTCTTAGGCTTATCTCCCAAAAGAGTAGTCCAAGATTACGCGGCAGCCCTACGAAAGCTACGTCATCCCACCCGTTTGGAAAAGCTTAAGCGAGAGAATTCCTACCTCGAAATGCCTTCCTAGCCACAGGCTGAAAGTGTTGCTTATCCCTCCTTTACATTGCTCGAGGAAAAGCACATCATTTAAGCAATCGTTCGCGTCGTTTTTCTCGCAAAGGAATCGCTTATGTCAGAAGTAACATTCGAAGTTGTTCAGGGAATCACCGGTATTGATTTTTTGAACACCGGGAAGAACCATGAGCATTTTAGCCGACCGCTTTACCATGGAACGCGCAAACGCGCCCTTGAAGCCAGTGAAGAAGAGCGAAAGAGGACCTCGCAGGCCGCCCGACATATCCTTAGTTTCGTCCGCGACCACTGGCAAGAATACTTTAGCAATGACAGCTTAGCGGACTTCCAGTCCCACAACCGCGATTTGACCTATTTTTGCGATCCTTCCATTCTTGTTTTTGGCCAACTATCGAACTTCTCGTATGGCGATTTTTACCTCACGACGTCGCTAGGCAATGCGGCGGCTTTCGCCAAAACGAGGGGCGGCGAGCTTTTGGAGATGGCTTATGACAATGCGCGGGGGCTACAAAGGCTGGCCATCCCGATTGAAGATAATTCGCTTCAAGCGGATCTCGCGCTTGTTCTCAAAGAAGCGGCTCTTTATGAAGCGAGTCCCAAAGTTATCTTGGTTTTTGAAAAAGTGGCTTTCGTCGATCTTCTTGATGAAAAAGGCGATGAGCTGCCCCTTGATCCTGACTTTCTTGACGACCTGCTGGATTTTCTCTACTTAGAGAACGGGCATTGCAGCGTCGCCTATAATTATCGATTAAAAAAAGACCATAAACCCTATCTGGCGAAGCTCCTCCAAGGTCCAACCCTCGAAGAGGCGTTCCAGCGGGTTTATGGCTGCGATAGCGAAGCCTACGATAAAAAGTATCGCTGATAAGGCGATTTATTTATGACGCTTCTTCGCCTTTTTCAGCCCTTTGTTCAGGCTTTTGACGTACTGAGCCCGTTTCTTGGATAGATATTCGGCTTGTTTCTTTTTAGCAAATTCGCTGTTGGTCATAGCTTTATTTCTCCTCGTTTTTTGCTTGAAGCTGGTATCAAAGCTCTTTTTCCAAAGAAGATCGGCGGCTCGCCACAAAAGGAAGTTAGAAAGATTATACGATAAAAGGCCTTCCTCTAGGAATGACGTCCTGAGGGCAGCCTCACTTTTTAAGGGGTAAAGAGGCTTTATCCACTAGAGAAAGCCGAGCAGCGATGATGTCCTCTTCGCTCAATCGCCCCGGCAATCGTCCTGATCTCATAGAAGATGTGGGGGTTGGCCAGTTTGCCGCGCTCCTCCTCTTTCTCAATACCGGCTAGGCGTTCTCTCTCCTCAACGGAAAGGGTTTTGGTGAGGCGAGAGAAGATCTTGTCGGCATCGGCAGGCGAAATCGAAGGCGAGGAATAAACCGCGTCGAGGACGTATTCGAGCTGCCCCTCGTCGAAAACCCGTTCGCCGAGGGCGACCCCTTTTCGACTACGGATGAGATCAAAATCCAACGTTTCGAGAACGTCAAGTGCCCGGCTGATGGAACGACGTTGAGTCTCAACCCCGTAGTCGGTCCGCAAATGATCGAGAATCTCATTCTGCTCAATCAAATGACCAGCATCGCTGTATTCCCGCAACACCAGATAGACCAACAGTGCGTATTGGTTTTTGTAATTGACCCTTCCCACAGTGCCCTCCTCAAACGCCAGGAAAAGTATAGTACGGCATATTATTTCTATGGGACTTTAAAGTCACCTATGAAAGTTCTCGGGATTTTTCATTGCCTTCTTTTGCCCTTTCCGCGCAAGATAGGTTCACACGAAAGGAAAAATTCATGAAAAGAGAAAGCCGAATTTCATCCGGAGGACTCAATTGTCTCGTCAAGACGGTCTACGATGGTATCGGAAACGTCGATCCGATTCTCGTCACGAAACTTTTGCACAGTCTCACGCCGCGTCAACACGACATTCTCTTCCTTCATTTCGGATTGGGGGACAGAAACCGCCGTGACCTCGGAACGATAGCAAAAATGCTCGGTCTGACGCCAAGAAAAACGGTCGATTCGTACGCTTCAATCATCCGAAAGTTGAGACATCCTAGTCGCGTGCAAGAAATCATCAAAGGAAGAAAAGAGGATTAACCCATGAGTTCTTATTTAACCAAGTACCTTCTTCGAGACTTTAATGCCTGCCCGACCCTTTTCTATCAGAAGTTTCACCATCCTGAGGCATTTCCGAGCGCCGACAATTTCGCCACCCTCCAAGGACGGGAATTCGAGAAAATGGTCAAACGCTGCGCTCGTTTCGCCAACCTCAAGGAAATCCCTTACGCCCAAAACGATGAGGAAGGGCTGAGAAACACCGTTCGAGTCCTTCAATCCGGATTTTCCCTTCTTGCCGAGGCCAGTTTCCGCGCCGAGAAACTCTTCACCCGGGCGGACATCGTGGAGATCAAAGGCCAGGAGATAACGCTCTATGAAATCAAATCCAAATCCCAGAATATCTATAAGAAAAGCGGAGCCCTCAATGAGGACTACCTTACCGATGTCACATTTCAGTACCATCTCTTGCTGAAAGCCGGCTACCGGGTGAACAAGGTTTACCTTTGCCACCCTAACGGGGATTTCCGCCGCCACGGGGAGATCGACCCCGATGAGTTCGTCGCGTTCGACGATGTCACCGCTCAATGCCGACTCCACGAAAAAGAAGTCGAGAAGCAAATCGACGCAGCTTTTGCCTGCGCTCAAGAAAAGGCGGCACCAGAGCATCATTTCAACGCCGGATGCGGCGATTGCCCGCTCAAGAAAACCTGTTTCGATGATTTCGGAGCTGACAACATTTCGTCCTTGATCCGGGCCAACTACCAAAAGAAAGAAAAACTGGCCGAACAGGGAATCCACACTTTCGCGGATCTTCTTTCCCATCACTCGACTCTCGACCCCAAACAACAAATCCAAGTCGAAAGCGTCCTCTCCAATACGCCTCATATCGATGTCGCGGCCATCCAGAAATTCATGGCAGGACTCGACTACCCAAACCAGCCCCTTTATTTCCTCGATTTCGAGACCCTCGAGCCATGCATTCCCGACCTCGAGGGATTTCATGCCAACAAAATCTACCCCACTCAATACTCGCTTCACAAACTGGGGAAAGATTATGGCTCCCTCGAGCATTCGGAGTTCCTCGGAGACGGGATTCACGATCCACGCCGCGCCTTGGCCGAACAGCTCTGCGAGGACTTGAAAGAACCCGGAAAAATCCTGATTTACAACAAAGCGATGGAGCCGAAGCGAATCGATGATTTCATCGCCCTTTACCCCGAT
>DAISHV010000079.1:0-7442 GCA_036822315.1 Bacillota bacterium | reverse complement strand
ATAAAATTAATTTGAAAATCTCTTCTAAAAGTTCAAATCATTTAATTAAGAACTCTTAAATGCCAACCAACCGAAGAAGCGGGTAGGCCTTCGCTCAGAACAACACTCTCCCGAAGCGAAAAACTTCTTTAGACGAATCGACTTTTTTCAAAGTCTATACTAGTGAAGATCATTTATGAACGTCTCCATTCGAACCGCAACAAACTTCATCCGGGGCGATGACGTAGCCGCCGCGGAAGTCTATCAAGCTTACCGAAAGCTGCCTTATTTCATTATCGTCGCCTACGTAAAAACCAAAGAAGACGCCGAGGATGTTTACCAAGAGACTTTTACCCGGGTTCTCACGAATCGATCGACAATCGCTTCACCTTCCGCTCTCCATTCTTATCTTTGCCAAACCGCGAGAAACTGCGCGATCGATTGTGCCAAGAATAAAGAAGAGAATCTGAATCCCGAGGTAGAAGAATCTCTCGGCGAGAATGAACCAACTCCCTTAGAAAGTCTCTTGCCGTTGAATTTGAGTGTCGAGGAGAAAACCATCGCGGGTTACCGCATTGGCTTTGGACTATCGTGGAAAGAGATTTCGGAATTGATTTCGATTCCGATGTCGACAGCAAAACTGCACTATCACGAGGCTAAGAAAAAAATCAAGGAGACCTATTCAAAATGAGTAACTGGAAAAAGAAATTCGTAAACGATTTTGATGCCCGTCTCGAGAAAGAGACCCCGCACGTTGAAACGTTAGAAAAAGCAACGACAAAAAACGGATGCCTTTATGGGCGAAAATTGCCATCCCCGCTGGCGCTTGTGCCGCTATCGCTTTAGCGGTTGTTTTGCCTTTGACTTTACACGGAAATTCGAACAACGATGGAAAAGTTTTCATGGAAGCTGGCGAAAGCATGGCCCGGCTCGTCAAAACAAATGCCAACGTTAACTCAGGCTTGTCTAAACGACATCAAATCGACGAAACTGAAGGTAAGTTTGCCGCATCAGAAGGGCCTTCCATTATTTATTATGTTGGGCTTCTTCTCAACAACGGCTACGATGTCGTCCACCAACCGATGCATTTTTATTCGGGCTATCATTTTTTTGGGGGAGCAACAGAATACGACCTTGATTACGATTTAATCGTCTCCGCCGACCGCAATGTCGACCAAAATGAACTCACTTTCTATGGTCACGAAAAAATCCGGATCAAGCATGATCCCGCCAACAACACTCCTTTTCCGATGGAAGCCGACTTTGTCATGGACACGAATTACGATGAATCGACTGATACCATCCAATCTTTCCGCTTCAATACGGTGGGTTTCGGGGTGAAAAATACCAACGACTATTACGAATACGACGGGGCGTCATATTGGAAGAGTTCTGATAGCGAAGAATCGGATATCAAAGCCTTTTTCACAGAGCATTTTGCCATTCTCGAAGAACGGAAGACAAAAGCCATTGACGCCAAGGGTGGTGCCAGCATTTTCTCCGATGCCTCAAACCATTGCGCAGAATTGCTCGAAATCCCTGACCGCATGGCCCCGATTGTCGATTAGTCTATCCTAAAAAACGAATAAAGGCCTGTTTAAACAGGTTTTTTTCGCCAAAAATTTAAGGGGTGTTTTAATCTTGGACAAGACAGGGTTTTACGCACGACTTTGATTGAACACCATTAAAAAAGACGACCCCGCCGGAGGTTGCGGAGCCGTCTTTCGAGCCATTACATTAACGACTTATAAATCGCGATGACTTCTTCTTTCGTCGGCTTACGCGGATTGCCAGGGCAGCAAGCATCTGCCAAAGCGGAATCGGCCAAGAACGAAAGATCCTTCTCTTTCACGATGCCTTTGAGGTTTGCAGGAATCCCGACGGCAATCGAAAGCTTTTGAACGGCATCGCAAGCAGCCTTGCGATATTCGTCTTGGCTCATCTTGTCAACGTCTTTTACACCCATCGCTCTGGCGATTTCCCGGTACTTCTCGCCGGTGAAGGGGGCGTTATAACGCATGACGGTCGGCAAAAGAATCGAGCAGGCAACTCCATGCGGAGTGTCATAGAACGCGCTGAGCGGATGAGCCATCGAATGGACGAGGCCAAGCCCGACGTTGGAGAAACCCATGCCGGCGACGTATTGCCCCAAGGCCATCTCTTCTCGACCTTTGGTTTCGTTGCGGACCGCGGATTCGATGTTGTGTGAAATGATACGGATCGCCTCGATGTGGAACATATCCGAAAGTTCCCAGGCACCTTTGGTGATGTAGCCTTCAATCGCGTGGGTAAGAGCATCCATGCCTGTCGAAGCAGTCAAGCCTTTTGGCATCGAAGACATCATGGCGGGATCCACTACCGCAATAATGGGCATATCATGGGGATCAACGCAAACGAATTTCCTGTGTTTTTCTTCATCGGTGATGACGTAATTGATTGTCACTTCAGCGGCGGTTCCGGCTGTAGTCGGAATGGCGATAATCGGGGCGCAGGGTTTCTTGGTCGGAGCTACGCCTTCGAGCGAACGAACATCGGCAAATTCCGGGTTGGTCGCAATGATGCCGATGGCTTTTGAGGTATCCATAGAAGAACCACCGCCGATGGCGATAAGGTAATCGGCTTTGGCTTTTTTGAAAGCCACAACGCCAGACTGAACGTTCTCAATCGTGGGGTTGGGTTTGATGTTGGAATAGATTTCGAAATCGAGACCCGCTGCTTTTAGTAACGAAGTCACTTTGTCGGTCACACCAAACTTCAAAAGACCGGGGTCCGTGCAAACCAAGGCTTTTTTATAGCCACGAGCTTTGACTTCCGGAACGACATTATCAATAGCGCCGAAACCATGGTAACTGGTTTCATTCAAATTGAAGCGATAGGACATGAATACCCTCCTTCATTAAATTGGTATTTCTTTACCGATATTGATTATATCACACAGGAAACTCGCCATTTTTCCATTTTTGAAATCAAGCCAAGCGATGCCATAAATAAAGCGTTTTTGCTTAAGAAAACATCCGAACCTTTGAAGGTTTTTGACAAACGCGCAATTCTGAATCAAAACACACCTCCAAATTCCAAGTCTTGGATTGGCGGATGGTTATCCCTAGGCAACGAAAAATAAAGGTACACCGCGAGGGATAAGAGCATCGTCTTGTTTTTTTTATGCCGACCTCACCATAGCCTTTGGAATATGCGGGGGGTCAATCCCTTACCTTTTTTGAGGTTGACTTCGAGTCCACTCCAAGGCGCATAACTGACCAGCGAAAGTACATTCATCTATGGAAAAAGGTAAACAGGCGGATAGTAACGACAGGATTTATCGGGAATACCCAGCGGGGAAGGCTCTAAGGGCAATGGTCATTCCGACCATTGTGAGTCAGATTATCGCCGTCGCCTACAACATGGCGGACACTTTCTTTGTCGGGCTAACCAATGATAAGGATGCCGTTGCTGCCGTATCGCTCTGTTTACCTGTCTACACAATTCTCACTGCGATCAGTAACCTCTTTGGCATCGGCGGGGCCAGCGCGATCTCGCGGGCTCTCGGCGAGGGCAACAAACCGAAGGCGAAACAAGCGTTCGCCTTGGCTGTCTGGGGAAGCCTCTTTCTCGGCCTCATCTACGCCCTTTTGATCCTTTTTCTTCACAAACCCTTCCTCCTTTTGATTGGGGCGGACGAAAATGACCTCGATTATTCTTTGACTTATCTTCTTCGGACGGTGACGATCGGCGGCCTCCCCACCATCCTCGCTTCGGTGTTCGGCGAACTGGTCCGTTCAAGCGGCCACCCCAAGACCGCGACGCTCGGCCTCGCTATCGGGGCTTGCATCAATGTCGGGCTTGATCCTCTTTTCATGTTCGTCTTGCTTCCTAAAGGTCAAGAGGTAGCCGGAGCGGCGATTGCCACCGGAATCTCGAATTTGATTGGCTGTCTTTTCTTTGCTGTCTATCTTTGGAAAGAACGGGAAGAGGGACTATCCTCTTTCTCCATCAAGGGGCCGGACAAGCCTTTTTCGCTGTCGATCGAGATTCTTCGCTCCGGATTAGCCAGTTTTGCCATGGTGGCTTGTGCCATGTTCTCAAACTGCTTCCTTAATGCGATGCTCGCGCCGCTCGGGAGCGCGGCGATGGCGGGGATTGGCATCGACCGGAAGATCGACCAACTGGCCTATGCGGTGAATCAGGGCATCATTCAAGGGATGTTGCCCCTTGTCGCTTACTACTATGCGGCCCATGAAAGCGACGAAATGAAAAAAGTCATTCTTTATTCCGCCATCGCTTCCGAAACATTCTCCTTATTCTCTATGGCTTGCTCACTTTTTTCCCCGAAGCGCTGGTCGGGGGTTTCATCCGCGATGAAGAAACTATCGCCTATGGGGCTGAGTTCCTCAGAATCCTTTGCCTTGCTATCCCGATTTACTCGTTAACTTTCATCATCATCGCTATCTTGCAAGCTTGGGGCAAAGGCATCGCTCCCTTTATCCTCTCTATCCTCCACAAAGGAAGTATCGATATCGGCTTTCTCTTCCTTTTTCTTTCCACGCTCGGACGCGAAAAGATCCTTTGGGCAGCCCCGCTTTGCGATGTTATTGCTTTGCTCGCCGGAATTCTCGTGATGGCGGCCTATCTTCATAAAATAAAGACAGGCCAACAAGAGAACGATATGTTGGCTAAGAAATAAGATTGTGAACCAAGCGAGATAGTGTCTCTTTCCTAGATATTCGGAGACTCATTTTCTGAAGAACATTTTTAAAAGCCAAGAAAAACTGATGCTATCGTCGCGTCGGCGGTTTCTCCCCAAAAGCCATTTCCTCAACAACTTCGCAAACGTTGTCAATCATCTTTGTGGGGCAAATAGGCCAAGAAGCATTTGGTGGCGACGCTGAGTTTGGACCGGTCCTTGACCGCTATACCAATCTCCCGGCAAAAAGGCGGATCCAATGGCCTCGTCACAAGGTGAAAGGGTGAGCGTCTAAGAATTAGTGATGGAAGCACGCTGACGCCAAGCCCCTTCTCCACCATCGCCATGATCGAATAATCGTCCCAGCTCCGGAAGCGGACATCGAGGGAAACATCTTTCCATAACGGGGCGAATTCCTTTTCCTTCTCGTCCTCGAGCATGAGGAACGGATAGGGCGAAAGGTCTTGGAGAGAAATCCTTTCTTTTGCGCAAAGGGGATGGTTTTCGGGCAAAACGACCACCGCCTCATCCTTAGCAAGGGAAAGGCAATCCAAAGGGGTTTTGCAGGGGATAGAGAGAAATCCGCAGTCGACTTCACCATCATTAACCCAGCCTTCGATTTCCTCGTAATCACCGAGTTTAAGCTGATAGGAAATCCCGGGATGCTCTTTCTGGAATGCGGCGATAATGGAAGGGAGCCAATAGGTCGCGACCGAGGAGAACACCCCGATACGGATTGTCCCTTTTCCGAGTCCTCGAAGATCAGAGACCTCGCCTTCCAAACGCTCAAACGAGGCACAGAGCCCCTCGGCATAGGGCAACAAACGTTTTCCATCTTCTGTGAGCTCGAGCCCTTTTTTGCCCCGCGAGAACAAAGAGACCTGCCATTCGTTCTCGAGATCAGCGATCATCCGGCTGATCCCGCCTTGCGTATAATGGAGGCTCTCCGCCGCTTTGGTAAAACTCTTGGTCTCCGCCGATTTCACGAAGGCCTGATATTTGAGAACGTTCGTGTCCATGCCTCTACTATACATTCGTTTTTGTATTTCTTACTATGACTAACATTCGTTTTTGTTATTAATAATCGAATGATAGACTGCTGGCGAAATGAGGAAAACATCATGTTTTATGTCAGTGCAATAACCGATAAGGCTCCGCTTCAAACGACGAGCAAACTTCAGGCTTTGGTTTACCAAAAGCTTGCGGAATGGGGAATCCCCTTCGAGCGAGCGAACACCGATGTTGCCGTGACGATGGAAGACTGTGCCACCATCGATGCGAAACTCCATATGAAGATGGTCAAGACTCTTTTCCTTTGCGATGAGAGCAAGGAACATTTCTACCTCTTCATCACCGCGGGCGACAAGCGCTTTGTCGGAAAGGCCTTCTCAGAGCAACGTGGCTGCCCCCGCGTTTCCTTTGCACCGGTGGCCCTCTTTGAAAGCATGCTTGGCGCCCCGATCGGAGCGGCCACCGTCTTCAGCGTCCTGCTCGATGAAAGTCAACGGATTCAAGTCGTCTTCGACCAGAGTGTAGCCTCCGAAGAATACTATGGCTGCAGCGATGGGACAACCACCTGCTTCATGAAGACCAAAACCAAAGATATCCTCCACAAATTCCTCGTCAAAGCCCATCACGAGGCAAGAATCATTCAGGATTAACGAGTTTCGTTGGTCTCACGTCTTGTCTCGGAGCCTTTTCAAAGGGCTCCTCGGCAAGGCAGAAAGAGGTACCCTTAACTCACTTTTTCAAAAAATATTCGTCCCAAAACGTGCTTTTTTCTTTTCAAAGCGTTCGGCAGTTTGCCCGCAGTTGGGGAGGAAATGGGGAGAAGAATTTCTCCCCAAATCCCCGAAACTGCGATGCCTTAGTCCAAGGCACTGGTTGCTTATTGCTTGAACTGTGAGAGATAAAGCCGGGCGTAGGCCCCGTTCTTCTTGAGCAGTTCCTCGTGGGTCCCCGTCTCTTTGACGTCCCCGCCTTCGAGATAGAGGATCTTGTTGGCATTCCGGATGGTCGAAAGCCGGTGGGCGATGACGAAGGAGGTCCGCCCTTTCATCAGGGCGTCCATCGCTTTTTGGATGTCGAGTTCGGTCCGGGTATCCACCGAGGAGGTGGCTTCGTCGAGGATGAGCATCGGGGCGTTCTTTGCCATGGCCCTGGCGATGGTGAGCAGCTGCTTCTGACCGGCGGAAAGGCTGACGCTTTCGTCGAGCATGGTGTCGAGGCCCTTCGGCAGGGTCTCGTAGAAATGGCCCAACCCGCAATCGGACAATATCCCTATCAAATCCGCGTCGCTTTTTTTAATTCCACCGAAAGTCAGGTTCTCCCGGAGTGTCCCTTCGAAGAGCCAAGTGTCCTGCAAAACCATCCCGAAGAGCTCGTGCACGTTGCTCCTCCGAGTGGCGGCGAGAGAAATCCCGTCCACCGAAATCGTGCCGGAATCGACTTCGTAGAAGCGCATCAGGAGATTGACCAAGGTGGTCTTGCCCGCCCCGGTCGGTCCGACGATGGCGATCTTCTCGCCGCCTTGGACCGAGAGTGAGAAGTCCTGGATGATCGGTTTGCCCGCTTCATAGCCGAATTTGACGTGGTCGAAATCGACCCGCCCTTTAATGTAGGAAAGTAACGGCGCCTTCCCGCTTTCATCAGCCATCTCTTCTTCGTTAAGGAAAGCGAAGACCCGTTTCGAGGCGCCCGAGGCAGTCTGCAAGGAGCTAGTGGCTTCGGCGAGCTGCGACAGAGGCGAAGTAAAGAGGCGGACGTAGAGCAAGAAGGCGAT
>DAISHV010000078.1:5196-7479 GCA_036822315.1 Bacillota bacterium | reverse complement strand
AATCGTTTCCGGGCCGCTTCGGGTGAGATTGATGCCGCTTTAGTCCAGGCCGAATCGCTCTTCTACGCTGGCAATTTCCATCAATCCTGCGAACTTGCTAATAACGCTGTAAAGAATTTGAAAGAAGAATAGGAATGATTTATTTCGATAATGCCGCTACGACCTCGACATTAAAAGGCGCCGAGGAGATTTTTATCCGAGAGAATCGGGAGGATTTTGCTAATCCCCATAGTGCTCACGCTTTCGGGCGAACCGCCTCAAAAAAGCTTGAAGATGCTCGCGAAGAAATCTTGGAAGATCTTCATTTGGAGAAGACCCATTCTTTGATTTTTACCAGTGGAGCCACTGAGAGTAATAACCTTGCTCTCAAAGGTCTTCCGCTCCATTACCAAAAACGGGGTAAACGCATCATCACTTCCGCGGTGGAACACCCCTCGGTTCTTAACGCTCTCAAAGAGTTGATCCCTTTCGGCTTCGATATCGTGATTCTCCCGGTCACGAGCGAAGGGAAAGTCGATCCCGAGACCTTAAAAAACGCGATGACGAATGAAACGATTTTGGTCTCTATCATGGCGGTTAATAATGAAGTTGGCGCTATCAACGATATCGCGAGCTTAGCTAAGATCGTTCACGCTTTTCCTAAAGCCTATTTCCATGTTGACGCGACGCAAGCCATGACGAAACTTGCTTTTAATTATGGGGACGCTGATCTTCTTTCTTTCTCGGGTCATAAGTTCGGTGCCTTTAAAGGCTCGGGCGCTTTGATTTACAAGAAAAGCATCGCCTTCGAATCGATTAATGCGGGCGGAGAACAAGAACAAGGCTTCCGCGCCGGCACGGTGAATATGCCGGGCAATGTGGCGATGGCTTACGCTTTGCACGAAGGCCTCAAAAACCTAAAAACTCATGAACAATCCGTGCGGCTTTTGCATGATTATCTCCAGCAAAACCTCGCTCAAATGGAAGGCGTCTCAATGAATTCTCCTCAGGATGCCCTTCCTTATGTTCTTAATTTTTCTTTGACGAAAAAAAAGGCCTCGGTTGTCGTGGAGGCTCTCTCAGAAAATGAGATTTATGTCTCGACGGTTTCGGCGTGTTCTTCCGAAGAACCCGTCTCTTATGTTCTTGAAGCGATGGGCAAAAGCGAAGGCGATGCCCGCAATTCGATTCGCCTTTCCTTTTCCGCTGATAACACCCTCGACGAAGGAAAACGTTTTGTCGAGGTGTTTTCAACCATAATGATGGGAGTACAAGACCGATGAATCCAGACATGTTGATGATCCACTATGGCGAGTTGTCCACCAAAGGCGATAACCGCAAGCTTTTTGTTAATCAATTAGCCCGCAATATTCGCCATGCCCTCAAGAGCTTTCCAACGCTTAAAGTCGAAGCCTCGCGTGACCACGCTTATGTTGAACTCCATGAAGAGGATGCCAGTAGCGTCATCGCCCGTCTTCAAGACGTTTCGGGGATTCATTCGATTTCGATTGTTTTTAAGTCTGACAAGAATCTCGATCATATCAAAAATTTTGCGGTGGAGTTATTGAGCAAAGAAACAGGGAAAACCTTCAAAGTTAACGTCAAACGCGCCGATAAAAGCTTTCCGATGTCCTCTTATGAACTTGCCTGTGCTTTAGGCGATTATTGTCTCGATCATACCGCCTTTAAGGTCGATGTCCATCATCCGGACGTCAACTTGGATGTTGATGTAAGAGAAGAAGCCGCTTATCTTTCTTGCCATGATTTTTTAGGAGCCGGCGGCTATCCCTTAGGCATGAATGGCAAATGTTTGACTTTGCTCTCGGGTGGCATCGATTCGCCTGTCGCTGCCTATCTTTTGCTTCGTCGAGGAATTCGAATCGAATGCATCCATTTCGCGGCGCCCCCTTATACTTCTGACGCAGTTATTGATAAGTTAAAAGATATCCTTAAAATCCTGAATACGTATCAGGAAGACATCAAACTTAATGTCGTGCCTTTTACCGAGCTTCAATTGGCCATTTATAAGAATGTTGATGAACCTTATTGCATTACCATCATGCGTCGCATGATGTTCCGGATTGCTGAAGGCTTGGCCAAGAAAGAACACTGTTTGGCCATCGCGACAGGGGAATCGGTTGGCCAAGTTGCCTCCCAGACTTTGCCTTCAATGATCGCCATTAATGACGTGACGAACTTCCCGGTTCTTCGCCCGATGTGCACCATGGATAAGCTGGACTCGATTGCCTTAGCGGAAAAGATTGGAACCTATCCGATATCGATCCGACCGTATGAAGACTGCTG
>DAISHV010000078.1:0-5096 GCA_036822315.1 Bacillota bacterium | reverse complement strand
GTATCGCAAAGCCCTTTGAAAGCTTCGGGATCGCTGATGGCCATTTCGGAAAGCATCTTGCGGTTGATCTTCACGCCACTCTTGTTGAGTCCGTCGATTAAGCGGCTGTAGCTGAGGCCATTGACCTTAGCGGCAGCAGAGATACGACGAATCCAAAGTTTGCGGAAGTCGCTCTTCGCAGTACGACGCGAAACGTAGGCGTAGTGATAGCTGTGGAGCAATTGCTCTTTGGCGGTCTTGAAGAGGATGTGTTTGCTACCAAAGTAGCCTTCAGCAGCCTTTAAAACCTTCTTGCGACGGGTGTGGGCAACGTTCCCACCTTTAACTCTTGCCATGTTGTAATGCTCCTTTACTTAGCCTTATAGTCGATCATCTGCGTGATGCCCGGCATATTGGCCTTATCGATATAGCCAGCCTTCGCCAAATGCTTCTTCTGTTTGTGCGTCTTATTGGGGGCGAAGTGTCCCATATAGGCGTGCTTGCGCTTAATCTTTCCAGTTCCGGTGATCTTGATGCGCTTTGCCAAGGTCCGACTCGACTTCATTTTAGGCATGTTGGAATCCTCCTATTTTTTCTTCGGTGCCAGGATGGCTTGATACCATTTTTCTTCCCAATAAGGGGCTTTATCAATGGTAGAAACATCCGCAAGGAGAGCGACAAATTTGTTCATCACGTCTTCTCCGACTTCTTTGTGCGAGAGTTGGCGACCACGGAAGATCACCGCGACTTGCACTTTGTCTCCATCTTCCAAGAATTCACGGGCTTTCCGTGCTTTGGTCTCAACATCATGTTCCCCAATGACGGGGCTCAGTTGGATCTGTTTTAACTCGCTGACGTGTTGGTTCTTGCGAGCTAAACGTTCCTGCTTTTGCTGCTCAAAACGGAATTTTCCATAGTTGAGGATTTTGCAAACGGGTGGAACGGCATTCGGGGCGACACAATAGAGGTCAAGATTTTGTCTCGCGGCCATATCATTGGCAGCGCGACTCGACATGACGCCCAATTGTTCACCATTGGGTCCAATGACGCGCACTTCCGGATAGTGGATGTGTTCGTTGATCGGATCATAACGTTTCTCGGGGCGACGGCGATCATTCGGATTGAAGTAAGCGATGGGATTTGTCCTCCTTTAAGCGATAAAAATAGCGCGACAATTCGCGCCATTACCTGAAGATACTTAGTTTTATTCTAGGTAGCTTAGGCCCATTCCCAAGGGGAGTCGGGCGAGTTCTGGTGCGAACTGCTTTCTACGTTTATCGACATGACTATTATCCACGCGCGTAAGCCTGAGTCAAGTTTTTCGTCGTTTTTTGGTGAAAATCGTCATTTTTCTCTTTTCTATGCGAGCGTAAGAGGTGACCAAAAGGGCAAAGAAAGCTATGATGGAAGTAATCATTTATGGAATTTAAAACATTGCTAGAAGACGATATCGAGATCATTCGAAGCTTTTTGCCCTACGCTAAGAATCGCTTTTGCGATTACACGCTTGGCAACATTTTTATGTGGCGTAAGCAAAACGAAACCGCATACGCGATTATCGATAATACTTTAATTGTAAAACAAGAATACGAAGCGCATAAATACGCTTTTCTATTTCCGGTCGGAGAACACGTGGAAGCAGCGCTCGATGCGATTGATGACGACTGTTTGTCTCGTCACGAACTTCCAGCCTATTTTGCCTGCGGCGAAAACGAACACGCCCTTTTGATGAAACATTATTGCCATTTCCATTGCCTAAGCGATCGGGGATGGAGCGATTATCTTTATCTCTTAAGCGATCTCCGGGATCTTCCAGGAAAGAAATACGATTCAAAGCGCCACAATGCCCACCGGTTTTGGAAGGATAATCCCCAGGCAGAATTCCATTGGCTGAAAAAGGAAGATCTACCGTTATTTGATGCCTTTGAAGCGGCTTACTTATTGGATAATTCGGGGCGCGATATTTCTCAAGACGAATTCCTTTATGCCCGCGAAATGCTGAATAAATTTGAAATTATCCCTGCAAAAGTCGGCTACTTCACCCTAGATGGAAAAGTCATCGGCTTCACTTTAGGGGAAGTTCGTGGTGATACGGTTTACCTCCACGTTGAGAAAGCACTCCGTTCGTATAATGGTATTTACCAAGCTTTGGAAAGCCGTTACCTCCAAGAGTTCGCGCCTGAGGTTATCTATGTGAACCGCGAAGAAGACGATAACAATCTCGGCCTTCGCGAAGCTAAGCTTCAACTTCATCCTTCGGAAATATTAGACAAATGTTTCTTTGAAGTTCTCTCACCAATTGATCTCGTGAAAAACTTGCCTGTCCTGAAAGGCGAGCTCGTCTACCTCGCTCCTTTAGCGGAGAATGAACATGAGGCTTGGGCGGAGCTGAACCGGGATAAAGAACTGAACCGCTATTGGGGCTATGATTATCGTTACGATTTGCCTGAAGGCGTTCAACCTGATGCGGACTATTTTGCCCGGGATCTTGCCAAGGACTTTCTCGATAAGAATGGCATTTCCTTTTTTATTCATGACCAAGCTGGCCAATTTCTTGGCGAAGCAACTCTTTGGAATTTTTCCAATGATAGCGGTGCCGAAGTCGGAATCCGTTTGAAGAAGGAAGCCCAGAAGCACGGCTATGCCCAAGAAGCGGTGAAGCTGCTCCTTGACTATGCGCAGAATACTTTGGGTCTTCGCTATCTCATCTATGAGTCCTTTTTGGAGAATGCCCCGTCAATCGCTTTGGCGAAGAAGATGGGCTTCGTCGATGTCTACCAAGATCGACTCAAACGCCATTTTCGCAAAGCCCTTTGACCCTGCTTTAATGGGGAATGATTCTTCGCTAAAAAGAAAACGAGGGGGTTTCGCGGGGCACTTGTTGTTCTATATTACATAAAAGATTCGATAATGTCTAAGCACATGTACGATAATGAAGAAATTTGATTTTTCCCTCCGTTAGCAAAAGATGCGCCACTGATTTGCTTTTTTTCGTAAAAAAGGCTATTAATTAATAAGAAGAAAAAGGAATGGCTTTAGGAGATCAAGAGAACATGCCTTTGCGCTATGCGGTTTATGACACGTCGATCGGCGATGTAACACTCATCGCCAACGACAAAGCGTTGACGGGAATGATTATTGGTGCCGTTGATCCTCAAGGAGCAATCAATGAGGAGAACGCCGTTCTTTATGATGCGATTATCGAACTCAATCAATTCTTCTTCCGGCAGCGGAAGACCTTTGATTTGAAGCTGCAGCCCGAAGGCACTGATTTCGAAAAGAAAGTTTGGGCCTTCGTCCAGACGATTCCTTATGGCAAAACGATGACTTACGAAGAAGTGGCGATTGGCATTGGCGAGCCCAATGGCGAACGTTCCGTGGGCGCCGCGCTCAATCACAACCCGATTCCGGTCTTTATTCCTTGCCACCGGGTTATTGGCAAGAATGGCTCGTTAACAGGCTACATTGGCGGCTTGGAGCTTAAGAAGTGGATTCTTACGATGGAAAAGCAATACGCCAATAAAGAATTCCATCCTGGAAACTACGAAGATCCGACGTGATCGGTCTTGACTTATTCTTTTCAAAGATTCGCGGGGGCTTTGTCCCCGCTTTTTTGTGGAGAAAATAAAAATAAAATCCCGGTCAGGAACCCGGGATTTTATGTTTTTCTATTCCAAGGGATGGAATACTGTTGGTGAGAAGGAGGTAACCATCTTGAAGAAAGAGGTGGTTAGTGGCAAGGAGCTCAATTCTTAGGATTGGGAGGTTGCCCTGCGGGAGTCCCCGCATTCTAAATCGGCTTAGGCAAGGATCGCGGTGAGATAAAAGCCGATAAATCCGGCAACAACGGCCAAGACCACGAATACTTCTGTTAAAACTCTGGTTTTCATCTTGCTGTAATTCCTTTCAACACCGATACTTTAAAGGTTAACAAAAGGATAAACAATAGTTAGCACTAACTCATTTCTTTACAATTAAAAATGCATAAATATTTCGATGCCATCGGAAGAAATTTAAAATAGAAAATAGGTTAATATTAAAGCAACTGCTTTGAAAATATTATAGTGAGCACTATGGTGAATTAAAAAGCAATCACTGGGAGAAGAATAAAGTGATTACTATCCGAAGAATAAATGGAAGAAGAAGAGGAAACGGATCAAAGGTGCTTTTGGAGTCTTTTGAAGATAAACGAGAGGAAGGAAAAGGGAGAAGACAGGGGTTGGAGAAGGAGAAGAAAAGCAGAAACTTGAAATTAACACGGGTGCGGATTGAGGAATTCAAATTGTAAAATTATGAGTTATCATTTATTTAATTAGATAGTAAGTGCTAGCTTATTTTAAATCAGGATTAAATTGACATAAAAAAGTAAGCACTCACTCTTATCTTTACGAAGAAATTTCTTCTTTTTTACGAGATTTTGTCGATGATGTTTATCTTTCTCAAACAAAAGAAAAAGCCATCGCTTGATTAAGCGGTGGCTTCTTATTCAAAACTAAAGAATTAATAACGGGCTTTCGTATCGATCGATTTACGGATGAGTTTAACGAACTCTTCTAACGGAATCGTGACTTGCTTTTCATCACCGAAGACACGGTAAGTTACGCTGCGATTCTCTTTCTCTTTATCACCGACAACTAGAGTGAAGGGGATCTTCTGAACTTGGGAGTTCCGTAAGCGATAGCCGAGTTTTTCGTTCGAATCATCCAAGGAGCAACGGACGTCGGCTTTCTTAAGGGTGTCTTGAACTTCTTTGGCATATTCGCCATGGACTTCGGCGTTGACCGGGAGGACGTTGCACTGAACCGGAGCAAGCCAAGTCGGGAAGGCGCCGCCATAGTTTTCGGTAATGACGCCGATGAAGCGCTCGACCGAGCCAAAGACGACGCGGTGGAGCATCACCGGCTCAACCTTTTCGCCCTTCTCATCAATGTAGAAGCAGCCAAAGCGGTGGGGCAAGTTGACATCGAGCTGAATGGTGCCGCATTGCCAAGTCCGTCCCATCGAATCTTTGAGTTTGAAGTCGAGTTTCGGGCCATAGAAAGCGCCGTCGCCCGGGTTGATTTCATAGGTGTGACCCGAATCTTTGTAAGCTTTCGCGAGCGCCGCTTCGGATTTAT
>DAISHV010000077.1:0-7818 GCA_036822315.1 Bacillota bacterium | reverse complement strand
GTGCGCCTGACAGGACTTGAACCTGCATGGCTGTTAACCAAAGGATCCTAAGTCTCCAAGTCTTTTTCGAACGGCTTGGAAGGATTGAGAACCTCTTACCGGAAAGTCCCGAGATTGGCTCGTTTCTCCGCTTTGTCCGCCTGAACCTGTGGGAACGCCTCGAACGGGGAAGGAATCCCTTTTCCCGGTGTTTTGCGGACCGAATGCGGACGGAATGCGGACAAGTCCGCTTCCCAAGACCGAAGCCTTTTGAACGCCTCGGAACGACCTACCTGATGGGCGGAATCCCATCCTTGGGAACAGTCTCCTGCTCCTTGGCTCCAATATAAGTCTAGTAACAGAAAAAGCAAGACAAAAATCCGAACAAATATCGATGCTGTCTTCGCTTTTTTCGTTCACGCTTTGCTCCGTCCGCGCTTGGTCTGCCTTTGTCCATGAGCACTGAAGATAATGGCCAGCCAACTGCGTAGACACGTTGGAATTTTGGGAAAGCTAATTTACCTGACCGCTCCATAGATCGGTTTTTTTATCTCAATATGACATTTTCTAATTCCACCATGGTAACTTCGTTTCCGTGCGCTTTAATTAGTTGGATAAGGTCATTTGCTTCCATCCACACAGTAGCAGTGTTGTCATTTGGATGCACCCCAATTCGATTACCTAAAAACTCTTTATCGAGGTAGAAGTGTACTCGACATTCTGCATCCTGCAAAAGTCCAAGTGGTGTCACCGAGCCCGGAAGCAATCCCATAATTGACATTAAATCATCCGCTGATGCAAAGGATAAGTTTCGTAGACCGTGTTGTTTGCGAAACTCCTTCAATTCGATTCGTTTGTCACCCTTTATGGTAATCAAGTAGTAATTGCGTTTTTTATCATCCACACAAAACAAATTCTTTGCGACACATTCGGGATATAGAAAATCAACTGAATCAAGCTCCTTCATATTGTAGACAGCTTGATGTTCCGTAACCTCATATCTTATGCCGTGATTTGTTAAATATTGATAGGTTTCCTGTTTATTCATGCTTACCTTCGTAGGCCACATAATAACATAATTTTTCAGCTGAGCGTCTTAGAAGACTCCCGACACACCAGTAACAGACGTGGAATAGACCGCCCTCTTCGGGGAGATCATGCACACCATCGTCTTGTTGCCGTCGCCCCTGGCTACGGAATGGTGTCTCGAATCGCCTTCGCTTTCGGGTTTAGGGGTGCATCCGCATGAGTATGGGTGCTTGCTGAGTTTCTGGCCGGTTAGGATGAATTCCTTCCCGCAAACGCATTTGCAGCGATAGAAAACTCTTGCCTCCGTTTTGTTGCCGGCCTTTCTTCCGCAGGGGTATCTTTCTTCCACGTCGATCAGTCCCGTCTTAAAAGGTTTGAAGTACTTGTCCATATTCTGCCTTGCTCGGAAAACAAAAGCCTCCGAGTTTTCCTTTCTAAGGAATTCGGAGGCTGTTTCTATCTGGTGCACTGAACAGGAATTGAACCTGCACGGGTTACCCCACGTGATCCTAAGTCACGCGCGTATACCTATTCCGCCATCAGTGCGTAGATGCCGATAACCTCGGCGTTTTAATGAGGTGCGACTGCGCAGGACCTTGGATATTGTGCCTTAGCCTTGTCCGCAGGAACACTTAGGAACGCTTTGTTGTCCGCATAGGGGTCTCGAGAACGTGTTTGAATCCCTTGAATAGGATACCACTTCCTCAAACGCTGAATTAGCGACTCCCGAGCAGTTTTTGCGCAGTTTCGGTTCAATTTCGCGTTGTCCGCACTTTGCCCCGTCCGCAGGTTCAGGAGAAACTCTAGAATCTAAGGGACATTGTAAGGTATCGAATTGAGCGAATATCGAAGTTCCTAAGTCTATTGCGTCTACCATTCCGCCACGGGCCCGCGGCACGCCATTATAGGCGCAAAGACTAGGGCATTACAAGAAAGCATCGCGCTATTTGAGGCTGACTTCAATCCGATGAAGAGGGGCGTTTTGCGAAATCGGAAGGGGTTCTGCTGGATTTTTATCGACGCCATCCCATTGAAGAGATTCGATTCGAAGTCCCAAGGAACCTTTGGCCTTTTTAATCGCGACTTCATAGACGACATTTTGATGAACGACACGGTAATTCAAATGGTCTGCTTCTAAAGGAAGAACCGGATGGAGCGTCAGCCCTTGCTCGGTAAAGTGGAAGCCCGCTTCTTCCCAGAAAGACAAGGTCAGCCACGTCGCCGTTCCCGAAAGGATTGGCCCGAAGTTCTCTTGGGTGATGGGATTATTGTATTGGGTGCAGAAACGCGGATTGCCTTTATAGACGTAAGGATTCTCATGACAATGATACGGATAAGCAAGGCGCAGCATGAAGAAAGCATCTTCAATCATTTGCTTTCGAAGCGTGTCTTGATAGGGTCGTTTTGCCGCCAATAAGAGGGCGCGAGTAAACATCATCGTCGCATGTTTGAAGACGCCACCATTTTCGCGGTCGCCCGGGAAATAATGGGAGGTCGCGGCTTGTTTGGCACCCGTTAAGGTCAAATCCTCTTCACTGCAAAGGCGATAACCCGAAGGAGTCTTCAAATACGTATCGACCAACTTCAGCATCTGGGCAATTTCGTCTTCATTGGCGACGCCACTGAGAAGGCTCCAGGAGAACGAATTCAGATAAAGAGAGCCGTTTTGCAAGGATTTTACACTCGAGAGACCATCCCCCGGGGCTCCGACAAAGCGAATGCCATTCTGGGGCTTTTCGCGGTTGATGAGCACCCGGGCATAATAGCCGTTGATGAAGCAAGATTTACGGATGGCTTCGCTCACCTCATCCCGATAGGTTTCGGCCATCCTTAAGAGAGCATCTTTCTTGCCTCGCTTGGCTAATTCGATAGCTTCGTTAAGGGCATACACCAATAAGAAGGCGTTCATCACGGATTCGCTGAGGTCGTTCTCAAAAGGAACGCCATATTCCTGATGGTTCTTTTTTAGCTGCTCTTGATAGAGTTTTTCTTTCGTCGGTCCATCAAGGCAATCGACATCGATCTTGAGGCAATCGTTCCAATCGGCTTTATCCAATAACGGCAGGCCGTGTTTGCCAATGGAAATCTTCGAAGAGTAAGTCAAAATCGCTTTAATCATGTCGACCAGACTTCGACGTCCACCATCGGCCGTCGGAAATTCTTTGTCCAAATAAGAAATATCACCGGTCGACTCGATGTACTGCTCCACCGCTGGAATAAGCCAAAGCTGATCATCGCTGCACATTCCGGGCTCTTTGCCCACGACGAAGAAGTTGTGGTTGGCATAGCCCATCGTATAGACGTTCTCAATCCATTTCGAAAGAAGCTCGGAAGCCAACGCTTCGCGATGGCTGTTAACGAGATAAGGAATCGAGGCGTAGAGATCCTGGACCTCGCGGAAACCAATCTCTCGATAGCCTTTCTGAGTTTGGGCAAAAGCCCGGCTTACAAAGCTTTGATAGAGCGTCTGGAAGGGGATGTTATGATTCATCATCGCATCTTCGTTAACCTCGCCGCTATCGATTTGGAAATACGAAGAATAATCCTTAAAAAAAGCATCTTGCTTTTGCAGTTGCTCCATCAAAGACTCGGCCGAAGGATATTGTTCCAAGAGATGGGCTAACTTCGTATGAAGGATAGTTTCTACCTCTTTGTCCGGAGCCTCTTCGGCATCGACCATGCCAGTCAGCGTTGCACAGCTAAAGGGTTTGCCAGCCGAGACTTCGATAGTCTTGCCTAAGGCAAAGAAAGAAGCACCTTTGACTTTGTAGGCGTTATCCAAATGGGCCAAATTCTCCGGGTGTTCAATCGAGCCATGCCCCAAGAACGACGTCGCATCGTTACTGAAACTATCGGCATAACCTTCCGAAGAAACGAGAGAAACGAACCGCGGAGACTTATTGAAGTAAACGGGGTAATAATTCGGCGAAAGCGCCACCACCGCGCCTTCCTCATTCGAAATGACTTCGCTTTGGTGAATAACGGTTTGATAAATTATATCGACTTCTTGGCAACCCGGATTTGAAAAACCAAACACGCCCGTGAAGATGATTTTCAAATGCCGTAAACTGGGTGAAGTGAGGGTGACCACTTCGACTTCGGTCGCATCTGGTAAGCCTTCCTTTTGAGCCAGAATAAACAGGGTTCTCTCGATTTTTAAGCCATCTTTCAAAACATAAACGATGCAGGTTTTGCTAGGATAATGAACGCAAAAAGCCTCTGAAACGTTTTCTTGGACGTTAGCGGAATAGAAAATTTGCTTATCGTTTTCCAAGACATAGAACTGCCGGTTAAAAGGGTTGCCATTTTCTTCAGGACGAACGTCCCAGCGAGTTGCCAAAACTTGATAGGCCGCTTTGGCGCGGAAACTGCCACGTCCGAATTCATCAACCACGCTTTTCGGGGTCGAAAGCAAAGGATCGGCAAAGCCTTCACGCCAGCCGAGAAGCAAATTCACGCCATAGTGAGGACCGACTGCGGGTGAAAGCAAATCAATCTTGTGGCTACCATCGGAAGAAAGGCTGCCCCCGAAGGAGGCAATCTGTTTAACGGCAGTTTGTATTGTCTTTTGCAATGAAGCGGGATAAGCGATTTTCTCTTGATTGAGATGAATCTCACTGGCGGAGAATAAAAGGCAGGAATTCGGATGAAGATGCTTATCGACAAAATCAACAAAGTCCGCTTCTCTTAGAAGCTCTTTTAAGATCGGAGCGGGTTTGCTCAACGAGGCAAATCCAAGATAGCTTTTTTTAGAAAAATCCCAAAGCAAAGCATCAGAGATATTTTGTTGAGGATAAAGCGATTGAACATGAGAAAAGGCATCAACGCCTTCATCCCGAGCAACCCGAGAATGCAGTTCCATAAAATGACCTCAAAAGGAAAGAAAATTCCTTTGGATTAAGGTCTATAACCTACAGTGAGAAGTAGCCTTCTCTTATAGACACCTTATTCTAACGCATAGACTAAGAGGATTCAGCAACAAATAAGAAAAAGCCCGGTCTACAGACCGGGCTCCTTCTCGTTCTCCGTTAGTCTTGGTTTCCGCTCATCAAACTGTCTAAGTAGCTGAGCACCATGCCATCGGCATAGTTTTCGGTATTGCTGGTAGACGGATTCGAAACGACTTCTTCGATGACCGAGGAAACTAATCCTTGGCGAGAAACGTTTTGGTATTCTTTCATCGCGATAACCTCCTAGTTCTGTGACCGCCTCTTTCGAAGCGGTCCGCTATATTAGGCGCAAAAAGAAAGGGCCGCAAGGGATGCGGCCCTGAAAGCGTTTTCAACTATTTTCAGCGACTTTTCAACAACTCTAGCCTTTGACAGCGCCAGCGGTCATTCCTTTGATAATGAAACGGCTGAAGACGAGATAGACGAGGACGAGAGGAATGATCGAAATACCGACCAAACAATAGACCTTGCCTAAGTCGAAAGATGATGGATCGCTGGCCTTGACGGCGGCAATAATGAGCGGAAGCGTCTTAAATTCATCTTTGTCGATCAAGAGAGCAGGAATCAAATAGTTGTTCCAAGTTCCGACAAAACTGAAGATGAATTGAACCGCGAGGGCCGGAGCCATGATCGGTAAGACGATTTTGTGGAATATGCCAATCTCACTGCAGCCGTCGACCCGACCCGCTTCGATAAGTTCGAAGGGCAAAATCGATTCCATATATTGTTTCATGTAGAAGAAGATAACCGGCGAGCAAATCGAAGGAAGAATCAGCGGCCAAAGAGTGTTATTTAAATGCCAATCGCGCATCATCTGGACAAAGCCCAACGCACTCACCTGAGTCGGAATCATCATAATCAGCATGATGAAGGTGAAGAGAACGTTCTTACCCTTGAAGTGATAGACCTGGAAGGCATAAGCAGTAAGACAAGAGAAATAGCAAGTCAAGACCGAGCAGGAAAGAGAAACGATGAACGAATTGCGGAGAGCGGATCCCACCGGAAGGTGGCTATCACTGAAGCATTTAGTCCAGTTCTCAGAAAGGTTGGTTCCAAACCACCAAGCAAATCCCGTGGAGGTGATATTGGAATGACTCCGCGTCATGTTAATCACAAGGGTGTAGAGCGGAAAAATGCATAAGAATGCCAAAATGATAAGGAAGCCATAAGCTAAGCCTCGACGAATGTTGAGCTGAACTCGATAACTTGTTGTTTCACGAACCGGCAATGCTACGGTAGCCATAATTAACGCACTCCTTCCTGAGTCAAGGCACCTTGGCTCTTTTCGTTGTGTGCTTTTTCGGCAATAGTATCAGGGCAGTCGGCATATTCCGACATACGTTTGCGGTAGGACTTGGCTTGTTCTTTTTCGACATTGACTCTCGGGTGAGTGGTCTGATAGACCGTCATACTAAGGGCGGCTGTGACAATGAACATCAAGAAGGAAAGGGCACCAGCTTGACCGTAATTCTGTTTGGACGAAATCAAACTGTAGAGGTACATCATTAAGGTGTAGCTCGAAGCTTGGCTACCACCGGTGGTCTGCGTGAAGATCTGGGCGATATCGAAGAGCTGAATGCCACCAATCATAGAAGTAATGAGAACGTAGACAAAGATGGGTTTCAATAATGGCATCGTGATTTTGCGGAAAACCACGCCGCTCGAAGCGCCATCGAGCATGGCCGATTCATAAATCGATTCATCGATGCCCATGACACCGGACATCAATAACAGGGTAGTGTTGCCAAACCACATCAAGAAGTTAAGGAAGGCAATGACGATGTGGGTCCAACTCGAGGAGTTGCCAATATCGAAGGGCTCATTCAACCAGCCCCAATCGACTAAGGTGTTGATGATCGGGCCGCTTCGGGCGAAGATCATTTGGAACAACATGCCAATGGCGGCGGCCATGATCAGGTTCGGCATGTAAATAACGGTCTTCCAGAATCTCTGGAATTTCATATTTAAACGGAAATCGGTGAACAAAACGGCGAGGAACAAAGAAACGGCAATCTGCGGGATAAAGCCTTCGACCCAAATGAGAATCGTGTTGATGGTGTAATAGAGCAAATCATTGATTTTCACCTTGCCCAAATCCAAGGTGAAAAAGTAGAAATGACGAGTGGTCGCATGGCCGAATAAATAACTGAAATTGTCCCAGCCACACCAAGTCGGACCGACCGTCTTGAACGTCTCTTGATCTTCGAAGTAGTTAAAGAAGGAAAAACGAAGCGTCTGGAAGAGTGGATAGAACTGAAACAGAAGGAATCCCACGAAAAAAGGAATCAAAAAAATGTAACCCCATTTATCGTAGTTGATATGCTTTTTTTGAGTTCTTTTGAAGAAATTCATCGGTGTCCCTCCTTGAAAAAACGAAACGGGCGACCAGCCGTCTCCAGCCGGCCGCCCGTAAAGCGAATCGGATTATAAAGTCGTGATATCGAAGCTCGAATCGTAGGTCAAGCCAGTGTACTTGGCATCAAGAGCGGTCTTGAAGGCGTCCATGGCATCGGCAATCGAAGTGGTCTTGCCAGTGAAATAGTCCTTCATCGCGTTCTGCATCTGCTCGTTGCAGCCTTGATCGTAAGCGCAAGCGTTCTTCATATCGATCTTCGCAGCGCTCTCTTTGAAGAGGGCGATGTGGTTCTGACCGCCGAGGAAGCTCGAGCCATAGGTCGTATCAGCAGCGATGGCATTCATCGCCGGGATGTTGTTGGTGTAGTCCTGCGTGATGCGGGTAATACCATTAGCAACGGCCGGTGAGCAAGTCATGGTGTACATGATCTTGTTGATCAAAGCCTTGTTATCGGTGCCTTTCGCCGCGCAGAGCCAGCTGCCGCCCCAATACCAGGAAGCCGGG
>DAISHV010000076.1:0-7897 GCA_036822315.1 Bacillota bacterium | reverse complement strand
TTAGGAGGAGGTGATTTCGATGCCAGCCGCTAGAATGGGAAAATCCAACGGGAAACGCGCAACGCCTGAAGAGGCGAAGCGCTCCGTCAAACGTTTACTTCATTATTCGACGAAATACTATCCGTTTGAATTCTGGATGTCGATTTTCTGCATCATCTTTTCGGGAATTACAGGGGTTTTGCCGATGGTTTTCATCGGTGTTGTGGTTGATGAGATCTCCTCGATTCTCGATAAAACTTATACGGTGACTTTAGCGAGCCTTGGTCTTTCGATCAACAACGTTTCGCTTCAGTTAATTGGAACGCAAATCGTTGTGATCGCTTGTATCTTGGTCGCTGGTCTTGCCGCGAACTATTTCTACAACTTCTTGATGTCACGCTTGGCCCAAGGCGTCCAGAAGCGGATCCGCGATGATCTTTTTAATCACATGCAAGATTTGCCTTTAAGTTACTTTGATACTCGGACTCATGGCGACATCATGTCGATTTATACCAACGATGTTGATACTCTTCGCGAAGCGATGAGCCGTAGCTGGCCGATGATTGTTTCCGGTTCGGTTACGGTGATCGCAGTAACGGTTGCCATGTTTATCTATAACTGGGTGATGGCTTTGCTGGTCCTTATTATCACAATCCCTACCACTCTCTATTCTTCGTTTATCACCAAAAAGAGCGGCAAGTATTTCGTGAATCAACAAATCGCTTTAGCCAAAACCAACGGTTACGTTGAAGAAATGACCAATGGTCAGCGGGTCGTCAAAGTCTTTAACTACGAAGAACGGGCTGAGCAAGGCTTCGATGCGGTCAATGACGATCTTTATGGACAAGCTACTCGGGCGAACCGTTACGCCAACATCCTCATGCCGATCGTGAATCAAATTGGCAACGTTCAATACGTTATTCTGGCCTTATTCGGTTACGCGATGCTTACTCTGGCGGCGAATGGCGGATGGAATATCGGCTTAACCGTCGGCACCGTCGTTTCGTTCTTAACCCTTTCGCGGCAATTCACTCAGCCGATTGGCCAAGTGGCCCAGCAGGTGAACTCGATTGCGATGGCTTTGGCTGGTGCTACCCGTATTTTCGCCTTGATTGACACGCCTTCCGAAGTCGACGATGGCTATGTTGAACTTTGCAATGCCAAAGAAGGGCCGAATGGTGAGCCGGTCGAAACGAAAGAAATCACCAATAAATGGGCGTGGAAACATCCGCATAAAGACGGGACTCCCACCACCTATGTTTGGCTCAAAGGCAAGATTGATTTCTATGATGTCGATTTCGCCTACGTCAAAGACAAAGTCGTTCTTCACGACATCAGTCTTTATGCCAAACCAGGACAAAAGGTCGCCTTTGTTGGGCCGACTGGCGCCGGGAAGACGACGATTACGAATCTTATTAACCGCTTTTACGACATTGCCGATGGCAAAATCCGTTATGACGACATCAACATCAACAAGATAAAGAAGGCGGATTTGCGGAGATCCTTGGGCATGGTTCTTCAAGATACTGAACTCTTCACCGACACGGTTAAAGAGAACATCCGTTATGGCAAACTCGATGCGACCGATGAAGAAGTTGTTGCCGCTGCTAAGTTAGCCAACGCCGACAGCTTTATTGCTCAGCTTCCGCAAGGCTATGATACCGTTTTGACTAAAGCGGGATTGAACTTGTCCCAAGGACAACGCCAATTGCTCTCGATCGCTCGAGCGGCGATCGCTAACCCTCCTGTCATGATTCTCGATGAGGCTACTTCTTCGATTGATAGCCGCACTGAAAAGCTCGTCCAGGAAGGCATGGATGCCATTATGAAAGGCCGAACGGTCTTCGTCATTGCTCACCGTCTTTCGACGATTAAGAATGCCGATGTCATCATGGTCATTGACCAAGGGCGCATTATCGAACGCGGTTCGCACGATGAATTGATGGCTAAGAAGGGCAAGTACTATCAGCTTTATACCGGCAATGCGATTGCCGAGAATTAAAGTTTCGACAATAGTTCTTCCCGTCTTGCGCTATCTAAGGCGGAATATTCACGAATCAAGGCTCGCGCCACAAGAGAAATCTTGCTGTCGCTGGCCTTGGTTTCTTTTTTTAGTTCGGTCACCGCTTCTTCGCCGATGACCATTGGAACGCAATTCTTGTTGTTGGTCCGGAGTCGTTCTCGTTCAAAGAAGGAGGTGTCATGCAAAACTGTGGGATGGTTCTTCGCCATATAAACCAAGGTATTGGCAAGGATATCAGCGATTGGCATCTCATTCTTGCCTTGGATCTTTCCGCAATCCGAAGCAAAGAAGTAATACTGTTGAAACGGAATGGTTACCGTATTTTTCATGTTCATTGCTTTTTACCTCCACACGACGGAGCTTCGCTTAAGGGAGGCAAATCCTCCCCTTGTACATGCTCGGGAATGACTTCTTTAGGTTCTTCAGATGGGTTTTGCTGTGGATTTTTTAAAGATTCCATGCAAATCGCCCCTGATTTGACTAGAGCCAACTTGGCTAGACCTGGCCCAATCATTTCGTACAAGACCGAAGAACAGAGAATGATGGCGTAAAACTCATTGCCGATTTCCACGGGTAGCATTCGCTGACCTAATACGGCCAAGCCAATGGCAACGCCCGCTTGAGGAATTAAAGCTAAACCTAAGTTATTACGGACTTTCTTTTCCTCACGATAGACCCGACAGCCGAGCCAGGCGCCGGCGTATTTTCCGAGAATTCGAACGAAGAAATAAACGATTCCAATTGCGCCAACTATTGCGAATTCTCCAAAGTCCATGTTCATTCCTGACATCACAAAGAAAATGCACATGATCGGAGGGGCGAAAGCATCCATCTGGGTATAAAGAACCTGATCTTTCTTGAGGTTGATATAGGTCGCTCCAAATACCATGCAGGCCATTAATGGGGATATTCCGACGATGGCGCACGCACCATCGATCGTTAGAAGCATCGCCAAAGTGAGAATTAGACGATTGTCCGTGCTTCGCTTTGGGGACATAAGCTTGGAGTGGACATAACCGAAGAGTAAGCCAACAGCGATGAACACCACATTCCAGACGATCGGCATGACGATATCCATCGTTGTGCTATTGCCGCCTTGAGTCGAGTTAATGACGGTAATGGCTAAGGTATAGCAAATGAGACAAACGGCGTCGTCGAGTGAGACGACCTCCAACAAGATGTTCACAAATTCACCTTTAGCTTGGTATTGCCGGATCGTCATCATGGTCGAAGCTGGAGCGGTGGCGGTAGCAATAGCGCCAAGGAGGAGGGCGAAGCTCCATCCTTTATCAGGGAAGGCAAATCCAATGACGAGAGTCACTAAAATCCCCGCTAAAACCGACTCCAAAATGGTAATAAGGAAGACTTTTTTGCCTGTAGCCTTTATCGTCGCTAACGAGAAATAACGTCCAACGCCAAAGGCAATGAAAGATAAAGCGACATCCGAAAGGAACGACATATGGCTAATAATCACGGGGTCAACCGCGCCCAAAACCCAAGGTCCAAGCAAGATGCCAGCGGTGATATAGGCAGTAACGTTTGGAAGTTTTAAGAGTTTGGTTAATCGAGTTACCAAAAAGCCCACGAAAAGAATGATGGCTAAACCGATGAGAATCGTCGGGACCTCGCCGTAATGAGAATAGAGCGAATATAAATTCCAATTTGTCCCTACCAAAATCGGAAGATTCAAATGGGCAAAAGAAAACATGGCAAGGGACCTCCTTTTCAAAACCGCTTCATCACTCGGAGCGTTAACCTATTGTGGCTGTATAAAACATAAGATGTTATTATTGAAAATATGGATTCCATAAGCAAAACTTATAAAGGAGCTTTTCATGATTGATAACAAACTGGAAACTTTGATTGCGGTGAGCGAGTTGGGATCCTATACCAAAGCCGCCCAATCGCTTTCCTTAACTCAGCCGGCGGTTTCTCAGCACATTAAAGCGCTCGAAGAAGAATTGGGAATTAAGATTTTTAATAAGACTGAAAATGGTCTAAAACCAACGCCGGAAGGCGTGATTGCCATTCGTTATGCCAAACGGATGAAGTCTTTGTATCAAACCGTGGAGCAACGGATTGCCGATTCCAAGAAAAATATGTTCTCTTTAGTTGTTGGAATTACCCATACCGCCGAGAGCTCAACCGTGGGTGAAGCGCTTGCTAATTTCGCCTATAAAACAAAAGGTTTACGCATAACGATTATTTCTGATAGCATAACAAACCTTTATGAAAAGCTCGAAGATTATGAGGTGGATTTGATCGTTGTTGAGGGTCGCAACATCGATAAACGCTATTCCTCGCTTCTTTTGGATACGGATTCCTTGGTTTTGGCGGTAGGTTTAGGCAATCCGCTTTCGCAAAAGAGCATGGTCACCATCAAGGAACTTGAAACCGAAAAGATGATTATCCGAAGTGCTAATTCGGGCACGCGGCAGCTCTTCGAAGCCTCTTTGCATAGCCAAGGCCTTAGCCTTGATGACCTCAACTTGATTCTCGAAGTCGATAACATCGCAACCATCAAGGAACTTCTGGTGAAAAACATCGGCGTTTCGGTTTTGGCCAAGTCGGCTTGTTTGGATGAAGAGAAAAATCATAAACTCGTTCTCTTGCCGATTGAAGGCTTGGCCATGATTCGCGAAGTGAACTTGGTTTATCCGAAAGACTTCGGTCATACCGAGATCCTCGATGGGATTGTCGGTGCCTACAAAGAAGTGACGGGAAGGCATTAAGCCTTCTCTATCTCGTTTTTTACCCGATTAAGGTCTAGACTATCAACGCACACGAATAAGTGAGGTAGAAACATGGACGAAAAAGAAGAAAAGAAGCCCGCCCCCGAGCAGGCTCAACAACCGTCATTAAATGACCAGGAAGAAGCTCGCCAAGCCAAATTGCCGAAATACGTTGAACTTGGTGTCGATCCTTTTGGTGCCCGTTACGATTGGAAAGATCGGATTTGCGATCTGCGGGATAAATATGGCAAATTAACTGCCGAAGAATTAACCGCTCAAAATCCGGAAGTAAATGTTGCCGGTCGTTTGGTTGCAATTCGCCGCATGGGCAAAGCCTCTTTCGTTAATCTCAAAGATGAATATGGAACGATTCAAGCTTGGATAGGCATCAACGTCATTGGCGAACATGACTATAGCGTTTTTAAGCTCGCTGACCTTGGCGACATCGTTGGCTTAGCTGGAACCTTGATGCTTACCCGCACGGGTGAATTAACGATTCGCGTTAATAAATACACCCACATCACCAAGTGCTTAAAACCGCTTCCTGAAAAATTCCATGGTCTCACGGATGCGGAAGATCGTTATCGGAAACGTTATCTCGATTTAATGGTCAATGATGATTCTCGTCGGGTCGCCTTAATGCGTCCGCGGATTGTCCGTGGTATTCAGAAATATTGCGATGAAAAAGGCTTCGTGGAAGTCGAAACTTCGATTTTCAGCCCAATCATCGGCGGAGCGGCTGCTAAGCCGTTCATTACGCATTTCAATGCCCTTGATAAGGATTTCTACCTTCGTATCGCAACCGAACTTAACCTCAAGAAGTGCATGGTTGGTGGAATCGACCGAGTTTATGAAATCGGTCGTATTTTCCGTAACGAAGGCATCGATGCGAAACATAACCCCGAATTCACCACGATCGAACTTTATCAGGCTTATGGCGATTTAAGCGATATGCGCAATTGGCTTGAAGGACTCTTCCATGAATTGGCAAAGAACGTCGTGGGGAAAGACGTCTTTAAGTTCAACGGCCACGATGTCGATGTTTCCAAGCCGTTTGCTTGGGTCGATCAAGCCGAAGCGATTAAAGAAAAATGCGGCGTGGATTTCAAGCAGCACATGACCTATGAAGAAGCGGTGGCTTTAGCGAAGAAATTCAATGTTCCGCTTCAACCGTCGTGGAACAGCGTTGGCTACATTCAACAAGCCTTCTTCGATGAACTTGTCGAAGAGACTTTAATCCAGCCGACTTTCATTCACACCTATCCGATCGAAGTCTCTCCGTTAACCAAAAAGACTGCAGATCCCCGCTTTGTTGATCGTTTCGAACTCTTCATCTGCGGCACGGAATTCGGCAACGCCTATAGCGAACTTAATAACCCCTTCGATCAGAAGGAGCGCTTCGAAGCGGAACTCGCTGCCCGGAAACGGGGCGATGACGAAGCCAACGATATGGATGCTTCCTTCCTGGATGCCCTCAGCTATGGCATGCCGCCAGCCGGAGGTATCGGTGTTGGCATCGATCGCCTCACCATGTTCCTCACCGAAGAAGACAACATTCGCGAAGTCTTGCTCTTCCCAACGATGAAAGACGAGAAGTAAAATCCTTATGAAAACTCAGGCCGAAAGACTTGAGTTTTTTATTTGACAAGAGCGTCATTCCAAAGGGACAGATCACGAAACGCACGAACCCCTCGGTTCCAAATTTGGAGAACTTTTCGAAGAGATGAATTTCGCTTTTGACCTTTTGAATCCACGGCGAAAAATTAACAACGAAAGAAAACGAATCCCATAAAAAAGAGCGCCAGCCTTTTGACCGACGCTCTTGAAGAATTTAGCCTGCCATGACTTCGATGGTGATAGTTCCCGCGTAGGTCCCATCCTCAGCGTAGTTGGGAGAAAGGGAGACATTCATGCTGAGGTTCGGATAAGCATCATCTGCCAAGGCATATTCGAGATAGCCATCGTCGGCGATTGTGGTGCCGTAATCCATATAACCAGCACTGACGAAGCTCGCGCCGATTGTCCCGATGTCGGTGAGAGCGTCTTCTTTTGATGCAATCGCAACTACAGCATCCGAGTAGTTCACGAAATCAATGCCATAAATCGCGGAGGCGGTCAAGGTGTAGTCTGTAATGGTGACACCCGTCACAGCACTAGCGAAGGTGATCGTCGGAATCGCTGCGGTGCCATCCGCTTTCGTGAAACTGGCGTAGTAAGTATTGAGACCCGCGACATCGGTCTTGATCACTACCGGATATTGATAGACAGAGGCAATGATTTGGAAAACGCCTTTCGGATAGACCTCTTTTGAACTTGCATTAGTGAAGGCATCGACCGGCTCGTAACTGACTTGAAGAGTGTAGACGGTTTTGCCCTCTTTAGCGGTAGCTTCCGTCTTCACTTTCTCATACATATACATTACATATCCATAGTTTTCCATGTCGCCGGCTTCGTCGGTTCGTTCACTCGATAAAGTCCAACCATCGGCGATAAGCTGTGCTTGGTAGGCTTCGAGGATATCTCCCGAGCCCAAATCTTCATAGGTGATATCGGTCACGACATCGTTTTCATCGGTGCCGAACGATTCGTAGGTGGCGTACGACGTGCCATTTGGAAGAGGAATCACCTCGTTAATAAGAGAGGTCATAGAACTTTGAAGTTCATCGCTCCAAGCGGTTGCTGCCGTTAGGGTGGGTGGCGCGGCCAAGAAAGCGCTCACGACAGGATTTTCAGTCTTGCCAATCTCGGAAACTTCAGCTTCGATATCATAGGTTTTCTTGCTGTAAGTCATCGTCGTTTTAAGGATGGCAGAATCTTCGCCATCACCGATGGTGAGCTGGGTCGTAAATGTGGCTTTGTCTGAAAGGGCATAGTCTTTATAGCCGCCGAGGCATGCGATGGCGGAACCGACGGCAGTGTCGGCACTGGTAAAGACGTTTTCTCCGTTGCCTGCCGTCCAAGTTTTTGCACTGGTGACAAGATCATCGAGAGTGAAATAGAACCAGGCGACAGTCGCATCGGGGGAGACGCTGTCACAATTGCCCAAAGTGATGGCGCTGTCATCCATCGTAAAGTCAAACATACCTTGAGTTCCGACGTTGATTGATCCGGTGGAACCATAATCGGCATATTCCCCTAAATAGGTGCCATAAAGGGCATCTTT
>DAISHV010000075.1:0-8069 GCA_036822315.1 Bacillota bacterium | reverse complement strand
TACCGCGAAAGCGCTGGCAAATCCCTCGTGGATTTCTTCAATGACTCGATTTTAGCGAAAACCAGCCTTCTCTCCGAAAGCCAAGTCGAAAGCCTGTGGACTTCTTTCGCCACGCTTTTCCATACCGTGATGACAACGCTTTCCAGTGATTTGGCGACGAGTAAGACAGCGGTGGATAGTGCTTTTGATACCGCGAAGACAAGTTTGACGAGCCAATTAGAAGGGATGGGCGCATGAGCGAAGAAAGTCAGAACCAAGAAAGTTTTTCCTCGTCCGAGGTCAATGATTTTCATTCTTCGCTTTCCGCTCGGGATTACGAAGCATCCAATAAGAGTCAAAGCCCAGAAGAAACGACTTCAACGACTGCTTCGTTTCCGGTGAGCGCTGGCGTTATTTCTACTGGCGTTATCGGAGTGACGGCAGCGACGATCGGCATTTTGATCGGTAAGCCGATTCTTAGTGCCTTACCAACCATCGAGAATCTTGAAACGGTGCCGACTTCCAGTAGCGTTTCCTATTCCTTTGAGTGCGCTTATGCGAGCGCGGGTAAACTGGTGGTGCGTATCACCAGCGCATTCGATGAAAAAAAGACCGAGTATTCGCTTGAAGCGGAAGATGTTTCTTCCTCCTATTCGGTTTCTTCTACGGCCTTATCGAGCGCTACAAGCAGTGTCAGTAAAAGTTATAGCAAGACAATCCAAGGGAGTTTTGCGGAGCTTTCGCCCCAGACTTCCTACGCGATTAGCGTTCTTTCGCCCCTCACCGAGAACACGTTCACGACCTTAAAAAGCACGAGTTTTACCACTAGTGCTTCTCGTCAGGCTGGTCTCTCTTTTGTGAGCAGTGCGATCGATAGCGAAAAACAAACTCTAACCTATGAAGTTAAACTCGAAGATCCTTCCTCTATGCTTGTCTCTTCGAGCTATGAGTTACAAATCGATGGCCTCGATTTGACGAGCGGTAGTGCCAAGAGCGTGACTTCCCCTCTTGATTCGAGCTTAAAAGGAAGCGTCTCGCTGGCTTCCTTTAAGGGCGGACAGAGTTTGACCTATGCTCTTTATGCAAAAAAGCAAGCCGATTCCTCCCGGGAAAAATTCGAGGAAAAGAGTGCTTATTACGCCGGGGTTAAACCCGTGGTTAGTTTCCTAAGCGATACGGCGGATTACACCAATAACCAAGCGCTTTATCAGCTCAGCATCACCGATCCGTGCGGGTTCTTAGAGGCTACAAGCTTCGAGATCCGCGTGAGCGGTTACGATAGTAATGGCGCGAGCGTGAGCGCCAAAGAGGCCCTAACGGGTTCTCTGACGGATGGCCAGAGTATTTCGCTGGCCAGTTTTACCAAAGGTAATTTCCTTCGTTTGAGCATCTGGGGGATTTCCTCCTATGCCAAGGAAGGGGATTCTGCTCTGAAGAGCCAGCAGAAATTCGTTGAAAAGGCGCTTTATTATTAAGGAGGGATTTTTATGAAAAATCTCAAAGAATGGTGGCAAAAGAAAGACAAGTTAGGGCGGATCAATTTCGTCCTGGCCCTCGTGTTTTGGCTTGCTGCCCTGGTCTATGTCGTCCTCTTTTCCGCCGGTAATGTCCTCTTCCCCGAAGCTGGACTCACCCGCGCCCTCGTACTCAACAAAGCGCTTGTTGGTGGCTGGGATGACATTTGGCCGCGTTTAGCGGGAATGTTCTATTACTTCTGCCTCTTAATGGGTATCTCGATGGTGGTGCGTTTCCTTCTCTCCCACGCTTTCTCCACCTCGAAGAAGATGGCGACGGTCCTCAAGCTCATCGCTTCCTTCATTAAATACGCCTTAGCCATCACTTTGATTCTCATCTGGGTGGCGATCTGGGGTGTCGATACCGGCGCGCTTCTGGTCTCGGCGGGCATCATCGCCCTCATTATCGGCCTTGGCGCTCAATCGCTCATCAGCGATATCATCGCCGGGCTTAACATCGTCTTCGAAGACGAATATAAGGTTGGCGATATCGTGGTGGTGGATGATTTCCGCGGCACGATCCAAGAAATTGGCTTGACCACGACGAAAATCATCGATCCGGCGGGTAACGTCAAAATCATCAATAACTCTCAGATTTCGACGGTCGTCAATCTTTCCGACCATCCTTCGGTTGCCGCTTGTCTCATGTACATCGATTACGATGAGGATCTCATCAAAGTCGAAGAGCTTCTTAAAGCCAATGCCGAAGACATCAAAAAGCAGTGCCCTCATGCTCTTGATACGCCGAAATATATTGGTGTTTCGGGCTTACAAGATGGCTATATCGAGTTGAAGATGATTTGCCATTGCAAAGAAGAAGACCGTTTCCAGACGGAGCGGGATTTGAATCGGGCTTATTGCCTCCTCTTCCTCAATTCGGGCATCGACTATCCGTACAACCAGTTGATGATTGGTTCGCGCGCTTTGACTCATCCGCAAGATGCTGCCAACCCTGAACAACTCAAAAAGATCCTTGCTCATCTCGCCGGTGAAGATCCTAATGGCGAGAATAAGAAAGAGTAGTTGATGATTAAGCAAAAAGAACCAGGGCCGCTCGGCCCTGGTTCTTTTCTTTTAATGATACGCGAGCTTCGGCTCGCCAACGGGATTAGCGGCGTCTTCGTTCAACTGTTTCATCGTTCCAATCCCTTCGCGGCGGATTAACTTATAGACTTTGTAACGCCGGGTGTAAACCAAGGCATAGTCCGAAGCGTTGATGGCGAGATAGTCCTTGATGTCGTAGATGTAGCGCTTGAAGGTGATGGGGGAAATCTTTTGATGACTCAGGACCTCTTCTTTGGAAATCTTCCGTTCCGAAAGAAGCTTCTCGTAAATCCAGAGCACCATCTGCGTCTTGCCGTTTTTCTTATTTTTCATTCTGTTACCCTCCCGAGAATGACATTAAGGGGTTTTGGCGATTTGCCCTTAATGAATTTGAGGAGGAGAGCGGTTTTGGCGAGATTGTTCGTCAACCGTTCCACCCCTTGATGCCACTATTATGCCTAGATGAAGTGCTATAAAAGTGCCAAAAGAGAGACGTAATTCGAAAAATTTTTATTTTGGTGGGGTTTTGGCGAGGTTATTGTAAGTATTTTTTTGCATTTTGGTGCAAAAAACGCTTCTTTAGCCCTGAAAATGACTCGGCGATATTCCTTTTTTTCTTCGTGACGATTCCTGAGGAATTTTACCTATGGTAAGACAGGTTAGAAGTGAGTAGACTTAGTCTATGAACACTCATGTCAAAGAGGCGGGATTCCTCAAACGTTTCTTCGCTTATGTCGTCGATGCTCTCCTCGTCATTCTTCCAACGATTTTGCTCTACAATTTCGTCACGTCGAACGTTCTTTTTAAAGCCTTAGGCGGCAACAAAAGCACGGACGAAATGTATTCTTTCGCCCTTGATTCGACTCTTTTGAAGGCTTCTTATTCCTCTTCCGATTCCACCAAGATTCTTGGGGTTGGCGTTTATTCTTTTGCTGATACCAAAGATGCCTCCAGCATCGAGACCGGTCAAACCGAAGCAGGCTATCAAGAGTATTACAAACGGGTTTGGTACTATTACACCCAATTCATTTACGAAGATAGCACCACCAAAGGTCGGGCGGTTCCCTTAAAGAACACGACGTTCAACACGACTTTCACCGCCGAGGATTATTACACCTATTTCGATTCGCTTATGGGTTTACCCTCTCCGAGCCAAGTCGTTTTGACAGGCGATAGCGACAAAGACGATGCCGCCTTGGCTGGCGAGAGTCCCTATTTCAAATATGCCCTAAACGATGCGGGAACGGCAGTGGATATTCATAAAATGCCTGTCCTTCAGAAACTTTTCCAAGGCAAAGTGGATGCTGGCGCCTCGAGCAGTTTGACCACCTTGAAAGCCTATTTCTATGACACTTCGTCGAATTCGCCCACCGGGCTCTATGCAACGGCGGTTTATGATTTGACCGGACAATCAACGACTTCGCTTCAAACCTACTACAGCGAGCGCCTTTCGCAACAAAACTACGATATTTGGCTTTGTGCCGCTGTGGTCTATGCTCCGCTTCAACTGATTTTCTTCTTGATCCTTCCGCTTTGTCTAAAAGATGGACAAACGATCGGCAAACTGGCTTTTGGTCTCTCAGTCGTGAAGATCGATGGTTTCCGGGTTGGCTTCAAAGAAAAGATTATCCATCAGCTTTTTGTCGCCCTTTTAGGCTTATTCATCTTGCTTCCCTGGTCAACGATCGGCATCTTGCTTTATTTCTTATTGGCTGCCGTCGATTATATGGTCCTTGTGATGAGCAAGACCCATCAGTCGCTCCATGACCGCTTGGCGAAGACCATGGTTATCTCAAAGAAAGAAAGCCTCGTTTTCGATAATGAAGAAGCGATGGCGGAATACGCTAAAACGCATCCGGAGCAATTCCCCGAGCTGAAGAAAAACACCCCCAGCGCCGAAGAACTTCGGATTGCCCAAGAAGATTCCATCCTCGATCTTTCAACCCTCAACAAGGCGCGGGACGAGGCTCATTCGATGACGAACTTCGATGAGTATGAACAAAAGAAGGATAGCGAAATCTCTGCAAAAACCCCTTCGAATCAACCGCAGGTGAATTTGACGAAAGATGAGAGCCCGGATGAAGAAGTGGTGGTCGATGAACAAGCAATGGCGGATTTAGCCAAACTCGAAGGTGGCACCCCAACCGATGAAGGTGAAGTTAGCGAAGAAGAAAAAGAAACGAAAGACGCTAACGTCACGCCAACTCCTGAAAACAAGCCCAACGAAGAAGGCTTTACGGACGAGACACCGAAGAAAGGGAATTGATGGCGAGTGGGATGAGCGATGACGCGCTTTTGCCCTCTGGGAGCCCTTCAGCCGGGGAAGACGATAAGCCGATTCTTCTTCCTGGCAAAACCTCGACCCGGATCTTGGCGGAATTAGCCGACATTTTTCTTACTCTCATTTTGGGAATCGTTCTCTATAGCGTCGCTTTTTTGCCAGCTTTTGGCTATGATGCGCTTAATCAAGAGATGCTGACGACGTCAAAAGCGATGCTTCAAGAAGAGACCGCGTCTTATCTCGTGAGTCAAAACACGAATGGCGTCACCTATTCGGAGGATGATCTTCAATACTTCTGGATTAAGAATTACGCCCAAGGCAACAGTGTTGATCAACAAGGTGTCTCGAGCGATTTTCTTTTTGATTACTATACGCTTTATCGCAAAAGCGGTCTTTATTCGACCCGAGAGTATAACGAAAAAATCTTAGGTCTCCCTTCAAGCGTGAGCGGAACCAACACTTCGCTTTATTTCGCTTTCGATACGAGTGCAGGCGATCCCCAGAATAGCCTAGGCGTTCTTTCCGCTGAGGCGAAAGCCACTTTATTGCCTTACTATGGCTCGGAACAGACTGCCGAATCGGTGGCGCTTTATCAAAAACTTAAGGCTTTCTTTAGCTCGGCTTATAGTGCCGCCCGCAATGAATTTGTCTCCAGTGAGCCCTTTTATTCTTTGCTCCTTTCCTACGCTGCGGTTTTCCACGCCCGCGTCAACGCGTTTGTCGGTGCTTCTTTTGTTTCGTATCTTGTGAGCGCCGTGATCTTTTTCCTCTTGATTCCTTTCATCGGCTTGAAGGGTATGACAGTGGGGAAGAAAATCCTCAAACTTGAAGTGAAAAATCCGGATGGGAGCCGCCTCCGTGTTTGGCAGCTTCTTTCCCGTGGGGCGGTTGAGATTCTTGAATATTCCTTTTCGATCGCCTTCATGGGTGTTCTCAATTTGGGTTTCGATACGTTCTCGCTTCCTTTGTTCAGCTGGGGCAATTGGCAAGTCACGATGACGGCCTTATTCATCGCCGGCGTCTTGGTGAGCTTAGCGTCGATGCTCTTTCTCATCTTCCGCAAAAACCATCAGAGCTTCCACGATTTTGCTTCGATGAGTTTTGTTTATACTTCGGACTATGCCTTGATCGATGTTGAACGTCACCGATTAGAAAAATTAAGGGAGCAAAGCGATGAGCGAAACCTTGAAGAGTGAAATCCCTGGCAAAACCCCGACGACTTTGGAATATTACAAAGCCCCTTTTGGCAAACGGATCTTCGCTTTCTTCTTCGATGCCATTCTCATGGCGCTAGTGAGCCTAGGTCTCTTCGCCGCTTCGCGGGCTATCCTTGAGAATTCTTCTTCTTATCGGAGCGCCTTTCAAACCTACGTGAACATTTCAACCGATTCCGGGCTTTATGTTTATAAAGAGACGGAAGATAACCTTGTGATGATCACGACCTATTATTCGGGGAATACCTATGCCGAGCAAAATCAAAAAGAAGAAGCGGCTTTGAAAAATTACTACACCTTGAGTGAATTCTTCCCTGAAGGGAATGGTCTGAGCCTCTATCAAAAAGATAAAATCGGCGATAGCCGGATTGGCGCGAGCGATGACTTAGCCTATTTCATTCAAAATGAAAATAGCGAAATCGTTGCAAATCCCAGTTATTCGGATGAAAAAATGCACGCTTTCTATGTCGATGCGGTCAATCGGGCGATCACCTATTTCAATAACGTCGATGCCTATGTCGGCGCCTCAAAGACTTTGTCGTTGGGCATTAACTTTATCATCATCCCGGTTTCGCTTTCGCTTTCGTTCATTGTTTTCGAGTTTTTGCTTCCGTTGATCTTCTTCCGGCGCGGCTGGCAGACCCTCGGCATGAAAATCTTCAATCTCTCGCTTTTGACCTCCAATGCCCTTTCGCCCAAATTCAAAGTCTTTCTTGTCCGGTTTCTTTGGATGTTTTTCGTTGAGCTTTTGCTGTCGATGGTGACATTCGGAGTTCCGCTTATTGTGTCCTTTTCAATGTTTGCCTTTCGTAAGGATGGACAAAACTTTCATGATTATATGTCAGGGACGTACATGGTGGATTCTTCCGAGCAAAGTGTCTATTTATCCGTCCAAGAACGCGATGCCTTATTGGCCAAGGCAAGCTTAACCGAAGCCCGGACCGATCTTCTCTATCCTGGGAAGAAAGAATGATAAAAAATACTTGCTTTTTCCGACGAAAAATAGTGTACTAGAAGGCTCGATTAAAACCTTGCTGTGATTCACGTGCGCGCCTATAATATTCTTGTTTAAGAAATATAAAGGTAAGGAGTGGCCCCAATTATATGGAGATAAGGCTCAAAAATCTGACGAAAATCTTCCCTGGTAACCCTAAGAAGGGTATTCCTGACACTCGGGCAGTCGATAATTTGGATGTGGTCATTCCCGATGGCAAACTCATCGGTTTATTAGGCCCGTCAGGCTGTGGCAAATCCACGACCCTTTACATGATCGCTGGCTTATTGGAACCGACTTCAGGTGAAATCTGGTTCGGCGATGAAGATGTCACCGATTTGGAACCGGAAAAACGGGGCATTGGCCTTGTTTTCCAAAACTACGCTCTTTATCCGCATATGACGGTCTATAAGAACGTGGCCTTCCCTTTGACCAATCTCCGGATTGAAGAAGCGGGCACGATTCCTGATCGCGAGAAGCAAGACGCTTTGAAAGCTACGTATGCGAATAAGATCGCGGCGGCTGAAACCAAAGAAGAAAAAGCGAAGATTAAAGATGAATTAAACGTCGAACTCAAAAAAGCGGTGCTCCCCGATCTTGATAGCGAAGGGAAACCCGTCATGAAGAAACGTCGGCTCACCAAAGATGAGATCGATAAAATCGTTCGGGAAACTGCAAAAATCGTTCAGATTGAGCCGTTCCTTGAACGGAAGCCTTCCCAGCTCTCTGGTGGTCAGCAGCAGCGTGTCGCCATCGCCCGTGCTTTGGTGAAGAAACCTCGGGTTCTTCTTCTCGACGAGCCTTTAAGCAACCTTGATGCCCGCCTCCGTTTGCAAACCCGTGAAGAAATTCGCCGGATTCAACAATCGACTGGCGTCACGACCGTCTTCGTTACCCACGACCAAGAAGAAGCGATGTCGATTTCGGATGAAATCGTCGTCATGAAACTTGGCGTTGAGCAGCAGCGTGGCGTTCCGCAAGAGGTTTATAACGATCCTTGCAATAAATTCGTCGCCAACTTCCTTGGCACCCCTCCGATCAAC
>DAISHV010000074.1:0-8157 GCA_036822315.1 Bacillota bacterium | reverse complement strand
GCCTACATCTGCCCGGGTCTCGGGGATGCAGGCGATCGAATCTTCGGCACCGTCGACGGCACCGTCAAATAACTAATTCCTCTTCGCTAAAAGCTGATCCATCTCAGCCACCTCTTCGGTGGTTGGAATGTAGACGTAAGGGATATTGCGTTTAAGTCCCTTGTAATCAAGACCATATCCCAATAAGAATTTGTTCTCTGTTAACACTCGCCCGGCATAATCGACTTTAACCTCGACTTGACGGGCGATTTTTTTGTCGAAAAGCGCGCAAAGGATAATTTGCTTCGGTTTCCCGATTTCCTGAAGGTGCTTCGTTAAAAAAGACATCGTAAGGCCCGTGTCCACCACGTCTTCAATAACGACGACGCTACGACCATCAATCGGAGTCGAAAGGTCATGAAGCAAGGTTATCTTGCCCGTAGAATGGGTACCGCTATAGCTTTGGATTTGAACGTAATCCTCCAACAAAGGAACCTCAACGTATTTCATCAAATCGACCGCGAAATTCATCGCGCCTTTCATCACGACAACGAATAAGGGGAGTTTCTCCTCGTTCTGTAGACGGATGGTTAACTTATTGCCGAGATCTCGACAAGAAGAGATAATCTCCTCTTCGGACATGACCATTTCTTTCATGATGCGGCCTCCAAGATAACTTTTAATTATAGAGGGAGATACGCAAGAAGGACAACCTGGATTAAAAAAGGGCGAAAAGAAAGCGCTTCGAATGGAAAAAGACCTAGGACATACTTATACTTACTTAGTGGAGAAAACAATGCTAAGTCAACATCAGGAACCTCTCCTTTTTACGCTCGGGGCCAATCCCAACGTGGCTCGTGAGGTTTCCCTCTTACTTAACCTACCTTTGTCGCCGAATAAAGTGACGCACTTCGCTGATGGCGAGACCTTTGCTAAGCCTCTTTGCCCGGTGACTGATCGCGATTGCATCATCATTCATTCAACCTACAACCCCGTGAGCGCACGTCTCATGGATCTCTTGGTTTTTGTTGACGCCCTCAAAAACGCCAACGCTAAGAGTATCACTGCCGTCATCCCTTATTTTGGTTATGCTCGTCAGGACCGCATCATCGATCCGGGCGATCCAATCAGCGGGCTTCTCGTCGCTAAAATTCTAGCGACTGCTGGCATTGATGAAATTGTGGTCGTCGATTTCCATTCGATGAAGCTTTTTGCCCAATTCCCCGAAGCACACGTCAATCTGACCGCTGCTCCGATTTTTGCTCAGCGCTTCCTTCATGATCTTGATGAAGCGCGAATTCCAAGCAGTTCTGTTTGCATCGTTTCGCCCGATCACGGCGGTTTGTCTCGCGCCCAAAATTTCGCAAGCAATTTCGAAGGTTCTTGCTTCGCTTACGCCATTAAAAACCGGCCACAACCTAATAAAGCCGTCATCGAGAAAGTCGATGGCGATTTCCAAGGCAAACTTTGCTTAATTATCGATGACATCATTGATACGGCAGGGACGCTAAGTGAAGTCGCTAAATTCCTTTTGGCCAACGGGGCTAAAGAAGTCTGGGTTGCCGCTACCCACGGCATTTTCTCCGGACGGGCGAGTGAACTCATTAAAGAATCTGGCATCAAAAAGACTTATATTTCGAACACCATAGAATCGAATCAGGAACGTTCGGAAATCCTTTCGATCGCTCCAGTTGTCGCAGATTATCTCCGCTCGAAATTCTTGCGCCGTTAATCGGCGTGACTTTTGCCGCAATAAGGACAGACGAAGAGGGATTCGTCAGTGATTTTTGTAATATTTCGGAAATAAAGAAGACCTTCAACCTTTCGTTCATAAAGCCAGCGCTCATCCAATTTGTAGTCCGCTGGATTAACCGAGTTCTTCTTTTTGGAAGCGATACCCGTCGTCCAATAGCTCTTTTTCGTTTCCGGGCAAACCTCAGAAGCGATTGCCAAGTGGCAACTGTCGCATTCGTAGATGCCGCTTTTGGGGTGATAGATAAGTTTCCCATGGCAAAAAGGGCAGTCATCATGGGTCTCATCAGCATAAACCATCGCTTTTAAGACCAGCTGTTGAATTCGACGGAACGATTCGATGTTCTCAACGCTGATATAAACCTTATTTGAAGCCAAGGCGTCTTCTTCAAAAGGCGTGAGGTAGACCACCTCATCGGCCCCTTCTTTCATTTCGTCAGTCACTTCTGGAGTCCCTTCGAGGCTCGGAACGAGAAGAAGACGATAGGAATGGTTCTTGTTTACTTCCAAAAGCAATGCGGTTTTGCCGATGCTTTTGAGGGTGAGACTCCATTTTTTGTAGGCGCAAGAAAGCTGCAACTCTTCCATCGAAAAACGGGCCGAAGGATCGCAAGAAAAATTAAAATTCAAAATGCCGAAAAGCGCTATCGTTTCAACAAAAAGGAAATAATCGTTAGCGAGGAGGAGGCTATCCACAGGTGCTTCCACTTTCGGGGTCTCGGCTTTCTTCGCCAAGAGGCGTTTATACAAAACGTAAACCTGATGGTAATCCTTTTGCATCAAAAAGATGTTGGTCTTTTTTAGTTCCAGCTTCCGGTTACGGATTTTATTCTTCTCGTAGATGGGTTTCACCAAGCGCGGCTGAATCGTGTTGGCGATCGTCTGAAGATGAGCATAAAGAATTTTTGCCCGCCCCGCGTATTGTTCGAAATCACGGATGTAGCCCGTGTGGAGTTTGCCAATCGACAAGAAATAATTCAAATGGTTAGCCCGTTCCAAAAGGTTAAAATCCAAAACTTCGTTAGCGTAAACCAAATCCTTGAGGGCGGCGATTCGTTCACGGACATACTTCAAGGTTTCATCGATGAAATTGCAAAAGACCACGTTCTCATAAATCGAATAATCATCCTCATAGACCCGGGTCAAAAGTTTGCGGGGTTTAACCCCCTTGTTCGTCAAATTGGCAACATTCTCGCTATGATTGGCGAGATGAAGCATCGTCGACTGGTTGATGATGTGGACCGTTTCGACCGGCAAAACATCATCGTTATCAATCAAATTAATGATCGGTTTAGAAAAGATGCGCTTGATGGCAGGAAGAGCTAAAAGGAGGCGATCGCAAATGGCTTCAGTCGAATCGAAATCAAAAGAAGGCTCGACCGTAAATAAGGTCATGTCTTGAACCGTATAGTAATCGAATTCCATACTGTTCATCGAAGCGTGCGTACTTAAAAAATCCGCCATCGGAGACAATAGAGCGGCGAGACGCCGCTTTTGCTTTTCTCGGCTCTCTTCGGCGGCTTTATTCATGATCAATCCTCATTGAGTTTGGCGATGAAATCAGCACACTTATTGAGGTTGAGGGCGGCGAAGTCTTTCACGAGAGAATCTTTATCGTCGATGGTTTTCACTTCGAGTTTGCTCACAACCTTGCTGAGCAAGATGGTCTCCACCGCTTGATTTTCGACGTCCCAACCCGGGAAGCATTCCTTATAAATATCAACGAAGTCCTCAATCTGGACCAAAATGCGGTTGCCAAAGGAAATGTTATACGGGGCTAAAAGGGCTTCGACTTTCTTAATCGTATCGTTATTTTCGGCATCGAAGGTGCCTTTACTCTTCGCATCGGCAAAGAGTTTGCTTAATGTCGCATAAGGATAGAATGATGGCGCCAAAGGCTCTTTGAAATCACGGACCTTCGGGGCGCGTTTATTGAAGTTCATGGTGTGAGCGCGGTCATAGACCTTATCCGAGATGACGAAGGTTGATTCGTCGCGGTTAGCAGTTCCCACGAACCAGACGTTTGATGGAACTTTCAATGTGTGGCCTTCATTTAAGGCAAGATAAGGAACGGATTGATGATCGACGTGACGTTCCAAGTTGATGTTCAAGAGTTTGATTTCACGATGATCTTCCTCGTTTTCCATTAACGAAAGGAAATCGGAGAAATAGTATTCAATTCGCGAGAGGTTCATTTCATCGAGGACGATAAAAGTCGGAACTTCCGGATTCAAAGCGGCTTTATAGAGAGCCTGGGTAAATTTCTTCGGAGTATAAAGCGAAGAGAATTCATTGTAGTAGCCCAAAAGTTCGTTTTTATCTTTCCAGGAGGATTCCACCTCAACGATGTCACAATCGCCCGCGATGGCTTCCATAAAAATCTTCGGCAATGAGGTCTTGCCCGTGCCGGACATGCCTTGAAGAATCGTTAGTCTTGCCGCCCCTAAGCCCGAGACAAAAGCCGCCATATCTTGAGCACTATAAGAAAGATGAAGCCGGCTGTTTTTGGCGTAATCCACCACAAAGCGAACCAGATCAGCTAAGGAGGCATTCGTGACTTGCGATTGTTCGCGTTTTACCAAATCCTCGTGATATAAATTTACTTTGGCATCCAATTCGCTAAAGGCGGGGCATGGATCAAAATCGCCTACAGAACCCTCGTCTTTTTCTTCAATCGCAGGTTTTTCTGCTTCTTTCTCTGGAGCGGCTGGCGCTACAGGAGTTTCAGACACGATGGCGGCTGCGGGGCTTCCATCGAGAGCATTCCGTAAGAGCATGCAAATCCAAATAACGACATCAACGATCAAGGCATAGAAAGTATCAGTGCGCATTTCGTAGGTATAAGAGCCGCTACTATAAGCGGGGCAATAATTCTTAATCAGAGCCTCGGTGCTGTCGACCGTGACTTTCGTCGCAATCGTGAAATAGAGACCAGAAATGCCAAAGACAAAGATGAAGAAAAGGTTCACGTAGGTCGTGATTTTAGCGATCCGAGCATAACCCTTATAATGAGCAAAATAGGCACTCAGAGTCATGATCAAACCCAAACCAGAACAAATGACCATCAAAACAATGATAAAAGCCAAGGTCTGATAACCGGCACCCAAAACCGCGAAATCGCTCAAGAGTTTGATGCCTGTCATTTGAATTTCTTGAATCACGGTCGTCCCGGATTTGATTTTGACATCGACGAAATTCAAGAAAAGCGATCCGAGAGTTACTAAAGTTACAAGGACCACAAAAATCAAAGGCTCATTGCGATGGGGCTCGTGCTTTTCTTTGCTAACCCGCTCGACTTCGTCATGGTCGCCTTCCGCCAAATCGAAGCGGCCTTTGAAGATCGCAAAAGGAATCGACAAAAGACCTTCCAAAACAAGCGGAACAAAGGATAAGGAAGACGCTTTATAACCTTTAAGGGCATAAACGAATTCAACGATGAACCCCATCAAGAAGTAAGCGAGAGCAAAGACGATAAGCCAAACCATCAAATTCTTGGAGGAGCGGGCAAAGCGTTTTTTCGAGCTGAGAAAACTCGAGAAGAAACTGATGAAATAAAATAAGGAAATCAGAACAAAGAGAAGAGCGACCAAGAAATAAACGGTATCATCGATGGAAGAATTTGAAGAAAAGAGGACGCCAGCAAGAACGCAAGTTTTACTCGCGCTGCCGCTGGTTAAAGAAATCGTGTAAAAAGGCGTAAAGAACATTGCAGAAAAGAGCAAAAACAAACCCACGCAATCGAGCACTAATAAGGTGACGCTCGCGTGTTTGCCATTCGGCGTAGCGATGGGCGCTTCCGGGTTATTTTCAATCGTCTTTGAAGACGAATCGCCATCTTGAGGAGCGGGTGCTTCTTTAGGCGAATAAGCCTTTTGACCAATCAGAATGGTCAAAGCGATCAAAGCAAAGAGCAAAGAGAAGATGGCCAAAAGAATACCGCCCACGCTCATTCCATAGGTGGCGCCCTGAAAAACAAAGACCATCACATCGTAGGCGATGAAGTAACCCGTAAGAAGAAAGAAAGTAAAAGTGTTTTTCCGGAAGAAGCTAATCAGCGAAAGTCCCATGGGGATCAGCGAAACGAAGAAGGCGATGACAAGAGCTAAAGAAAAAGCGCGCTGACCATCGCTTGCGCTAACGTTGCTAAGAGCCAAATCCCAAATCGTGACAGAATTGAAGGAAGAAGCTAATGGAATACGAATAAGGGCGAGATTGAAGAAAAAACATGCGAGAAAAAGAACAGAAAGAATGGTTTTGTACAACCACGTTTTTTCATAAAATTTTTGCATACGATGAAGCGATTCCTTACCGCCGATAATGATAGCACGAAGCAACCCCCATTCGAAAAAAGAAAGGTTGCTATAGAAAGAAAGTCGATGCCATGAAATGAAGATTCTTCGAGTTGTTCAAAAAGAAAAGCCTAGCTCCGGTGCGCCAAGGGCTAGGCAAAACGGACAAGATTAGAAAAAGAAATTAATTCGCTTTATTGAGCACTACGAACTGCTGAACTTGGTAGGGCTTGGAGACGACATTGCGATCCACCCACATGGAGAAGAAACGCTCGGCGCTCACGCAATAATACCCATCTTGCCAGTGGTCGCTCGTATCATACGAGTCCGCTAAAATGAGCACATCATCGCCAAGGCCTTTTGTTCCCATGGTGTCATAACCGATAATGCTTTGATAATGACCATCCCAATCGCCCCAAAGAATGGTGATCGCAAGCTTTTTGCTGAGGTAGTTCAAGATCCATTTCACCCAGAGACTGTCCTTAGCATCTTCAACGTAAATCGGTTCGCCATTCTGATCAACTCCCGAAGCGTAAGGCGCCCAAGAGGCAAAGGTGCCTTTGAGGTCGCCTTGATTGGCTCCCGTTTGAATCAGATCGCTTTCCGAATAAGTTTTCTTATAACTTGTCTCCTCAATCTTTAAGCCAGGTTGACTCGACAAGAACTCCACCATATTGGGGATATTGGTCCCATATTCGCCCGGTTCATCGGCGGTTCCAGGAATGCCATTCGTCTGTTTATCGCACGATGTTTTCATGCCGATAGCTAACGAACGCTCAGTGTAGCTGGTGACACCAAGGTTATATAGCGCCATAAGAATACTGGCGGGACCGCAGGTGAATTCGGTCGTTTGTTGAAACGTTTTGAATTGGCTGATGATCGTCAAATGATCGTTGCTCGTGGCGTTAAAGAAATCCGGGTGTCCATAATAAGGAGAATCACTATGGTCTCCGCCTCGGGCATACAAATCGGCGCCCCCGCTGGGATCCATATCTTCGCCGGCGATCGTCTTGTCTTGGCTTGCGGCGCTCGAAAGCGAGGAGCTCAGAGAAGGCGAAGCACAACTCGCGAGAAGGAGACCCGACAACATAACGAAAATAATCTTCTTCATAAATTTTCCTTCCTTGGGAATGTAAAAGCCTTAGAGCCATTGTCTTAAGGCGTTGCGAGAAGCGAGAACAACTAATTAGGAGATCTCCACTATCCGAGTCATTTATCACGGAACAAGGTCGACTAGTGCGCCTGCTATTTAGTCATGACTTTGGTACTCTTGAAACTCGCGTTTTCTTCGTTCCTAGTTTCACAACGCAAAATTTATATAACTATGCGAAGGAAAACACAACAAAAATTGATACATTTTTGCAACATTTTGTTTCTATGAAAGACTAGGTCTGGTCGGATTAATATTGGTTTTATCCATTGAAAAAACAACTACAGTAGGCTTTTCATCGAAATATTTGCCTATTTTTAAAAGAAAATAACCTTTTATCCTTGGCAAAACCATTGTCCTTTATTTTTCTTTATCGCTCTCATGAATCCAAATCATTTCTAAACACTTTTCAAAGCGATAATTACACCATCTTTTCTTGTAACTGATCGGATCAAGGTCTAAAAAAGACGCTAGCTAAACTTTAGGGATGAGCGTCTTTGCAAACGTTGCCGGCATCATCGCTGATAAGGCTCTCCCTGAATCTCTTTTTTGTCTCCTTGATGAAGTTTCGACATTATGGCGTTTGGCATCATCCTCACCAATCACGTTCCTTTCCTCGGGTACCATTTTGAATTGTTCCTGTGCAACTTGGCCGTTCTAGATTTCGCTAACAACTCTAGGCTAAATCTCCCCGACGTTTGATTTGATTTTTCTCACTTGAATTTCATAAACTTCTCTCCTCATTTTCGATTTATGAAATGAAAAAATCCGAGCCTTTTTCAAGGTTCGGACACTTTTCGTTTTGGTGGAGCGAGCCGTTTCATATCCGAACCCATGTTGCCTAGCGTTGCCCTCTTCGAATAGCCTTTGAAGTTGATGCTCGTAAAAGCGTATCCGCATTATCGTCGCCAAGATAAAGGGAATTGATGAAGACCCAAATCAGGGCTTCCCGGTCCTCCAGCTTTTCAATGCCAGAACCTGTAGATT
>DAISHV010000073.1:0-8240 GCA_036822315.1 Bacillota bacterium | reverse complement strand
TTCTTTAACTTATTGAGTTCCAAAGAGAGACCGCTCCGCTCGACAAATAGATAATCGGAAAGCTCTTGTTGATTACAAGGAATGGTGAAGGGTCGATCCTTCGATTCTTTTTGCCGTTCATAAAAGAAAGCCAAAAGTTTCTCCCGGGTGCTTCGGCGCGACAAAAGGATGCTTTTTTCCGCCAAGGTTCGATATTTGCTCGCGACAATGGCGAGGAGGTTTTCAAAAAGACGTTCTTGTTCTTCAATTTTGAGAGAACAGGGGTGAAGAATTTTGTTTATCGAGAGCAATAAGATGTGGCAATCGCATTGCGAGACCACGTCAAAAGGGTAACGTCTTTCGGCGCTAAAGCCAAAAGCATCCCCGATGAGACCACCCTCTTTAATCGAAGAAATGATACTGTGCTTGCCCTCGTAATCGAGGTATTCCGTTTCAACATAACCCGTGAGAACAAGTCCGATTTCTTGAACCTCATCTTCTGAAGCAAAAATCAGATCGCCTTTTTGATACTGCTCCTCGTGAGCGCCAAGACAGCGAAGAAGAGAGGGAAGTTCGCTAAGAGGAAGCCCTTTGAAAAGCGGGCTTTTTTCAATGACATCATTTCGGGTGAACATAAAAAGTCTCCCTTTTGTTGATTTTTCAACTGATGAAGCGTTTCTAGACTAATACACTAGAATCGCTGAGGCAAAGAAAATGCCTCGGAGAAAGGCAGGTTTTGACTTTATGAACACTAAACAACTTCATCCTGAACTTAAAAAGAGAGGCTCCGCTGACGTGAGCTATCTCCAACATTCCGTTGACGAAATGATCTACACCTTTATGGCCGAGGAGAACATCCCTGGTCTCTCCTTAGCGATTGTGCAAGCTCCCTATATTTCGAGAGTGGTTGGCTATGGCTATAGCGATGCAAAACAGAAACGGCTCGTCTCGCCCAACACCATGTTCCCGCTAGGACCGATTTCCCAAGCCTACGCGGCAGTGGCTTTAATGCAACTTTATGAAGCCGGCCAAGTGAATCTCGATTCTTCAATTGCAACCTATCTCCCCGAGATTCCCGCAGCTTGGAAAGGAATCACCGTGATTGACCTCCTTCGCCACGCTTCTAAATTAGCAGATTATCGTAACGAAAAGAATTTCTCCTTGGATCAGCCTTATTCCTTCGAAACCGCTCTGAAGACTTTAGGCGTGAAAGCTTTGCTCTTCGAAAGCGGGCGGGGCTTCAATGAATCGGCGACGGACTTCCTCGTTCTTAGCGAGATCATCGCTCGGGTGAGCGGCATGAGTTATCACGCTTACGTGAAGAAGAATCAATTCGAAGCGTTAGGCTTACGCCACACGGCGTTTCAAGAGGATTTAAGCCAATTCAAAAAAGAAGATTTAACGCAAAGCGGTGGCTTTCACGAGATCTTTAAACATGATGGCGCCTATATCGATCCGATCGAAGCTGCGGCGAGTTATAAATCTTCTTCCGTTTATAAATAGCGGGGTTTTGCAAGGATTTTCCGATGTCTATGCTTCGTCGGGCGATGTTTCTTTCTGGGATATCGCTTTGGCGGGCGGCGTCTTAATTCATGAAAAGAAGAACCGCGATTTCGTTTATCAAAGCTATCGTAGCAAGAATGGCGAAAGCGTTCCTTCAGTGGCGGGATGGCATTTCTATTTCCATCGGGGTCTTATGGCCATTCGCGGAAGCGTGAGAGGCTATTCTTCTTATCTTTCACGTTTCACTCATAGCGAAGAATTGGTCTGCGTGACCCTCTTAGCCAACAAAGAAGGCGTCGATTTTACCGATCTTGCCCGGCGGATCGCTGCCGCCTTTGGCGATTTGCTCTCCACCAACTATGACGACAATCGCCTGTTCCTTTTAGAAGGACAATTCAAAGCCGACGAAACTGTTCGCCGATTGAAGAAAGCCCTCGAAAAGCGTTCGATTCCTCTTTTCGCGGAGTTCGATCATCAGAAAAATGCCGAAGAAGTTGGTCTTACTCTTCGTCCAACGACCATTCTGGTCTTTGGCTCCCCGAAGGTCGGAACGCCTTTGATGGCTCTCGATCAGTCTTTAGGACTTGATTTGCCGTTAAAGATTGCGGTTTGGGAAGATGAAGCGGGATCGACTTGGGTGGGCTTCAAGCGTCTCAAAGCGCTCATCGAAGAGCACGAACTCAAAGACAGCGTGACGATCATGAAAATGGAGAAGTTACTCGAAGCGTTAGCTAAAGAAGCAGCCGAAATCTGAGCGAAGAAAAAGGAGACCCTATCGATTTGGGGTCTCTTTTTGTTGTGGCGAAATTAGATGTCGTGCTCGCCGTTTTTGTATTGGCCAAAATAATAAAAGCCGTAAGTCTCTGAGCCTTCGCCTTCGTATTCAGCGTATTTGTCGCCGACATCCCAAGTGAAATAAAACGTGCTGTAACCCGTGTAGGCGCCGAAAGAGTTTTTCCCATCGACATCCATTTTGTAGCAATATTTGCGGGGAGATCCCTCCGTATCCGTCCAAGTGTATTTTTGGTTTTTGACTTTCATCGAATCCGGATCTTTCAGCATGTTTTTCATCGTCTCGATTGATTTGTCATAACCGGTTTTCGCATCACCAGTAACACATCCCGTCAAAAGAAAAAGCGACGATAACGCCATGCAAGTTCGGCTCAGAAAAGTTGTTGTTCTCATGTTTTAGCCCCTTTTGAAAATCATTCTAGAAAGAAAGCGAAGCAAAAAAGATATTCTTAGAAAAAAAGAAAAGACGTTCTGTTTCGGCGAGAACGTCTTTGACTTTTAGAAGAGAGTATCGGGTTCTAAAGAGGCTTCGGTTTGACTGAACTTGGCAATCAAATCCTCAATCTTCAACTTGCTCTTCGCTTCGCCTTCGCAATCGAAAATAATTTTGCCTTCGCTCATCATGATGAGGCGGTTTCCATAACGGATGGCGTCTTTCATGTTGTGCGTGATCATCAAAGTCGGGATGTGGTTGGCTTGAACGATTCTCTCGGTCAATTCCATGACGGTTTTCGCCGTTTTGGGATCGAGAGCGGCCGTATGCTCATCGAGGAGGAGGAGTTTTGGGGTCGACATCGTTGCCATCAAGAGGGTAACCGATTGTCTTTGCCCGCCTGAGAACGTCCCGATCTTGGCGTCCAAACGATCTTCGAGTCCGAGGTTTAAGGGTCGCAATAACTCCGCAAACTCCGCTTTCTTTTCTTTGGTGAGAGCCCATTTGAAGGGCGAAACCTTCTTGCCCCGATTGGAGGCGAGGACCAAATTTTCGAAGAGTGAGATGCTGGCGATCGTTCCTTGCATCGGATCCTGGAAGACTCGACCAATCCACTTGGCTCGTTGGTATTCGGGAACCGCGGTGATATCGACTCCATCGAGAATCAAATGGCCTTCGTCGATGCTGTGAACTCCGGCGATTAAATTGAGCAATGTGGTCTTCCCCGAGCCATTGCCGCCGATGACGCTGATGAAGTCGTTATCGTGGATGGTAAGGGAAACACCCTGGAGGGCTTTTTTATCGTTATCGGGGTTGTTGTCGAGATGGAAGGTCTTTTTCAGATTAATACACTCAAGCATGTTCTTTGGCCTCCTTTTCATCGACCAAGCGACGGGCCCGCTTCTTCTTATAACGTTGAATCAAATACGGAACCGCAAGGACTAAGACCAGCAATAATGCCTTGTAGAGATAGAGGAAGGTGTCGCTCTTCGGAACGAACTGGAACAGAATTTGGATGATGTACCAATAGAGGAATGATCCTCCTAAAGTCGCCCAAAGGTGCATCTTGAAACTGGCGTGAGGGATGATGGCCTCGCCGAGGAATAATGTCGATAATCCTAATACGATCATGCCTTGGCCATCTTGAGGAGAACCCGTGAGATTCTTCTGGGCATATAGGGTGGCGGATAAAGCCACGAGTAAAGATGAAATCGCTAAGCCGATGATTGTCATCAATTTCACATTGATGCCATTGGCTTTGGCCATCTGTTTGTTCTTCCCCGAGGCCCGTAAAGCGAGTCCCATTTCGGTACCAAAGAAGAAGTAGATGCCGCCCATCGATAATCCTAAGAAGATTCCGGTGATCAGGATCGGGGATAAGAAATTAACCCAAACTTTGCTCATGCCCCAATTGAGCAAGAGAGTCGAGAACCAACTAAAGACCGTAAATGTTGAGGCATCAAGGTTCACCTGACCGTTGTTGAGCTTGACCAAAATGATGGCAATTGCGAAGAGTGCCGCCATCATGATGATGCCCGAAAGTAGCGGTGGTATCTTCAGGTAAAGCGATAGACAAGCATTGATAATCCCCGAGAGTACCCCAATCACTATCATGAGGAGTACGACCAGGAAAGGATTCCATCCCCGCAATAAAAGGAAACAGCTGAAGACTGTGACCAAAGGGAAAACGCCTTCAACAGAAAGATCAGCAATGTCGAGAACCCGGTAGGCGATAAAGACGCCAAGGGCGAGCAGGGCAAAGATTAATCCACTGGTTAATGGGGAGAGGAAAAAAGTCTGAATTTCGTAGCCGCTCATTAGATAATCGTCGCTCCACTCGTGGCTAATAAGCTGGCGGGCAAGCTTAAGCCTAACGCGGTGGCCCAAGTCTTATTGATGGTGATTAAACTCTTGTCGCCCGTGCCAGCCGGAATATCCGCCGGGGCGGTTCCGTTTAAAATTTTGACGGCTTGTTGTCCGGCTTGATGCCCTAATTCGGTGTAATCGACGCCCATACCAACGACGCAGCCATTAATCATGCCGACATCGCAGCCTAAGACGATGAGCGGGGTGCTGCGGGATTCGTTGGCACTCTTGATCGCTGTGATGTTCGCGGCGATCGTGTCATCGGTGGGGATCCACAAGGCATCGACATCGTTCGGAATCGAAGTGACGGCAGCGGTGATTTCCGTGGCGTTATTGATGGTTTTTGCGGTTTCGTTCCAACCATTCTCGGCAATCACTTTCGTGGCGATGGCTTCTTGGTAAATGGAGTTGGCTTCGGTGCCGGTAATCAAGGTCGCAACTTTATCGATGTTATCGAAAAGTTTTAAGAGATTGAGTTCTTCTTTGATTGGTCCAAGATCCGACATGCCGGTGACATTATGCCCTGGTTTATCAAGCGAATCGACCAACTTGGCGCCGACGGGATCGGTCACGGCAGAGAAAAGAACGGGGATCGCGCGGCCAGTGGTGTCGACCGAATTTTTTAAGGCGGTGGCACTTGGCGTGGCGATACCATAGACTAGATCCATTCCGGAAGCTAACGTGTCGGCCATGGATTTGTTGGTGGCGCTATCCGTTTCAGGATTGGAAAGCGAGATTTTGATTTTTTCTCCATCCTTGAATCCGGCTTCTTCTAAGGCTGTCACAAAACCTTTTTTGGCATTCGTGAGCGCTTCGAAAGTGCCGAATTGAAGAATGCCGATTTTTTTGACGCTCGAATTTCCTCCACAGGAAACGAGGGCGAGACAAGAGAGCGAACAAGCAGCTAACGCAATCAGGTTCTTTTTCATAAATTATTTACCTCCTATAAAAGAAAACCCCAGGTGGCGCGACACCTGGGTTCCCAAACGAAGTATTACTACTTTTTACGGTACAGGTGGCGTGCGATATCATCTATCGCTTTCCCACCTGCTACCATCACTTTAAGCAGGGCTATCGTGAAGCGATATCCTTAGCGTAATAGTAATAGTAGTAATAGTAGCCTTTGTTGGCCGGTATTTTTCTGATATTCAGAGTGGACATACGTGGCCTCCTTTGGCTTGGCATTACTTTAAAAGATGAACGGATATTGTCAATGATTATTTTTTCCAAATGAGGGATAATAGGCGCAATAAGGAAGAACTTGAGATGAAAATAACGAAGTGGGAACGTTTTGTTCTTTATCCGCTTGGAGCGGCGTTGCTTATCCTCTTCGCTTTTTATGATTTGCCCATCATGAAGAGCGTTTTCAATGAGAACAATATTTTTGGCCGAATGGGAGAACTCGGCGGAGAAATCCCCTTGCAGTTTTTGGGCGTCACGTGCGGCTTTTGGCTCTTCCGTTTCCGCGATCAGTCGACAAAGGCCCGTTCGATTTTGTGGGGCATTCTCTTTATCGTCATCGCCCTCTTTTTCGCCGGCTATGGTGGTGGGCAGGTCTATAGCTATTTAAATAACAAAGATAACAATTACACCTTTCATCCTCACCTCTGGTTTGCTGTTCCTATTGCCCTCGTTTATCTCATTGGTGGTGGCTTGATTGCTTTTTTAACGAAGATCAGCAATCCCAAAGAAGCCGTCATCTTTGCCTGGTTCATGATCATCATGTATTTCAGCACTCTCCTGCTCATGAATCTTTTGAAGTTCTTCTGGGCTCGGCCTCGGTGGCGTCATCTTTATGCCGAGTTTGGCGATGGGGCCAGCGATTATTTCAAGCCTTGGTATATCCTCTCATGCAACGGGCATTTTTCCGATTATTTCGCCTCGTTCCCTTCCGGTCACACCATGAACGCTCTTTGCTGGATTGTCCTCGCTGGTGCTAGTTCCTTCATCAATGGCTTCAAGGGCAAGGAATGGATCATCCGTCTCGTTGTCTATTTATGGGCGATTCTTGTGGCGATGTCCCGCACGATTATGGGTGCGCATTTTCCCAGCGATATTACCGCCGGATTCGTCATCGAGTTGCTGCTCTTTGATCTCATGGGAAGTTTCTTCTTCCCGTGGTTCCATGACAAGGTGTTGAATCACCTTTCGAAAAACGAAAAACCTCTCAAATCCCCTTCCGATCCCTCTTAGAGCAATAATTCCTTTGACAACATACCTTTAGGTATGGATAATACTAACCGGCACTAACTTGAAAAGAGCGAACCCCGGTAAAGTTTAATCTCAGAAAGTACAGTCGCTAAAAAGACTAGGAAGAAGGAACAAATTATGCAGCGTCAAACCACAATGGCGAAGCCCGCCGAAGTGAAACGCGCTTGGTATCTCGTCGACGCCACGGATATGCCGTTAGGCCGTCTTGCGAGCCAAGTCGCTCAAATCTTAATGGGCAAGAACAAGCCGACCTATACTCCGAATGAGGATACGGGCGACTATGTTATCATCATCAATGCCGCCAAAGTCTACCTTTCGGGCAAGAACGAGGGCGAGCACAAGAAGAACTATTACAACGTTTCCGAGTACAACGGAGGTCTTCGGACCCGTACCGCTGGTGTCATGAAGAGAGAATTCCCGACTGAGCTCGTTGAAAGAGCCGTCTGGGGAATGCTTCCGAAAGGCGCCTTAGGCCGTCAAATGTATAAGAAACTCTTCGTCTACAAAGACGAGAAGCACGAGCAAGAGGCGCAAAAGCCGGTCAAGCTCGAGCTTGAGAAATAAGGAGAAGCATCATGGCTGAAGCAAAGAAATTCTATGGCACCGGACGTCGCAAGTCGTCCATCGCTCGTGTCTATATCACCGCGGGCAAAGGCAAAATCACTGTCAATGGTGTCGAAGTCAGCAAGTATATGCCGTATGCGACTCTCGTCCAGAACTTAAAGCAACCGCTCGTTCTTACCGCCTCTGACGCCAAGTTTGACGTCGAAGCCGAAGTCATCGGTGGTGGCTTCACTGGTCAGGCCGAAGCGATCCGTCTCGGTATCGCCCGCGCCTTACTCGTTGCTGGTGAAGACCGCAAGACCCTCAAGGTCGCCGGTATGTTAACCCGCAACTCTCGTGCTAAAGAGCGCAAGAAGTATGGCTTAAAGGCCGCTCGTCGCGCCCCGCAATTCAGCAAGCGTTAATCCGTTTACTCGAAAAGCCAAAGTCCACTCCCGAAAAGGATTGGACTTTTTTTGACGTAAAAGATTTGCATTTTCATTCTTTTCCAACAAAATGGTATCCATGTCCGTATTAGTGGTGAGGGGGAAGGTGTGACTCCTGAACAACAAAAACAGTTGAAAGAAGCCACCCGTGCCCTTCAAAAAGACCCGGAAGGAGCTTTCAACGCGTTTTATGAACTGAGTAAGGAAAAAGTCTTTTACCTTATCCTTTCTTACGTTCATGACTATCCTGCCTCCGAAGATCTCCTTCAGGACACCTATATCCAATATTTGGATTCGCTCGATAAACTTTCCTTCCACCTCAACCCGATTGCTTATCTCCTAAGCATCGCGAAAAACAAAGCCATCGATTATCTTCGAAAACAACATCCCCAAGTCGACCTCGATGAGCTAGGAATGGATGAGGTCATTGGGGAAGAAGAAGTGCCGATTGATGATTCCGCTCCGCT
>DAISHV010000072.1:0-8260 GCA_036822315.1 Bacillota bacterium | reverse complement strand
AAAAAGACTCGGACTAGCCTGACGCTTCTTCCGAGTCTTTTCAAATTCAAAAAAGGAGAAACTACTTCTCTTTGCTGACGATACCGAAGATACCGCCAAGAACGTAGAAGATGTTCCAGCCAACGATGCCGAAGACCAAGAAAAGAATATCCCAGCCTTTGCTTGACCCTTTCTTATACGCAATCCGAGTCAAAACAATGAGGACAATGGCCCAAACAACGAGCCAAATGCCATACCAGAGATCTTTCCAGCCCAAAGAATTGTCAACATTGGCGCCCATATTGACGTTCAATCCGCCTAAAATCGAGAAAACAATGACGAGAATACCACAGATTGCTTCGATCCAGTTGAAGATGTTGGCAATCTTATACATCACTTTTGATGCTGTTTCCATTTATGGATTCCTCCTTTCCGGCTGCATTATAAATCGAAGTGGCGCTTCGAAGAGAGAAAAAGAAGCTTTTTCTTGCCCTTTTGACCTTTCCTTTTTTGCACCTCGATTAAAAATTCTTCTTTTTGGCACAAAACAAGCACTTCTCCTCCATAATATAAGGTGTATGGGCAAGCCCACCAAGCATACCTTCGTTTCATTCTGTCAGTATTTTTTCACGCTTCTCATCGCCTTTTGCTTAGTGAGTTTTGGCCCGATCATCGTCATGGTAGCCAGCGTCAATTACCCCGAAATGTATTCCTATAAAGAGGCGAAGGATGGGGTTTTCGACATGGAAGAGGTCTCGATGAAAGACCGTTGGTGGGTCTCGCCTTCAGGCGAATGGGAGTTCTATGCCAACCGCTGGATTCAAACCGATCACGACACCCTCCCCCGGGATGCCCTGATCCCCTTTGGCAAGAGTTGGGGCGACATCGGCTATCCGCTTGAAGGTTATGCTTCGCTCAAACTCACAGTCATCAACGCCGTGCCGGGCGATGAAATAACCATCGACCGCATCGCAACGTTTGCTTCGGCAAACTTCTATCTCGATGGCATCTTAGTCGCTCATAGCGGAATCCCCAGCAAAGAAAAAAGCGAGTCAAAAGATCTTGGGCACGTCGAAGTGGATTCTTATCTCACCGTGCCTCAAAGTGGCCAATTCACCCTGATTGCCGAAGTGGGCTATTCGACCTGCGGAGCCATCGGTTTTAAGCCAATTTTCTTCATCCACCTCACCACGGCTATGGCCAGCGAGGATTCGCACCGATTCCGCACGATTTTCAACAACTATATCTCCTCGATTGCTATCTCTACGCTTTTGATGATGATCGGCATTGCTTTCACCTTGCTTCTCGTCAGCCAGAAGCGGGGACTATCCGCTTCATTCCTTTATCTCTTGATAACGATGTTCGTCTACGATTGTTTCTCTTCCGATCAGGGTTTCTTCTTCTTTAGCCATGGCATCTTCGTCAGCAGTTCCTTGATGGCTCGACTGAATTTCGTTTTCGCCTCTTTTCTCGTGATCGCCATCTTCTATTATCTTTATCGAATGGGGTCGACCTTCATAAAAAAAGATAAAGACTTTCTTAAGGTTTTCTTGCCGTTTTCCGCCGTTGAAATCGCTTTAGGAATCGCTAGCGCCATCCTTTATGGAGGAAAAGCCAGCTTGATCACCAGTCTTCTTCAATGGGTCCTCGCTTTGCCCTTGGTGTTATCGAGCGCCCACTACGTCAGCAAGAAAAAGCCACGAAGCCTCGCCCCTTTCATCATCGCTTCGATCTTAGTTAATCTCCTCATCTCGGAATGGCTCGATTTCCAAGAGTTGCTCGTTTGGGATATCACCTGCGTCCCTTCGATCGGCTTGAGCCTCGTTGCCATCGTCGGCATCGTCGTCTTCTTACGGCGGTATCTTGAACTCCAGCAAAAATTCGCCAAGGAAGCCGAACTTCAAGAACGTTACCGCATTAGCCGCGAAGAAGCCCTCAAAGGCCAAATCAAACCCCACTTCATCTTTAACTGCCTTTCCGCAATCGAATCTTCTTATCATAAAAACATCGACGATGGCGACCATGCGATGAGCTTATTCGCAGAGCATCTCCGCAGCGATGTCGACACGATGGAAGTCTCCCTCATTCCCTTCGAGGATGAAGTGAAAAACGTCGAGCACTATCTCGAACTCGAAAACCTTCGTTTAGCGAAACCCTGCACCCTCCTCTACGATATCGACGTCAGCGATTTTGCTTTGCCACCGCTTTCGCTCCAGCCGTTCATCGAAAACGCGATTAAATATTCAAAGGTCAACGAGAAAACGAATGGCTTTATCGCCCTTTCAACGCGGAGTGACGAACAAAACCAGATTCTTTTATGCATCGAAGATAACGGAGTCGGTTTCGACCCGACGCAAATCAAGCCTTCTTCCCAAGGCTTAAAGAATGCCAGCGAGCGCCTGCTCCTCATTTTAGGGGCGAACGTTCAAGTCGAAAGCGCCCCAAATCTAGGCACCAAAATCAAGATTTCTTTTATGCGAAAAGAGACCTCATTCAAAGACGACAAGAGCAAAGAATAAGGGCAAAACTCCCCCTCTTTTTGATTATCCCCTGCAAAACCCCCTTCGTTTGGTTTTGACTTGGTTTACGAGAGGACTCGACGAATTTCCTCGAACATCTTTTCGGGCAAAAGCGGCTTGGTGATATAGCCATTCATCCCCGCGGCTTTAGCGGCTTGGATATTTTCTTCAAAGGCATCAGCGCTCATGGCGATAATCGGAATCCTCGTACCATCGGGATCCGTCGATTCCCGGATGGCTTTCGTTGCTTCAAGACCATCCATTCTCGGCATCCGAATATCCATCAAAATAAGAGCGTAAGTATTTTCCTTGGCCGAGGAATATTTGCGGACCCCTTCGGCTCCGTCTTTTGCGACATCCACCGTAAAACCTTTCTCTTCCAAAAGCATCGTCGCGATTTCTTGGTTCAAAGGGTTGTCTTCGCAAAGGAGAATGCGCTTGCCCCTAAATGAAAAGGTTTCAGGGGCACTCTCTTTCTTTTGAAGCAAGGACACCCCCGCTTCTTTGACTGGCAGCGAAACATGGAAATGACTTCCTTGATGGATCCAGCTCGCGACTGAAATCTCGCCGCCGAGGAGGTCGACGAACTTCTTGACGATGGATAAACCAAGCCCGGTGCCGGGGACATTGACGGATTCCGAGCGTTTTTCTTGGCTAAAGGGCTCGTAGATGCGCTTTAAGAATTCTTCGCTCATGCCAATGCCATTATCTTCGACGTCAAAGACGAGACGATCAGGCGAAGAAGGCTCAACCCGGAAGATGACTTTGCCTCCTTCGGGCGTGTATTTAATCGCATTTGATAGGAGATTGAGGGCGATTTTTTGAATCTTGAGTCGGTCGCACCATAATGGATAATCGGGGTAGGCTTCGAAGGAGGTTTCGAGCGTGATCTTTTTTAGCTCCGAAGAAGGACGGAGGGCCGTGACGACCGGAGGTAAGACTTCTTTGGGGTCACAAGCTTCGGGCTCATTGACGCTCTTGCCGCTTTCAATCCGCGAAAGCTCGAGGGTTTCGTTAATCAAATCGAGGAGGAGTTTGCCTGAAGAATCGATCTTTTGAAGGTAATCTTGTTTCTTCAAAGGATCCTTCTCCTTGAGGGCCAGCTCGGTAAAACCAATCACGCCATTGAGCGGGGTTCGCAAGTCGTGCGACATACTCGAAAGGAAAGCCGATTTGGCTTCATTGGCTTTATCCGCTTCAAGCTTGGCCGCCTCAATCGCCCGCAATTGTTCTTGATCTTTTTCATAGAGTTCCGTCACGTCGCTACGAACCACCAAAAGGATCTTGGCTTCTTGGTCAAGCCAGGCGTAATCGATCTTTTTGCAGTGGACTACACCGCCCTCAATGCGGCGATAATTGGCGACATAATGCTCCGAAGTACTGAGTTCCTTAAACACCCTTTCGAGGCTGGCACTCTTTTCAAAAGAGGCTTGTTCATCTTTTTGAAGGAAACTATTTCGCTCATAATCCCGACAGCTTTCATACAGAACGATTTTCCGGAGTTCCGGGAAGAGGATCTTCGGGTCTTTTTCGATGAATTCAAAGCCCCCACTTTCGACGAAAATCAAACCGATATAGTCGAATTCGGTCTTGGAAACCGTCCGCATGATCTCGGCGCTTTCCATCTGCTCGCTCACATCGTAGCCATAGCAGAAGAGTTCGACATCGCCCGTCTCGGGCACCAAATAGGTGTGATAGGACATCGAAATCCAAATCGGCATCGCCCCAGGGATTTTACGGCGGTAAACCACGGTCCCGTTAGTATCGCCCAATTGATAGTTCTTTAAGAGATTTTCCCGGTTGAGGGCTTTTTCGAGTTCTGCCCGTTCCTCTTCGCGGTAAGGCATGGCGAAAAACTCCGTAAGCATGTCGGTATAACGCGCCTTCTTTGGCGCGGAAAAGGCCGCCCTTTTTCGTCGAATAACCCAAGACCAAATTCTGGGTCAGGTTATAGTGGCCTTTTGCAATCAGATTTTCCTCGTCGCTCGCTCGGAGATAATCGATTTCCCGCTTATAGCGTTCCGCGACCTTCTTTTCCGCCGTGATGTTTTGTCCTAAACCAATCGCTTTATCGCTCGCGTTCCCACCCGGGAAGAAATACGTAATTCGTTCACAATGGGGCTCGCGACTTGGCCGGGCTGAAAACCAGACCTCGGCCGAGGCGCTCTGACCCTGATTGACTTCCGCATAGAGTTTTTCGATCTTTTGCCGATCGGCAGGATCGATTAACGGCAAAATCGTCTTCGGAACATTTTCGATCCGAGAACCAACGCCCCAGCTTTCCATCTCGGTTCCGTGGTAATCGCCATCGCTCATCGAGACACTGTGGTCTTTGAGGTTATAAGTCCAAGTCTTTAAACCCGCCGCTTTGACGGCTTGCCGGTAGAAATACTGGCTTTCTCGGAGACCTTTTTCCGCCTTCTTTAATTCTTGAATGTCGCTAAAAACAACATAAGCCACTTCGACCCGCGGGGAAATCGCCGTGATTAACGCGCGGACGCTGGTCCAAGATAGGCTCCATTGGTCCGGCTCCGGAAGCGGAACTGCTTTGCCAGCAAATGTTTATCGCGGAGAAGATTGCGATAAGCCAAGGCGAAATTGTCGCGATCCTCCGGATGCAAGCATTCGAGGAAGGCGCTTACGGAAAGAAAACCATCTTTCGCGGAAGGCGCGTCGACGCGAGAGAAGAAAAATTGATTCAGTTGGATTTGATCGGCAGGGACGCCATCGATGATCTGCAAGGTGCCTAAACCTGAAGGAACGCCATCGATCATCGAGTTCAAACGGGCGTTTTCTTCCGACAGTGTCGGAACTTTCTTCGCTTCATTTTCAGCTAAAGAAAGACGGCGCTGCGTCTCCATGATGTCGGTGGCATCGCGGTAAACCACCACCACATCGCTTTGGTCTTCGGCACTAAAGGAGGCGGCACCCGAGACCCATAAAGAGTCCTTCTTCCTTGGCAGATGGAAAGTGAAGGAAAACGAAGGTTTCTTTTGTTCGATCGCGCTACGAGCCTCGAGAAGGAAGCGGTCGAGTTCTTGGCCGCGTTCACCCGCAAAGAATTCTTTTAAGGAATGATGATATTGCGCTTGGGCCTCATTTCGGGATAAGCCCAGCATCTCATAGACGGTATCGTTAGCTTCGAGCAAACTCAAATCCGGTAAATGGATCGTCGCGATGGCCACGGCCGAAGTGGCCATCAACCGTTCGTGTTCATGAACCCTTCGCGGTAGTTCGACGTTGAGTTTGGCGATTTCTTCTTTTTGACGGGTCTCCAAAGTCACGTCTTCAAAACTGCCGACGAGTCCAATAATTTTGCCCCCGACGATCAAAGGGCTCTTGCTCGCGACAATATTGCGTTCTTCGCCTTTGACAAAGCATTTGCCCGGCACGCGGAAAGTTGAAATGCCTTCTTTCAGAACGCGAAGTTCGTCGTTTTTATAGGGATTAGGGTCACTGTGCCAGCCCATGTCTTCGTCATTTTTGCCGAGAATCGCCGCTTCGGTGGGGAAGCCATAGTAATCCAAGAAAGCCGTATTAGCCCCGAGGAAGCGCCGCTGAGCATCTTTCCAGAAGATCGCGGTTTTCGTCGTGGAAAGGATTTGATTAAAGAGTAAACTTTGCCGCTCTCCCTCTTCTTTTTGCTCCACCGAACGCAAAGTCGCCCCATCGAGCGGAAAAAGAAAGAGGTAAAGAAGAAGAGAACCTCCCTTCTCGTTGACCAATTTGCCTTGAAGTGAAAACGGCTGATAATGACCCGAAGCATCTTTGAGGCGGAAAAGACTTTGGAACGTGCCATTCAAGGAGAAGCTTGAAACATCGTAGTCCCGTTTGATTTTCTCGAAATCTTCTGGCGGAACATCCTCATGGAGAAAAGGAAAAAATCTTCCTCGCTCGTCCCCTTTAAGCCTTGAATGAGCGAAGCAAATGACTTCGAGGAGGCCACGAGAGAAACCCGAGGCCCATCAATCCGCAAAAGACCAAGAGCCAAAGGGTTCTTTTCGATAAAAGTTTTCTCGTTTTCTTGAAGTGTTACCACTTCTTTCGTCTCCATGGAGCAGACCTTCTTTCCTTGAGGGAAGGATCAGCTCGTTAGCAAAACCCAAATCGGGATTTGGTAAATTTTTCTCAATCAGATAAGGAATAAGATTAATGTCATTATAACAAAGTTTTTTAGAAGAAGAGGAAATGAGATACAGGAAAAATGCGCTTTTTTCACTTTGTCAACGCCTATCGTATCAGACGGATGAAACGAAAAGAAGGGGCAAACGAAAAAGGAAGGGGTTTTGCAAAGATAATGAAAAACCTGATTTATCCGCCTGAAAGGGCTTTGATGGAATTAGGAACGATTTGTTTGTTGTTTTCGCGGGGAACGTGCTATGCTTGCGTGCCCCAAAAATGAAAATCAACGCATTATCTCTTCCTGAATCGATCGAAAAAGCTCTATCCGAAATGGGCTATGAGGATTTTACCGCGATCCAAGAAATGACTTTGCCCGCTTTACTCAATCATGAAGATGTCATTGGCGAAGCGCCGACGGGGACGGGGAAAACTGCCGCCTATTCCTTGCCGATGATCGTCCAAAGCGACCCGACGCTCCCCTACGTTCAATCCTTAGTGATCTGCCCGACCCGGGAGTTAGCCATTCAGGTGATTCAAGAATTAGCCAAGTTTGCCAAATATATCCCCACCCTTCATTTTGTGGCGATTTATGGCGGACAAAAGATCACGACCCAACTTCGCGCGCTCAAAGCCAAACCGCAGATCATCGTCGGAACCCCAGGACGTCTCAATGATTTGTTGAATCAAAGAGCCCTCGATTTCTCGAAGGTCCACTACCTCGTTCTCGATGAATGCGATGAAATGCTCGAAATGGGCTTCATCAAAGATGTCAACAAGATCATTGCCCAAGTGACAGCGCCCCACCAGACGGCCTTATTCTCAGCCACGATCTCGAACGATATCAAGAAAGTCGCCGAACGCTATCTAAAACCCGAGGCGAAAAAAGTCCAAATCAAGCGGACGCCTTCGCAAGAGAATCAGATTGAACAGAAATACGTCCGCGTCGGCGAAAAAGAAAAGACTGAAGCCGTAACCGCCTTGCTCAATAGTCTCACGTTTACCAGGGCTTTCGTCTTCTGCCGGACTAAACACAAGGTCAAACAGCTCGAGAAAATCTTGCAAAAGAACACCTCACACGCGATTACGTCTTTGCAAGGCAATCTCTCACAGAATAAGCGCGATAAGGCGATGCAAGCCTTCCGCAATTACGATGCTGATGTCATGGTCGCCACCGATATCGCGGCACGGGGCATCGATGTGAATGACGTCGATCTCGTCATCAACTACGACATCCCCGAAGAAGATGAATTCTATCTCCATCGGATTGGTCGAACTGGTCGGGTTGATAAATCCGGCGTCTCCTACACCTTCATTACGCCGAGCGAGACGATGCTGATTAAAAAATACGAAACCATGAGCCACGCTCCCTTAACGGAATACGTGATCGACAAAGGAAATGTTATGAAAAAGTATCTCGAAAACCTTGAACCCAAACTCCACCAAGACCTCAGCGCTGAAACGAGCGCCATCGAAGAAGCCTGCGCCTTACTTTCGGAAAAAGAAGGCAGCGAAGTCACCCCATTAGAATTGGCCGCCGCCATGCTCAAAGAGAAGATGGAAGCCCCCGCTTCTGATGTGGCCCAGGAAAAGGACTATTCCTTTAAACATAGCGAGAGCATCGAACGCAATAAAGAAAAGAA
>DAISHV010000071.1:0-8322 GCA_036822315.1 Bacillota bacterium | reverse complement strand
GCGTTGTTATTCAGCGTCGCGGCCATGGTGTGAGCGAGACCTTCACGGTCCGCAAAATCTCCAGCGGCATCGGCGTCGAACGTACCTTCGCGCTCAACTCACCCGCCCTTGGCAAGGTTGAACTTGTCAAAGTCGGACACGTGCGGAGAGCTCGGATCCACTATATGCGTAACCTTCAAGGCAAGGCCGCCCGTATCAAAGACGTGGAAAAAACCCAAACTTCTGCTAAAGAAGCCAAGTAATTGCCCTATTTGTGACAAAGACTCCCTTAAATGGGAGTCTTTTTTTGCGCTCGCGCGTTGCGTAAGACCCCCTTCGCCCCTATAATTTGTCGTATGGCTAAAGAGAACGATGTCATTGTTGCGGCTGGTGAGTTGTCCGCTCTCGGCGTAAAAAAGGCTCTCAATGTCAAAACGGTTTTGAGTTGGGTTGGTGAGACTTTGATGCTGGGGATCTTTACCGTGGTTTTGTCGGTTTCAGGGCAAATCACCTATAACTACACCCGTTACTCGACTTTCTTTGTTAATGGCATGAGCATGTATCCGACCCTGAACCAAGATGCCTATCGAATTGATAGTGGGGGTCATCGGGAAGATAAAAGCAATAGCACCCTCTATGGCTGGGGCAATTTTGATAACACGACTTATACCTATTATTGTGATTACGGGATGTTCGATGCCAAAGGATTCAGCCTTAAGACGCTGAACCGTTTCGACATTCTTGTTACCTATTTCAAGGATGACATGCTTTTATTAGAGGACGGAACTTATACTCCAAAAACCGTGGCCAATAGCGGGAGAGATCCCGACCTCAAGATCAAACGTCTAATTGCTTTTCCTGGCGAAACCTTCCGTTTTGATAGTTTGGGCGACCTTTATGTCAAAGATTCGACGGGGATCTTTGTTAAACAAGAACAAAGCTTTCTTGATTCGGACCTCGATGCGAAGGCTCAAACGGTAAAACCCACGAGCAAAACCGGGACCTGGGATACTTCAGAAGGTGAGACCTTAGGGGCAAATGAATATTTCGTCTGTGGCGATAATCGTCGGACTGGTGGCTCAACGGATAGTCGTTCCAAGGGTCCGATTCCAGGCGAAGCAATCCAAGGCAAAGCTGTCACCATCATCGGTCTTTGCTCGTTCAAGTACTATAGCGACAGTTCGAGCGAGTACCATCCGGTTTGGAATTCCTATATCATGCCCTGGGATTTAAAATGGCTATGATGCAACAAAAGAACGTTCATTATTTTCCGGGCCACATGGCGAAAGCCCTCGATAATCTCGCCCCCTTTATCAAGGCTTGCGACATTGTCGTGGAAGTGGCGGATGCGCGCGCCCCTCTTTCGTCACGGAACCCCGTCTTTATGAAAATGGTGGGCGAGAAACCTCATTTGCTTTTGCTTTCAAAAGCTGATTGGGCGGACCGCGATATTACCCAAGAATGGATCGTTTACGAGAACGGAAAAGGTCTCGCGGCGTTTGCAGGCGATTTAAAAAAAGAAAGCGTTCTGAAGAAATTGACTGCGATCGCCGAGCCTTTGGTCAGCAAGAAGCGCGAAAAAGAAAAGAAGATGGGAATGAAGCCCCAGCCCTTGAGACTTTTGATCGCTGGGATTCCTAACGTGGGTAAAAGCACCTTAATCAACAATTTGGCGGGTCATGCGGTCGTCAAAGTCGCGAATCGGCCAGGCGTCACCCGCGCGGAACAATGGATTCGTCTTTCGAACGACTTCGTTCTTTTGGACACGCCGGGGATCTTACCGATGAACTATCCCGATGGTGCCCAAGCGGTGCGTCTTGCCTTATTGGGTTCGATCAAAGAAGAGGTTTTGCCTAACGACGACTTAGCCATCGCTTTGCTCGCCTATCTTCGCGACAATTATCCATTATCCATGCAAAAACGCTATGGAATCGAAAATCCCGCTGCTTTAGATGTGGATGAAATTCTTCGGCAAATCGCGGTTAAACGGGGTTATCTCCTCCAAGGCGGAGTGCCTTCTTTGGAGAAATCCGCTCTCTCCTTAATCAAAGACTTCCAAGAGGGTTCTTTGGGGACGATTAGCTTAGAAAGGCCCTGATGCTGGTTAAAGAGAAGGAGTTCTATTCTCCAAGCGTCAAACTCATTGTGGGACTCGATGAAGCCGGTCGGGGTCCTTTGGCCGGGCCGCTTTATGCCGCCGCGGTGGTTTTTCCACCCGATTTCCAAGATGAACGAATTAACGATTCCAAAAAATTAACCCCGAAAAAACGGGAAGAACTTTTTCAAGTCGTAACCCAGAATGCTTTGGCCTACGCCATCGTTTCTGCCAGCGTGGAGGAGATTGATCGCTACAACATTCTTGAAGCCGATAAGCGCATTATGGAAGAAGCGCTACGTGAGATTAAAGTCCCCTTTGATTTCATCATTACTGACGATGTGCCGTTGCGTCATGTCGACAAGCCTTTAATCGCGATGATTAAGGGGGATGCCCAGTGTCTCAATGTGGCCGCTGCCTCAATTTTGGCCAAGGTTTCGCGAGATCATTATATGGACGAACTCGATGCGAAATACCCGCAATATGGTTTTAAACATCACAAAGGCTATGGGACAAAAGAGCATCTGGAAGCTCTCGAAAAATATGGGCCCATTGAAGGCGTTCATCGAAAGACGTTCCGTCCGGTTTCCGATTATTATTCCGTTCAAGGAAAATTGTTTTAGGGCAAAAATGCCTCGAACACCTCTATTAGTAAGTGGAGGTGTTTTTTATGACCGGACAGCAGGCGCTCGTTTATCTCGCTCTCAAATATAAAGGTGATTGGGACAAAATGATTCAAGGCATTCGGAACCACGAAGCCTTTGAAGCTTCTCAAGCCGAAGAAATGGTGGGTAAGGTCCATTCGTCCTATGTGACCTTGATTGATAAAGACTATCCTCAAGCCTTTCGGAACTGTTTCCGCCCTCCTTTGGTACTGTTTTATTATGGCGACCTTTCTTTGATCCAAGATGAAACGCGCTGCGTGAGCTATGTCGGCTCACGGGAAGCCTCGCCTTATGGTCTTGATTGTGCAAAGAAGATCGCCGGCGATTTGGCCAAAGAAGGCTATGTGATCGTGACGGGATTGGCGCGAGGGATTGATGCGGCCGCCACCAGCGCGGCTTTAGCCGTTGGCGGCAAAGCGGTGGGCGTGATGGGGAATGGCATCGATATGTGTTATCCCGATGAAAGCGTTCCACTTTATCTCGAATTGAAGAGCAAAGGTCTGGTTCTTTCGGAATATCCTGGCGAAACTCCGCCCGATAAAGATTATTTCCCGAAACGGAATCGGATCGTTGCCGGCGTCTCCAAGGGCATCATCGTCGGAGAAGCTTCGAAGCGGAGCGGGACCTTGATTACCGTCGGCTATGCCCTGGGCTTCACCAAAGAAGTCGGCTGCATTCCTTTTCCTGCGGGCAGCGACAGCGCCTGTAATGCCCTCATTAAAGACGGAGCGTGGCTGATTGAAGACGTCGAAGATGCCAAAGCGATGATGGGTTTCAAAAAGGTAAAATAGGGGAGTGAAAAAACTTTACCTTTTGCCCTTATAAATATTCTTATTTATATATAAGGAAAAGCAGGGCGGATTATTTGACAAGGGAATTTTTCGTCCCTATATTAAACCGCGAAAAAAGGAATTTTCATGAAACTTGTAATTGTTGAGTCCCCTAAAAAATGTGAAACCATTGGTCACTACCTTGGTGCTGATTACAAAGTGATGGCCTCTCAAGGTCATATCCGCGACCTTTCGACAAAAGGAAAGGGCGGTTTAGGCATTGATGTTGACCATGATTTTAAGCCGGATTTTGTTATTACTCCGACCAAACTTGGCATCGTTAAAGACCTTAAAAGCGCGGCGAATAAGGCCGATGAAGTCATTCTGGCAACCGACCCTGATCGCGAAGGAGAAGCCATTTCTTGGCACCTTGCCCAGGTTTTAGGTCTTGATATCGAGAAGACCAAACGCCTTCAGTTCCACGAAATCACGAAGCCGGCGATTGAAGAAGCCATCAAGAATCCTTCTCATATCGATATGAATCTTGTTAATTCCCAAGAGACGCGCCGGATGTATGACCGCATCATTGGTTTCAAGCTTTCGAGTTTGCTTCAAAAGAAGATGTCGAGCAAATCGGCCGGTCGTGTGCAGAGCGTTACGCTCAAGATGATTTGCGATAACGATGCCGAAATCAAAGCGTTCGTTCCTGAAGAGTACTGGACGATCGATGTTGTTTTGACGCTCGATGGCAAGACCATCAATGCCACCTTAGATAAAATCGACGGCAAAACCGCCGCGATTCATAACAAAGACGAAGCCGAGGCGATTTTGAAACGCATTGGCGCAAGTCTCGATGTGGTTTCGGTCGACGCCGAAAAGAAGAAAGTCCCCTCTAAACTTCCTTTCACCACTTCAACGATGCAGCAGGAAGCTTTCAACCGCTTCAAGTTTTCGACCAACAAGACCCAATCGATCGCCCAGCGCCTCTATGAAGGTATGGACATCAATGGCGAGCACGTTGGCTTAATCACTTACATGCGTACCGATTCAACCCGCTTGAGCGAAGATTTCTATTATCAGCATGCCAAGCCCTTCATTTTGGAGAAGTTTGGTCCGGATTATCTCGGCTTCATTAAAACCGGGAAAAAGAACGATTTGGTTCAGGACGCCCACGAAGCTATTCGTCCGACGGGCACCCATCGGACTCCAGATCTCGTGGCTCGTTACGTCGAACCGGATGAAGCAAAACTCTATCGTTTGATTTATGATCGGGCTTTAGCTTCCCTTATGAGCGACAAACTCGAAGAGCAAACAACCGCCTTATTCGGCGCGAACGGCCTTGTTTTCAAAGCGACCGGAACTCGGACCTTATTCAAAGGCTACGAAGCGATCTATGGCGATTTCGAAGATGACGATACGAAACTTTTGCCGGAAATCAAAGAAGGCGAAAAGTACGCGATTAATAAAGTGGATCCTGAGCAGAAGTTCACCAAAGCCCCGGCCCGCTATAGCGAAGCAAAAGTCGTCAAGATGATGGAAGAAAAAGGCATTGGCCGTCCATCCACCTACGCTTCGACGATTAAGACCTTGATCGACCGCGGCTATGTCACATCGAAGAGCGGCATTATCACGCCGACCGAAACGGGTTTACGCACGACTTTGGTGCTCAACAAGTACTTCCCCGAGATCGTTTCGACCGAGTATACCGCCGACATGGAAGGCAAACTCGACCAAATCGAAGAAGGCAAGGAAAGCAAGCTGGAAGCGATGAATGAATTCTATAAGCCTTTCATCGAGAAATTCCTCAAAGTTCAAGAACAGATGTATAAAGATCCGGCGCAGCCAACGGGCGAAATGTGCCCTGTCTGCGGTTCGCCTTTGGTCGTGAAGAAGAGCCGGTATGGCACCTTCATCGCCTGCTCGAACTACCCGAAGTGCAAATTCATCAAAAAGGAGCCGAAAGCCCCGGCGAAAGAAACGGGCGAAATGTGCCCTGTCTGCGGAAAGCCTCTTGTCGAGCGGAAAGACCGCAAGGGCAATATCTTCGTGGCTTGCAGTGGCTATCCTTCTTGCCATTACATCAAAGGCCAAGAAAATAAACCTCAGGCCGAGAAAAAAGTCTATACGGAAGCGGATTGGGTTAAACCCTGCCCGAAGTGCAAGAGCGGCCACTTGGTCGTCAAGCATGGACATAAAGTTGACTTCTTAGGCTGCACCAACTTCCCGAAATGCCATTATCACGAGTGGATCGACGATAAGAGCAAAAAGGATAGTTCGAAATAGTTATGAGCGCTAAAAGCGTCACGATTATCGGAGGGGGCCTCGCCGGAAGCGAGGCCGCCTTTTTCCTTTTGAAAAAAGGCTACGATGTCGAACTTTATGAACGACGTCCAGCCGTTAACGATGGGGCTCATTTAACTCCGCTATTTGGCGAGCTCGTTTGCTCCAATTCGCTCAAAAGCGCCAAACTCGATAACGCCTGTGGTCTGCTCAAAGAGGAAATGCGAAAGCTTGATTCTTTGACGATGAAGGCTGCTGCTTTAAGCTCGGTCCCCGCGGGCAACGCTTTGTCGGTCGACCGCGATTTGTTCGCTTCGATAATTACCAAAGAGCTTAAATCCTTCCCAAATTTTCATGTTCACGAAGAAGACGTTAACCGTTTTCCAAGCACCGAGACGATTGTGGCCACTGGTCCTTTGACGAGTGAGCCTCTTCTTGAAGAGCTTGGGAATCTCATCGGCCATAAGAACCTTTCTTTCTTCGATGCCTCCGCTCCGATTGTCGCAAAATCCTCCATCGATTTTTCGAAGGCTTACTACAAATCTCGCTTTGAACAAGGCGATAGTGCCTATATCAATTGTCCCTTTTCCCGTGACGAATATAACACTTTCGTTACGGCCCTTCTTGGCGCTCAAAAGGCGCTCATTCACGAATTTGATACCCATTATTTCGAAGGCTGCTTGCCCGTCGAAGTCATGGCGGGTCGGGGTATCGAAACCCTTCGGCATGGCATGTTGAAGCCTTTTGGTCTTGAAACGCCCGAGCATCCGTTCCCTTACGCCGTCGCCCAGTTGCGGCAAGATACGAAACTTGGGGATTACTACAACCTTGTTGGCTTCCAAACGAACCTTACTTACCCCGAGCAAAAACGAGTCTTCTCGATGATTCCAGGGCTCGAACATGCCGAGTTTCTTCGCTATGGCTTAATGCATCGCAACGCCTATATCGATGCCCCGGTGGCGCTCAATCCGGATTTATCCCTGCAAAACGCCCCTCATTTAACGATCGCGGGACAACTTTCGGGCGTGGAAGGCTACGTCGAGAGCGCGGCGATTGGAATTGTGAGCGCGATCAATGTATATCGGAAAATGGAAGGCAAACGCTTTATCCCCGTTCCCGAAGAAAGCGTTCTTGGCGCGATGATCGATTATCTTTTGCATGCCTCAGAAGCTTATTTCGAGCCGATGAATGCCAACTGGGCTTTAATGCCATCATCCAAAAAAGAAAATCGTCAAGAAACTATCGTAACTTCGCTCCGTGCGTTAGAATCGTATTGGAGCGAGGTCAATGAATAAAGCCGAGCAAGAATACCTCAACTATCTGAGCTATGAGCGGGGCTATTCCCCCTTGACGATCGATGCCTATCAACGCGACATCGATAAGTTTTTTGTCTTCTTGAATGACGTGACTCTATCCTTTTCCGACGTTAAAAAGCAAACGGTCAGAACCTACCTTCAAAAAGAAATTGGTCGGGGGGTCAGCGCTCGGAGTTGTCAAAGAAGAATGTCCGCTTTGCGGGGCTTTTACTCCTATTGCTGCAAATATCACTATGTGAGCATCAATCCCTTCGCTTTGGTCCACGCGCCGAAAAAGGCGATTCGTTATCCGAAAGCTCTCAGCATCGAGGAAGTCGAAAAGCTCTTTGACGCCAATGCCAAGCGAACCGATCCTTTGAAAATTCGTGATCAAGCCATTCTCGAACTGCTTTATGCTTCAGGGATGCGGGCGAGCGAACTCACCGCGCTAACTTATCGCCAAATCGATTTTCGTTCCCGAATGATTCGGGTCTTTGGCAAGCGACGCAAAGAGCGGCTCGTGCCCTTTAGCGAAACAGCCAAAGTCGCTATGGATTATTATTTCAAAAACCAAAGAAGCACGCTCTTGGCGAAACGGAAAGATCCCGTGCCGGTTGATGCGTTCTTTGTCTCGAATCGCGGTCGAAAATTATGCGACCGTTCCCTCGAATACATTTTGCGTGAGGTTCAGGATAAAACAGGGATCTATTATGGGCTGCACCCTCACGAGTTGCGTCATACCTTTGCGACCCACCTTCTCGAAGGCGGGGCTGATCTTCGCTTGATTCAAGAACTCTTGGGCCATGCTTCGCTAAATACGACTCAGATCTACACTCACGTGAGTCAAAAGGCCATGAAAGAGCAATATCGGCAGTTCTTTCCGCGTCAAAAGAAAGAAAATAAGTAGGTTTTGCGAGGATATCGTTTCCTTTCTCATTTGGCTCTTTTGCTACGCGTGCGCGAGTGGTATAATCCCACTCGGCTGTTTTCTTAACGAAAAGAGCTAATACGCACCCCGCGGATTCAGCGCCTTGTTCCCATTCGGGCGAAAATGCTTAAAAAGCGAATGGGTGGTCAGCTGTTCGAAACGAGGGAGGCTTAAACAAATGGAGGTCACTACAATGAGTGACGAAACAAAGACTGCGGCAGTTGCGACTGCCCCGGTAGCGGCGACTGCGCCGGCTGCCCAACCGACGATGGCTCAGGTCATGCACGACCCGAACGCGCCGATCATGACG
>DAISHV010000070.1:0-8385 GCA_036822315.1 Bacillota bacterium | reverse complement strand
ATGTTTTTTATAGAAAATATGCCATAATTGAGGCATGGCGTACCGCAAGCTTGACCATATCGACGAAAAAATCGTCAAAGCTACCATTTCCCTAGCTGGTGCTCCCGATGCAAAAAAAGGTGTTTCTACCAAAGACATCGCGGAGCGTTGCCACATTTCGGAATATGTTATTTTCAAGCACTTCGGGAACAAGCAAAATCTCATGATTGCCGCCGATAAGATGGTGATGAATGCCTTATCGCAAGGGGCGATTGCCCTAGAAAAAGAACACCTCGATTTTTTTGCGTTCTTCAATCGTTATCTCGACTTTCTCTTAAGCCATAAAGGACTCACTTTCTTCGCTTTAAATTTCGGACACGGCATCCCGCACGCCGCCGATACCCCTGCCTGGGGCGAAAATGAATACGAAACATTCTTAAAAGAAAACGCCGCCATCTTTTTCTCACCCCTCCAACCTGGAGAAGAAGATTCTCAAGCCTTAATTTGGGATTACTTTATGCGTAACTGCCTCTATTTCAGTTCATTTATACTTTATGGCTATGGATCCGATAATTCGAATACTCGTGAGTTGATGTTTTCGTTAATTGGAAAAGGGATCCATTCTTTCACAAAGGGGGAACAGGTATGAACCAGCTTGAAGAAGCCGTTTTGCTTGCCACCTTGGACGAAGGCGGGAACACCACCATTCAAAAATTTTCGGCGATTCATATCGCTGCCGCCTGTGGCGTTTCCGAATTTTTAATCTATGAACATTTCACTTCAAAAGAACATCTTCTCGATGAAGCGAATCGGTATGTGGCTCACCATTTCCGCGATGAACTCTTGCGTCTCAGTCGGGAGCAGTTACCTTTCCCAGAACTCTTTTCAAAACTTTTAGATTATCAACTCAAACACCCTTCTTGGAATGGTTTCTCCCTCAGTTATGGACACTTCTTCCCGCATTACGGCGCTAAGAAAGCTGAAGAAAAACGCTTCCAAGAACACATTCTTGAAAGTGCTACGCTTTTCCTCAAATCCTACGATATTGTCCTCGAACCTTCGCCGACATTTGAAGTCTATTGTTTCCTTTTACGTGAACTTTTTTCTTTCGCTCAGTTATTGATTTCGAAAGAAATCCCAGATACGCCAAAAATCCGTCAAAACCAAGCCAACCTCATTTTGTCGGGCATGCAGGCATTTTGGAAAATCTCCGCAAAAGCCGCTTAATTTTTCCAAAACCCCTCCGATTCAAACAAGGACTCAAAAACGATGTTCTACCAAAAGTTACAAAAATGCCCAAATTGTGTGAAAAGGGCTTTTTTTGACCAGTAAAAAAGACGATAATAACGGTACCATATGTCATACCGACATCTCGATAACATAGACGAAAAAATCATTGATGCAACCATCCTCGTCGGCTCAAAAAATGGAGCGAACAAACTTTCAACGAAAGAAATTGCCAAGGTTTGTGACATTTCCGAGTTTGTCATCTATGACCATTTCAAGAGCAAAGAAAAACTTCTTTCGGTAGCGGATCAAAAGATTGCCCAAGCCTTTAACGATACCGCCCGTTCTGTCTTCACCAAGGGCAGTTTTGACTTTCCTTCCTTCTGGAATGGCATGGTTGATTTCTTGCTCGCGAATCCCAATTACGCCTCTTTCTCAATAAACTACGGTCACGTTTTTCCGCGCACCACTAAACCTGCCGATTTCGATGATTTTCTTTCTAACGAAATCTTGCCTATTGCTAAAGAATGCCTTGATCGATGGGGCATTCATTTCGCGAAAGATTATCTCTACACTTATCTTTGGATGTGGATGACTCGCTCGATTCTTAACTATGCTCAATTCGTCATCGGCGGTTCGCTTCCGGATACGCCCGAGGTTCGTGGAATCTCCTGCGGCGCCGCCGAAAACGGTGCGATGTCCTTCGCCCATCATTAATGAGACAATAAAGCGCCATCCCCTTCCGAGGATGGCGCTTTTCTTATTTATCCGCCAGCTTAGTTAGGTTTAACTTCACTCACTGGCTTTTTCTTCTCGCGAAGAATCGAATTCATAAAGATACCCAGAATCATCGAGACGGCAATCGAAGTGATTTCAACGACTGGTTGACCACCATTATCACCGAAAGCGAAGACCAATCCACCAATGCCACTCACCAAGATGACGGATGCCACGAAGATATTCTTCGTCACGCCGAAGTCGATCTTTTCGTTGATCAGCATCTTGACGCCGCTCGCCGCAATAAAGCCATAGAGAATTAACGAGACACCGCCAGTAACGCAAGCCGGAATCGTCATCGTTAATGCCATGACGGGAGAGAGGAAGCCCAGGAGAATCGCAATACCGCAAGCCAAAACAATCACTTTGACCGAAGCAATCCGGGTCACACCAACGACGGCCACGTTCTCGCCATAAGTCGTATTGGCAACACCACATGTCACGCCTGAAATGGCTGTTGCGACGCCATCGCCAACCAGAGTGCGAGTTAAACCCGGGTCCGTCAATAAGTCACGACCCAAGATGCCTGACATATTCTTATGGTCGCCAATGTGTTCACAAATCGTGACAAAGGAGACCGGGACAAAGAGCACCGCCGCTTTGCCGACATCGAGCCAGGTGAGCGGAACGTCGGATCCTTTGATCAAGAAAAGGAAATCCGGATAATTTAAGAACGAAGTAAACCGCAATGGCGAGAAGTTCTGAACCAAAGGTGAGAAGTCTACTACTTGGAGATAAGTATTTCCGATGCCATAGCCGATTCCCGTAAAAATCGCAGCGACTGCATAGCCAGCCGCCATGCCAATCACAAAGGGGATCAGGGCAATCGTGTTTTTGCCATAATGGGCCGCCAACGCGGTCACCACCATTGCAATTAATCCGCAAAGAATCTTGATAAGATTGTAGGAAGAAGTTCCAACGCTCCCTCCCGTCAAATTGCTGATGGCGCTTCCAGCTAACGAAAGGCCAATGACCATGATGACTGGCCCAACGACCACCGGAGGCAAAAGCTTATTCAGCCAGTTAACGCCAAAGAGTTTAATGAAGAGAGCTACTAAGCAATAGACCGCTCCAACCATGGCCATGCCAATCGGCAAAATCCAAAGGTTCGTCGTCACGGTTCCATTTGCATTAGTCACCGCGACCGCAGCCAAAGCCGAGGACATCGGGGCCATATAAGCGAAGCTCGAAGCCAAGAACATCGGCGATTTGAACTTGGTCATGAAGAGATAGAAGAGGGTGCCTAAGCCCGCCGAAACAATGGTCGGACCAATCAAAGCGTTCATCATGCTTTCGCCACTCGCTGTAACATAAGGCGAATAGACGATCAACGGCACGGTGATGCAAGCCACAAACATGGCAAGCACGTGTTGAATGGCCAAAATCAGCGCTTGGCCCTTCTTTTTGGGAAACTCATCGACATCAAGCAACATTCGTTTCTCGCTCTCCATAGGAGCTCCTTTCCGCGTTGAAAAAAAGGACTAGTTACCTAGTCCTCAAATTCAAAGCGATATTGGAAGGGAAACCCTGCTAACAAACAGGGGACACCACGATTCTTAGGATTCGTGTTTTTGCCCTGGAAATTTGTCATCGGTCTTCCGCTTTCGGAAAGAGTTTATCGGTTATCGTTTTCATTTCAAGCAAAAGAAAAAAATTCAACTCTGAAAGCGATTAGCAGTATTGATTTCCGTTCGGGAACGTTATAATAAAAGACTTCCTTAAAAGAGAAAAGCGTTGTCGGAAATCTTTTTTAGTTTTCAAAAAGAAAGGCCTTGGAGATCCAAGGCCAAATGAAACAAAAGAATCGCTGAAACCTTATTTTTCAACCGAATAGTTTGGGCTTTCTTTCGTGATATCAATATCGTGAGGATGACTTTCTTTTAGCGAGGCTTGGGTAATCTTTATGAACTTTCCGTACTTCGCGAGATCATCGAGAGTTGCAACACCAAGGTAACCCATGCCCGAGCGCAGCCCACCCAAGAGTTCAAAAATCACATCACCCGCATTGCCGCGATAAGGAACTCTTCCTTCCACGCCTTCTGGTACGAGCTTTTCGTGACCATTTTGGAAATAACGATCAGCGCTGCCGTGAGCTTGCTCCATCGCACCAAGGGAGCCCATGCCCCGATAGACTTTGTATTTCCGTCCCATATACAGTTCGACCGCACCAGGCGCCTCTTCGCAGCCTCCGAAAATCGCACCCATCATTACCGAATTCGCTCCGGCGGCCAAAGCCTTAGTGATATCGCCACTATACTTGATTCCGCCATCCGCGATAATCGGGCAATGATATTCTTTCGAAGCTTGAGCGGCTTCGAGAATCGCCGTGATTTGAGGAACGCCCATGCCCGAAATGATACGCGTCGTGCAAATCGAGCCTGGTCCCATTCCAACTTTGACCGCGTCCGCACCAGCCTTCATTAAATCGCAAGCGCCTTCATACGTCGCGACATTGCCGGCGATAATGTCCGTATTGGGGAATTCTTTCTTCAAAAGTTTCAGCGCTTCAATAACGTTTTTGCTATCGCCATGGGCACTATCGAGAGCGAGGACGTCGACCCCGGCGGCAATCAATGCTTTTGCCCGGGTTAATAAGTCCGGAGTAATTCCGACGCCAGCACCGCAAAGAAGACGACCATATTGGTCTTTAGCAGCTTGAGGGTATTGCTTAATCTTTTCGATGTCTTTTACGGTAATAAGTCCGCAAAGGCGACCTTGTTTATCAACGAGGGGTAATTTTTCTTTCTTGCTCGCGGCCAAAATTTTCTCGGCTTCCGTGATGCTGGTTCCTTCTTCGCCAGTCACCAGAGGCATTTTGCTCATAACCTCTTCGACTTTTTTCTGAAGATTCGTTTCAAATTTCAAATCGCGGTTGGTGATGATGCCGATCAAGATTTTGTTCTCATCGACGACAGGAATTCCCGAAATGTGATATTTCGCCATTAAAGCCAAAACTTCATCGAGTTTTTTCTCTTTGGTGACGGTAATAGGATTCTTGATCACGCCGTTTTCGCTTCGTTTGACCCGGTCCACTTCTTCAGCTTGGCGTTCAATCGTCATGTTTTTATGGATAATGCCAATGCCACCTGCCCGAGCCAAGGCAATCGCCATTTGGCTTTCCGTCACGGTGTCCATTGCCGCCGAAACGAGCGGAATATTGAGCGTGATGCGTTTGCTCAAGCGGGTTTTTAACGAAACCATGTCGGGGGTAACCTCGCTATAGCGCGGCAAGAGAAGGACATCGTCAAAAGTGATGCCGGTCCCAACGATTTTCTCGTCTTTTTCCATAGGTGATCTTCTTCGAATCCGAAAACGAATTCGAAAACTCCTTTAAATAATTATACGGATTTTTAGAACCTCGATGCCGAAAAAACAATGGAAACGCTTCCAAGAAAAACCTGTGTTTTTTAATAAAAACACAACGAATTATTCTAATTCGATGGTCGAAGGAGGTTTCGATGTAAAGTCATAAAGAACGCGATTCACGCCTTTGACTTCGTTGACAATGCGGTCGGAAACCACGCTCAAAAGAGAATAAGGAAGTTCAATGGGCTTTGCCGTCATGAAATCATCGGTGCTGACAGCCCGTAAAACAATGGCGTAGTCGTAAGTCCTCTGGTCGCCCATGACACCAACGCTTCGCATATTGCTTAAAGCGGCAAAGTATTGCGAAGGCTTCTCAACGAGATCTGCCCGAGCAACTTCTTCTCGGAAGATTTGATCGGCATCTTGAACGATTTTGATCTTCTCTTTGGTGACTTCACCAATGATTCGAATCGCCAATCCAGGTCCGGGGAAGGGCTGACGATAGACCAATTCTTTCGGAAGGCCAAGCCGTAAACCGACTTCACGAACCTCGTCTTTAAAGAGATTGTTCAAAGGTTCGACGATACCATCAAAATCGATATCCTTCGGTAAACCGCCAACGTTATGATGCGATTTGATCTTTGCTGAGACGCCAAGACCGCTCTCGATGCGATCCGGATAAATCGTTCCTTGAGCCAAATAGCGAGCGTTAGGGATTTTTTTGCGGGTCTCCACAAAGCAATCGATGAAGGTTTTGCCAATGATTTTTCGTTTTTCCTCAGGCTCGCTCACTCCCGCCAAGCGTGAAAGGAAAAGCTCAGAAGCATCGACCGGAATGAAATTCATTTGAAAACGAGAACGGTCGGAGAAAAGGGCTTTGACTTGTTCCGCTTCGCCCTTCCGTAAAAGGCCGTGATCAACAAAAACACAAGTCAATTTCGACCCGATAGCTTTCTCAATCAAAGTCGCCGTAACTGCCGAGTCGACGCCACCGGATAAGGCGCAAAGAACTTCTTTATCGCCCACTTTATCGCGAATTTCCTTGATTTTGTCCTCAATGAAATTCTCGCTCTTCCATGAGGGAAGACAACCGGCGATTCGGTAAACAAAGTTTTCGATCATCTTCTGTCCCTCTTCGCTATGGACGACTTCGGGATGGAACTGAGTCGCATAAAGGCGATGCTTCGCATCTTCGAAGGCGGCGTTGGGACAAGATAACGAGGAAGCCGTTTGCACAAAACCTTCCGGCAAGCGGGTGGCCTGGTCATTATGAGACATAAAAACGTTGGTTGTCGGATGGACGCCTTCCCAAAGAAGAGAGGGTTTTTGCAAGGATATTTTTGTTTTGCCGAACTCGCTAGATTTCGCGCTTTGAACTTCACCGCCAAGCTCGTAAGCCATGAGTTGAGCACCGTAGCAAATGCCAAGAATCGGTTTTCCTAAATGAAAAATCTCCGGATTGACGTGGGGCGAAAGGACATCGTAGACAGAATTGGGTCCACCCGTAAAAATGATGCCTTTGATCTCGGGGTCTTTTAAGGTTTCGATTGATGTTGAAAAAGGCAAAACTTCAGAATAGACGTGACAATCACGGACACGTCGAGCAATCAATTGGTTATACTGACCCCCAAAGTCTAATACGATGATTCTTTGCATCGTTTCACTCCTTTTGAGGGTTTAGCCTCAGCTTTTACTTCACGGCGGACAAACTCAAAAGCGAATGGAAGGGGATGTCTAAAGCTTTCTCTCCTTCCAGTTCTTTGAGATAAATAAAGGTCATCGCAGCAACCGGTTCTGCTCCAGCTTTTCGCACCAATTTTTCTAAGGCTTGGAAACTTCCACCAGTCGCAATCAAATCATCAATCAAAAGAACGCGATCATCAGCGGCCAAGGCGTCTTCGCGGATCTCTAAAGTAGCGTTGCCATATTCGAGGGCATAAGAAACCGCGTAGTTATGACCCGGAAGTTTCCCTGCTTTTCTCGCCATAACGAAGCCGACGCCCATTTTGTAGGCCAGAGCCGCCCCAAAGATGAAGCCACGAGATTCGGGTCCAACAATCTTCGTCGGATGATAGGGAGCCGCTAATTTGGCAAAATCATCGATGCAGGATTGGAATGCCTTAGGATCGGCCAAAAGAGGACTGATGTCTTTAAACGAGATTCCTTCTTTCGGAAAACCATTGATAACGCCAACGTATTTCTCGTAATCCATGAATAAGACTCCTTGTGTTGATTATGTTCCTAAAAACAACGTTCTTTATTCTAGTGGATTTTCTCCGCTTCCGCCACAAGAAGGCTGACTTAATTTCGGAAAAGGACCTTCCCGTTTTCAAATCCTCGGATGTCCGCTGCGCTAACGACTGGGATCCCCAAGGCTTCAATCTTCGCGTGACCCCCTTGAAAACTCTTTTCGATGGCGACAGCCGCCCCGATGACTTGGGCACCGGCTTGACGGCAAATCTCGATTAAGCCAAGAATCGCGTTGCCTTCAGCCAAAAAATCATCAACAATCAATATCTTTTCGCCGGATTTAATAAACCGTTTATCGACATAGATGGGCGAAACGATTCCCCGAGTGAAGGATTTCACCATGGCGGTATAAACATGGTCCTCATCAACAATCTTTGATTTGCTTTTTTTAGCAAAAACCAAGGGGATATTGCCGAGTTTTTGAGCAGCTCCAAGAGCGAAAGCAATGCCGCTCGTCTCGATTGTCAAGACTTTATCAACGCCATGAAAAGGCGCCACTAAATACGTGCAAACATCATTCAATAAACGCGTATCAATTTGATGGTTAATAAAAGAATCGACTTTGAGAATCTCGTTATCAATGACAATGCCATCTTCTTGAATTCGCTCTTCCAACTCTTTCATATTCTTGCCTGCCTATGTCCCTTCATTCTATGCCCATGTCCCCAAGGAAGACAAAGGGTTGAAAAGGGTCAAAAAATGCATTATTTATAAGTATATAAATAAGGGCTTTTTGGTGAGCGCTTACATTGCGGTTTTGATGCTTTAAACCCTTAAATCAGGCATAATGAAGGTGCCAAAAATTGGCATTCGTATATTCTCCCTAATCGGTGGGACCGTCTCTAC
>DAISHV010000069.1:0-9200 GCA_036822315.1 Bacillota bacterium | reverse complement strand
GCAGTATCGTCTTTCTTCTCTTCAGCGGGTTTCGCTTCGCTTTTGCCTTCGCCAGTCGCACCGAACCATGTCGCATAGTTGAACGGCTCGCCCGTCGAGATAATGGTGATAAGGTCCATGACCCAGTTCACTGGCCAAACGACCGTGAAGACGATGTCCCAGACCATCAAGTTCCAATTCTTCGCAAACGCTTCACGAACGATGCGGTAAGCGGCAAAAATCGGGTTCGCGAAGATCGTGAGTAAAACCTTCAGTCCTTTCGTTAACGAATCAACCCATTTAATATAACCCATAAAATTAGGCTCCTTTGATGTGAATATAGTACCGCTTTTAGTCTGAGGTGAATCGAAAAATGGCAATGGGGGCTTTCAAAAAAAAGAGCCTGCTGTTGAGCAGACCCTTTTTCGTTTAGTTGATCAACTAAATTTAGAAATGAATCCAATCGCCCCAAGAGAAGAAGCGGTTCTTGGTAATGATGTCGATGATATCCATGATCCAGGCGATGAAGCCAAGGAAGATATCAAGGATGATTGCAACGATGTGGCCGTCCATCGCATCTTTAATGATGCGGTAAATCAAAACCAAAACATCGAGGAAGATAACAATCAAAATCTTCGCAATGCGCGGCAATCCATCAATGAACTTGATGTAACCCATAAAATTTCTCCTTTCGAAACTTAATTTTACCTTACCATCATTCGAGTTTCACGCTTTACTTGCTTTGGAAAAATGAAGTGCCGATGCGATGTGAAGTTTCTCTTTTCTTTCTTGAAAATCAAGCTTAACTGAAGCATACAAAAAGGATTAAAAAGGGTCATTTTCCCCTCTTTTTTTGCTCCAAAACCATTTCACCGTAGCGTTTCAGTTCTTGCATTTTTACTTCTAAAACATGCGATAGCGTGTTTAAGGTTTCCTTGTTAAAGCTTCCTGATGGAGCGAAGTCGATCGCATCGCCAACGACCACGATTTGTCGACGAAAAAGACGATAGGGCTTCAAGGTATAACTCGGGTAGATTTTCGCACCGCTTAATAGCGAAAGTCCCACCACGCCCGCATGAAAAGAACCTAAACTGCCATTCCAATGGATTTCGCCCTCGGGGAACAAGCCCAAAAAGGCATTTCCTTTCAATAATTCAAGGGCTTCGGCAAAGCCTTGCAACGAGAGCTCGGGATCGCTGAGTTTATCGCCAACGTGGACAACGTGAGCTTGACGAAGCCAATAATGCATGAGGCGGCCATTATTGCGGTAAACAATATCCCCCACCACCATTCGAAGGCGCCGATAAGGATAGATCCGCGGCATCATTTGGGCATCGAGAAAGGCCACGTGATTGGAAATGGCGATGCCTTTGCCTTTATGGTGGCGGTTCTTGCGGGCTGCTTCGGACGTATAAAGATAATGGGTGGGATAGAGTAAGGCCATCTTGGGCAAAACCAATAGCCGGGCAAGATCCATGATGAAATCGCTAATGTGACAGAGACCATAAAGGTGATATTTGCGGTAAATCCGACCTTGTTCGAGGAGCTCATTCATCTTTTTTTGAAGAGCGGCACCATCTCGACTTTCTTCGGGAAGAGAAACCGGCGAAATATTGAGATAGCGTCTTTTGAAGAATCCCTGGCGTTTCTCGGGCGCCAATAAGCAAAGGGGGACGCCATAGCGCCCGCAAACGAGAAGAGCGGTCTCGTAATCCTTTTCATTTTGGCAAAGGAGGAGACCCCGTTTCTTCTTCGAAAAGAAAAGGGCGAGATCTTCATCCGAATTTATCCCCGCAAAAAGGCGCTCTTTTTTAGAAAAGTCTACCGATGAGGGCAATAAACGAAAGGAGCGGAAGCCGAAGAAAGAAAGAACAAAGGAAAAATCATTCTTCTCGCGATAAGGAAGAAGAAAAAGAATGGGCTTTTCCTTTGGAAAGCGGGAGGAGGCAGGATCAGCAAAGCTTTGCCGCGGATGGAAATGGATTCGAGCGAAGACGCCTCCAAGACGAGCGAAGAAGCGCTGAAGAGTTACACCCATTCTTCTATTTTATCTCCTCAGAGGAGAGTTTAGCGAAGAAAGCGAGGACCAAAGCGTCGTATTCTTTTTCATTATAGTAACGGAGTTTAGAGTGTTCGCCGTGCTCAAAGAAATGGAGCTCTTTTTTCTCGCTGGGGCAGGCGGCATAGAGTTCTTCAGCATCGTGGTAAGGAACATAGATGTCTTCTTTGCCTTGGATAAAACAAACGGGTTGATGGACCAAAGCCACTTTTTTCTCAGGCGAATCTTTGAGGATGTCGACCTGAGCGTAATGGCGGAAATACGTCGGGAGTTCCTGCGAAACAAAGAAACTGGGATGATGACCGCTTTTGACGTGGCAAGCAAACATCCGTTTGAAGTTTTTAAATGATCCCTCAATAATGGCGCCTTTGATATAGGCGGGACAGTCTTCTTTCGCCAAAGCCAATAAGGAAGTGGCCGCACCAATACAAATGCCATGGAGCAAGACGCTGTCTTGATGTTTTTCGTCATGAAGGAATTTTGCCCAAGCGATTAAGTCCGAGCTTTCTTTAATTCCGGCGGTCAGGAATTTTCCTTCGGAAAGCCCCGTCGCCCGCGAATCGATCAAAAGGACGTTATAGGGCGAATTCTTGTAGAGCTCGGCGTAATAGAAGGAATAAGAAGAGGTCTCGCTCCGTCCGGGAATGACGATGACACTGATGGAACGATGATAGTCGAGATAAAGCCCTTGAAGCGTCAAACCCTCCGAAACGATCGAGACATCGCTTAAGAACGCTTTCTCTTGTTCCTTAAAAGAGAGACCGCTCGTGAACATTTTGACTTGGCTTTCTTCGGCGCAAGAAGGCGTTTCTCGCGGGTATTTGTTCGGGGTGGTTCTCACGAACCAGCCAAAATAGAGCCCTTTGGTCAAAAGCCAGCTCATCACATAGCCCAGAACAAGAGGCAAAATCAAGCCGAAAGTCAAAGAAAGGCCGATGATCCAGCCCGTTTGAACCGCATCCAAATAGACTCTCATGCTTTTTCTCCTGAAATCAAATACCGTGCGATTTTTTGATCGCCCCGTAGCAAGATCACATCGCCGGAAGAGGAAATCTTCTTCCGCATCTCTTCGGTCAAGAAATTCGCTTCTTCTTCGGGGGCGCTGACACCGGAATAAATCGTGAATTCACTTTTGTCATCGAGCAAAGAGAATAGCGTCGGCAAAAGACCTTCCGGCGTCTTCGAAGATGAGAGAAGAGCGCCTTCCTTCACCAATAAGAAATCGCCCACTTTGACATCGAGATTTCCGTGTGAATAGTCACGAACCGCTTGCTGAACGGCGAAGAAATCGCTCTCTTTGAGAGCTTCTTTCATCATGAGAAGATTCTCTTCCAAAGAAAGGGTCGGATCGAAATGCTCCAAGGCCACAACCCCTTCCATTTCGCTTTGGCTATTGAGCGTCATGATCTTTTTCGTTGAACGTTTCGCGAAGAGTTCACAGGTCGAAACGGCATTTTTGTTGTTGGGCAAAAGGATGATTTCTTCAGCGTTTAAACTCGCCACCGCCGTCGCAAGTTCCTCATAAGAGACTTCATAGCTGAGCGGGGTGATAAAAGCTTCGGGAACTTCGAAATTCGAATAGATGGCGGCGAAAGCATCCGAATCGATCACGGCAACGAAAGCAATGGTTTTATCGTGGAAATGCTCATTGTGTACTTGGCGGGCCATATTATCGACCTTGTAATCCAAAAGACTGCCATAGCGACCCACGACATCTTTCACCGTTTCGTCCTCGTTGGTATGAACGTGGAACTTAATCAAGCTCGGCGTTTCAACATAAACTAACGAGCCGCCTAAATTACCCAGTTGATCTTTGAGGAGACCGGCTTTGGCATTCCCCTGATAGGCTTCATTCTTTTTTAAGAGGCCTTCAACGCAAAAACGATACGAAAGATCCTCAAGGTCTTCATTTTGTTCTTTCAGCAAGGGCGAAAGCTCAGCCATTTCCGGCGATTTTTTCCCCAAAGTTGCTTCGTAAAACGCTTCGACCAAATAATAAAAGCCCAAACCACCGGCATCGATTAAACCCGCTTCCTTAAGTAAAGGCATGAGGTTGGGCGTGTTTTTGAGCGAGGTAAACGCCACGTTCTTCATTAAAAGAAAAGTTTCTTCGATACTCGGGGCAGCTTTGATATCCGAAGCATCCCGCATCACGGTCAGAATCGTGCCTTCAGCCGGATCGACCAAAGAGGCATAACTTTCCATCGCCCCTTCTTTGAAAGCGGAAAGAACTTGGGTGGGGTTAGCCGAATTCAGCCCTTTAAAAGCCGTCGATAACCCAAGGAAAAAAGTGGCTAAAATCGTTCCGCTATTGCCACGTGATGCCTGCAAAACCGCTAAAGCCACTTCGTCCGCGGCTTTCGAAAGGTTACTTTCTTCTTTCAGTGAAAGAATGGGGGCGAGGGTTCGACTCATATTGAGTCCGGTATCGCCATCGGGAACGGGGAAAATATTGAGATGGTTCAATTCGTCCTCATGGGAAGTAATCGATGAAAAAGCAAGGCGGGAAGCCGCCAAAAATACTTTTCCCCCAAGCTTTTTCATGTGATGTTAATTTCCTTTGATGATGCTTTCAAGCAAGGCGGTTTCGGCCTGATTCTTCTCGGAAATCGGAGCGCCAAAATAGAAGGCTGCGACCAAGCCGGGACCAACATTGGCGCCAGAAATCTGTCCGATCGAAGTCAGATAAATGGCTTTGGGATTCACTTTTTCTTTCAGCAAATTCACAAAGCGCTCAGCTTCGTCGTGGCGAAAGGAATGAGCAACGATAATCGTCGCGTTGGCAGGATCAGCGATGGAACGTTTCACATATTCCGTGCTGACATCGAGAGCGTGGTTCATGCCTTTGACTTTGCCGAGCGGCTGGCAAAAACCATTGCTCTGGAAATCCGCCAAAGGACGAATGCCCACCATCGTCCCCATGACCGCGATGGTTTTGGAAACCCGACCCGAACGATTGAGGAAGAAAAGATCATCCAACGGCCCCATCTGATGAATTCGATTTTTATTCGCTTCGAGATCCTCGACGGTCTCTTCGAGGCTATGGCCTTCGCTTAAAAGTTCATGAGCCCGTAAGCAAAGCAAGGCATAGGCGCCAGAATAGCGACAAGAATCCACCACCATGATTTTCCGTTCCGGGAATTGGGGTTGTAAGCGTTTGGCGCTAGCGGAGAAAAGATTGTTCATCCCGCTGAAGGCCGAACCAATGGTGATTCCAAGAATGTCTTCGCCTTGGGCGAGATGCTTTTTGAAAACCTCATCGACTTCACTCGCCGAGCAAGTGGCACTCTTGTAGAGACATTTACCACGAGCCATTGAGGAAAAGTAGTCTTCTGGAGTCATATTGCCCCAGTCATCATCGGCTAAAAATTGGCTGCCATCCGGCCGCACAACAATGCCATGCACATAATCGGCAATGCCAAAGCTTTCACGCAAAGACGAATTCAAATCAACCGCGGAATCGGCAATGATGACAGTTTTGCCCATAGATGTCCTTTCTTCGAAAAAGCAAAGGTATTATAACCGATAGCAGAAAATGCTATCAAACACTTTAGAGCAAGAAGTTCTCTTTTCGATTCATCAAGACGTAGCCTTGGCGATTATAAACATCGGTCCGATTAAAAGTATATTCGCTCCCGTCGTGTTTCAAAATCAAGCCACCGGCTTCTTTGAGAATAATCGTCCCAGCGGCGATGTCCCACTCCTTCGTTCCGGGCGATTCGCGATATGAGATTTCGGCTCTTCCTTCCGCAATAGCGCAGAATTTCAAGGCCGCACCCATCGTTTCGATATCGGTAATAATATCCGCATGTTTTTCTAAGAGCGCTTTTTCGTTTTCATTAAAGAAACTGCGGGAGCGGAGGGCGGTCAAGTGATCGATCTTGTCGGAAACATGAATCCGAACGGGCTTCTTGCCCTTCTCCACTTTATAAGCGCCTTGGCCTTTGACGGCATAATACATCACGTCTTTCATCGGGACATTGATAACCCCTGCCACAATTTCATGGCGGTAGGAAAGCGCGATATTGGTCGTAAATTCTCCATTGCGAGCCACAAATTCTTTGGTGCCATCCACCGGATCGACGATGAAAACGTAATCATTATTCAAGCGGGATAAATCATCTTGGCTTTCTTCGGTCAAAAGCGCGTAAGCGGGGAAACGCTCGTGGAGTTCCTTCCGAATCATGAAGTCGGCTCCTTTATCCGCGGCGGTCACCGGCGAGTCATCGCTTTTGATTTCCACCTGAAAATTGGTTTCATAAACCTCGCGAATTTTCTTTTCGGCATCGCGGGCAGCTTTCTGCATCGCCGCTAATTCTTGTTCGTACATAAGGTAAGTTCTTCTTTCTTTTTCCGAGACAACTATAGCGCACAAATTCTTGCTTTCCTACGGAAAAGCAAACAGGGAGAAAATAAGGATATCGGTAAAAATTAACCATTGACGATATTTGTTATCCAAACCCTTACGAAAGGATTAGAATCTATACAAGGTCAAACATAAACCAAAAGGAGAAATTTAATCATGGCTGATCTCAATGAACGAATCTGCATTATCGGTGGCGGCCCTGCTGGGGTTTGCGCCGCGATGTATCTCGAAAAAAAGGGATACACGAACTATGTGATTTACGAAAAAGATAGCCGCGTCGGTGGCAAATGCTTCTCACCAAAAGTGAAAATGGGTCCCGGCGACAAAGAAGAACGCAACGTCGAAATGGGCGCCATCATGGGTGCAAAAACTTATTACGCCGTCCACGAAGCCGAAGTCTTTGGCGGAACGAGCCATGAAGATGGTCCGAAGATGAGCCGCATTTACCGCGACGTCAATGGCAAACAAATCTATCCGTTCGACGTGAAAAAAGATTTTTCCTTTAAGAAACTCTTTTCGCTTTTGAAACTCAAGAAATCCGTGAAACGCTTAGCCAAACTCATGGAAACGAAATACGCTGGCTATGATGTGAACGGACACCGCGGAGTTGCCGAAGGCCGCTACGATGGTCTTGATAAGACTTATGGCAACGACATGAAGCACATCGAGGGCAGCAACGAGAACCTCAAGGATCTTGCTTTGCCCTTCACCGAGTTCTGCAAACTCAACAAGGTCGAGCCGGTCATGAAGATTTGGGTCGGGCCTTTCACCTCGTTTGGCTATGGTTTCTTCGATGAAATGGCCGCGGCTTATGTCATGAAATATCTCGACGTCACCACCACCATCGAATTCATCAACATCCGTCTTTGGACTTGGAAAGACGGCACTCAAAGTATCTATGAGGGCGTCAATAAGCACCTCGCCCATCCGGCGGTTCTCAATACCGAAGTCACAAAAGTCGAACGTCCGGAAACAGGCAAAGTCAAAGTGTCGATCAAGAACGCCGATGGTGAAAAAGTCGAGGAATTCGATAAGCTCATCGTCACGACGCCGCTCGATCGCTTTGTCGGAATCGCTGATGCCAGCGAAGACGAAAAGGCGCTCTTTGGCAAGATCATCCACGAAGAATATGTCGATTTCTTAGCCAAGTTTGCTCCGGGCAAAGGACCGGAAATCTCGGGCTACATCTTCGAGAATATGACTCCAGAACGCTGCGGACACGCCATGGTCTACTATCATCGTTGGCATGATCTCGGCGCCGATTGCCCTTGCACCGTCTATGCCCTTCGTAACCACAAAGGCCAAACCCTTGTTGATTACGATTTCACGATCAAGACCAGCGAGGAAGATTTGAAGAAGTGCGGTTTCCCTGCTGCCGCTCGTCCGATTGAATGGGAGACCTACTATTGCCCCCACGTATCCTGCCAAGACTATGCGAATGGCTGGTACGACAAAGTCGATAAACTCCAGGGAAAGAAGAATACTTATTTCGCTGGCGAAGTCCTCGGCTTTGGCGACATGGAAGAGACCTGCGAAGTCTCGAAAGACCTCATCGGTCGTTTCTTCTAAAGGCAAGTTATTCAAGAATCCACCGCTTCAGCTTCTGCTGAGGCGGTTTTCTTTTACGCAAAAGAAAAGGATGGGCAAGCCCATCCTTTAAAATTACTTAAGCGAGAATCAATAATCTTCGCCGGCTTTTTTGCCAACGAGGGAAGCCACATCTTCATCCACCGCCGGCTTCTCGGCATCGGTCTCTTCGCTCTCGGCTTCCGGAGCCGCAGTATCGGCGACCGGTTTGCCTTCAATCTGAGCTTCGAAGGCTTTCTCTTCTTCTTCGTCTTCTTCGTCCTCATCGCCTTCTTCGACATCGCTATAGACATCGTTGACATCAATGTGGACTTTATCGTAGGTATGACGGGCACGGAGATCCCAGCCATTATCGGTGAGGGCAACGAAACGGCCATCGAGGGTCAGTTCGGTGTAGAATTCGCCGATGTGGCTCTTCTTTTCGTCGTCGTTCATCGCCAAGGTTTTGGCAATCTGATCATAAAGATCGGTGAACGTGACTTCTTTGTGGGTCTTCGTCATAAGTTCGTAAGCGACATCAAGCATGCTTTTGGTGTTATCCATAACTTTTCTCCTTGCTCAACTTTTACATCGCGTCAGGGGCGCTGACACCGAGAAGCGCTAAGGCATTCTCGAGCGTAATCATCGATGCTTTCATGAGGGCAAGCCGGCATCCGGTGCCTTCTTTATCGTCATGATCGATGATCTTGGTGGCGGCATAATATTCATGAATGGCTTGAGCCAAAGAGTGGATATAGCCAGCGACTTTATACGGCGCGCGCGCTTCCGCGGCAGCCTCTATCATACTAGGAAAATCGGCGAGTTGCTTCAAAATATCGCCTTCTTTAGGCGAAACGAGGGCTTTCCCCGAAGTCACCAGCGGGAATTCCTTGCCCATTTCAAGCAAAGAATGGCAGCGGGCGTGGGCATATTGGGCGTAATAGACCGGGTTATCTTTGGACTTGGAGAGCGCCAAATTCATATCGAAGAGAATCGGGGTATCCCCACTCTTCTCCGAGAAGAAATAGCGGACCGCATCAACGCCGACATCGGCGACGAGATCCCGGTGGGCAATCGCTTTGCCCGTCCGTTTGGACATCTTCACTTCTTCGCCGTCTTTATAGACTTTGACGATCTGGTAGATGCCAAAGGCTAAGGAATCGTAAGAATAGCCCTTCATCGCTAAGGCCGCCCGCATCCGGTTCAGATAACCGAAGTGATCGGCGCCGA
>DAISHV010000068.1:0-9319 GCA_036822315.1 Bacillota bacterium | reverse complement strand
ATTCCACTTAGAGGAGATTTTCTGCGAGGATCGGAGCCATGTAAATCGGAAGATAGAGGACCTCTCCGTCCACTTTGATGTCTTTGTCGTAGAGGATGTATTGCTTTTTGACCCGATTCGAGAAGGCCGTCTTGAATTTCTTTAGCGAGGCATGCCCATAATCCCTGCTGCTTTTCGTCTCAATCGGACAGACTTTTCCCTCGCGTTCGCAAAGGAAATCGATCTCCATAACGGGATGCCCGGCCTCATCGTATTTTGAATAGAAGAGCAAGGAATGGCCCGCGTTTCTCAGACATTGGGCCACGATGTTCTCCGCCAACATTCCCTCGTTGATGTGAATTTTGTCGAAGAGGATTTTGTTGTAGAGTTCGTTTGAAATATAGGGCTTTCCGATGAAGGTGAGCGAAACCAAGAGCCCCGTGTCGACAAAATAAGCCTTGAAGTCGTCCTCGCAAAGGGTGAGGCCAAAACTTGCGGATGGGTCGCTCACGTCATAGGACATGTTGGTTATGTAGGCGTCATTCAGCCATTTGAATGCGGGGGCCATCCTCTCATAGCGGCCTCCAGCGATGTGACTCTCCACGAAACGGGCGTCGTGCTTGGAAAGTTCGGCCGGGATGGCGGAAATGATGCTGTGGAGGAGGGCGCTGCTGACTTCATTCTGGTCGTCGAAGTCGTTCTTGTAGATGCTGAGAATCTCCTGCTTGAGGAAATCCACGACCTCTAGGTTTTTGTAGAGTTTGTAGCCAGCGACAGGCTTGGGCATCCCGCCTACGAGCATGTATTGGCGCCAAAGGCCAGTCAGTTTAGCGTGCATGGCCTTTCCTATCGGCTGCTTTGGGTGCTTGATGGCCGAGCGGAGGAAGGGCATGCTGACGTGATCGCCTATGGCCCAGAGGAATTCCTCAAAGTCGAGGGGATGGACCTCCAAAGGGTATTCTCCGACCGGGGTGACGATTTCCTTCGAGTTGCGGTGGATACCGGCTAATGAGCCGGTCTCGCAGTAATCATATCTCCCGTCCGAGACAAACCTGGTGATGTCCTGCCTGGCTTCGATGCAAAGCTGGATCTCATCCAATATGACGAGGGATTCCCCGGGGTAAAGAACGACTCCGTAGAAACTTTGCAATTGGGTGAAGAGAAAATCGAGATTCTCCATTGAGTCGGAGAAAAGGTCCTTGACTTCTTTTGGGGCGTAGCGAAAATCGATCAGGAGGTAGGAGCGGTATTCCTCGTTCCCAAGCTTTTTAGCCAGTTCGGTTTTACCGACTCGCCGCGACCCTTTGAGGAAGAGGGCATGGCCTTTGGAAAGGTTCTTTTTCCATTCCAGCATTTTTTGGTAGATTTTCCGTTCCAAGAAAACGGATTCGATTTCTTTGTTATTGATCGCTATCATTTTTATCTCCCCGTTCACCCCACTATTATAGACAATATATGTCAAAAATCTATTGGTTATTAAAATCAAAAATGTCAAAAATCTCAATATAAAGAAATAAAAAATGTCAAAAATCTCATGGATGATTCGTCGATGAGATGAATCATCTGTCCGGACGGCGGAGGCCACATTATCCTGAATGATAAGAAAATCAGTCGAGAATACTCTTTTCGAAGGGTGGTTCGAATACGGAAACGAATGCTTCACCATTGATAAATCATCCGAACTTCAATAGGCTCGGATTTTTTTAATTGTTAAAAATTTTTGGTAAAAAATCCTCCATCAGTTATAATTTTAATGTAGAGATAATTCTTCAACGGATTTCGTGAGCCTTGATGATGGGATGAATTAATCATCCATTTTGAAAGGATTTCCTCTCAATTATGCAAAACACGTGCTTAACCCGCAAAATCGAAAAAGGAATATTTTTGATTTCGCTGACCTCGGCGATCCTTCTTTCTTCCTGCCAAAAGGCCGGCTCAAGCCAAGAATCGCAGGGGGAATCCGCTGAGATAGCGGGAGTGTACCCAAGCTCTTTCGAGGGAGAGCCCGCTTCTTTCGCTCTGGCCCAAAGGGACGAGTCGCAGCATTGGACGATCGACATACCCTATTTTGTTTCCTATCCCCAGAATCGGGGGTTCATCTTCGTGAAGTACGTGGTCGGCGAGGATCTTTACGGCCGGATGGAAAAAGGGAAGGTGGTCTTGCTCCCCGTCGGCCTGACTTTGCCCGAAACTGAGAATGGGAAGGGGAGCAGCTCCCTTTCCGCGTCGGCTTTGAGCGCGTCGTCCACTTCCCCGTGGGACAATCCCGATCCCTCCGGCAACTTGTTTAGGCGCGACCAGGCCCGGTATTATTTCACCCTTTACTCAAAGTTCTTGGTTTACCTGAAGAACTGCCAGTCCTCCGCGAGCGAGACCTATTTGGGAAAGCTCGATTTGCGCGAGTACGGCGGCTCGAGCGCCGATCTCGATGAGCTGAGAAAGGGCGTCGATTTCGTGGCCCGCCCGACGTATCTCGGCCAAGATCTGGACCTGCTGCCTTTCAATTACAACAATCCAGACGTCCTCGATATCGTTGGCTTCTACAGCGCTTTTTATCGAATCGGATCAGACCAATACCCCGCTTTCAATGACCGGTACCAATCGGTCACGGCGTGCTTCAAGGACGGGGTCGACACCTTCGATGCCATTAAAAGCAGATTGAATCCATAACATTTATTACGTTTTCGATTGTCCGTTGATTACATCGCTTAATGAGACCGCGAAATTCGCTATTCGTAGGCACTTTTCATAATGAAGGATCCTTAAGTTTACGAGGGTAAAAGTGTTTTATAAATTCCGCGGGTTTTCGCGACCAAAGCAAACCTGACGAATTCGAAGGAGCGGTGGTTCGGGCGGCCCTGGAGGATTTATTCGTCAAACCTTTTTCTCTTCGGGGAGCGGAAGACATTTCGTTATCCACATAGCTCTTTTCTCGGATGTTTATTCTTGATCTGGCCAGTCCGCAGTATCAACTTTTATAAAGCAGACCCCGTTCTAAATGACATTTCGGTGGATTATTCCGACTATCGGCAGATCGGTGGCCGTCTCACGGGGGGTGAGCGATTTGATGAAAAAGCATCGAATCGTTACCGTTTTGCAACGAAAAATATCCTGCCATGCTGAATGGGCGATGCTACACTAGAAGCATGTTTTCAGAAAATCTTAAAGCCGCACGAAAGCAAGAAGGAATCTCCCAAGCCGATTTGGCGGATTTGGTTCACGTGAGCCGTCAAGCGGTCACCAAATGGGAGAGTGGAGAGAATGAGCCCTCCTTAGAAATGGTCACCAACCTTTCTACAGTGCTTCATGTCGATGTTTCGTATTTGCTCAATGGTGAAAAGACTTCCCAAGGTACCAAGCCGGCTTTGACTTATGGAGTTTTGGCGCGACTTTTTGGCTTGCTTTTGGCGACAGTGGCGGTTTTTCTTCTGTTCTTGCCTGGGGTGGCTTTCACTTCTTCCGGCATAGAAAATATGGCTGGCAATCCCTGGGGCTATTCCTTTGTATTTGGTTCAAGCGGTCTCCTTTTGAATCCGTTGGCGTTATTGGGTTGGCTCACTTTGATCATTGGTTTTTCGGCTTTAGTCATCGATTTTTTCTTGCCCGAAGGGTCCCCAAAGAAAAAGATTTTTTGGTGGATTGCCGTTGCTTCGTTCGTGGCAGCAGGTATTTTGTTTCTTTCCTGCCAAGTATTGAACCCCCGTTCATTAGCTGGCCCTTCGCGGGGCTTGGCTGATGAAGGCATCGGAGGGATTGGACCAAGTTTCGTCGCCTCAGATCTTGACGATGCGACTATTGCCTACGCCAAAAGCCAAGGTGTGGAAATTACTCGAGATTCAGACACTTTCATCCAATGGAAAACTGCGTTGCTCTCACTTTATAGCCTCGTGGGGGATACCTTTTATTACAACCAATCCTCTGGCTATTGCTTAGCAATCTCTTCTAGAGATTCAAATCTAGGCCCGGCTTTTTGGTCTAGTGCCGCTTGTTGTTTGGCGGCGGGTGACACACTGGTCGTCGGCTTTTTCTTTCGTCAAAGAAGGGTCCATGTCGCTTGAATGAGCTGGCTCCAAAATGACATTAATACGTTTCATCATCTTTGCAGGTGAAGATTCTTCTTGGCCATTCAGGTTTTATCGTCATTGGCGAGTTCCGAAGATAAAGGCGTTTGATTTCGTTGCTGCGTTTTCTTCATTTTCTATTCTAAAGTTTTTTAGCTCAAGAAGAAGATTGCAATAGTCTCTGCTTCCTGATGTGTCCTCACGACCATCGAAGCCGTTTTGTCCAAGATTATCAAAGAAGACAAAATCGAGAAAATGGGTACCTTCAAAAACGTTCGTTAGTCCAAAAAAACAAGAGTCATTTTTGATCTATATGATACTATATAAATCCCATTTCATCGAATTTTTCTACCCTATTGACAATTCAAATTTTTAGGGTAATGTAGTGGGTGCCAGTCAGCGAGAAAGCGGATGAAAAACCCATTTGGATTCGCGGATTGCGATCGAATGAAAATTCGGGAAGGTTTGCTCCCTTATTTTCTTTCATACCTAGCCGCCGGCATTAACGATAACTCCATCGATTTTAGGAAGTAAAGACCATACCTTATGTAGGCTCTTTTCTTCCGCGATAAGGCATTCGAACTCGAAAGCCTCTTTTCGCCAACCCATTTTGAAAGGAAAGTCTTATGACAAAACAAAGAACACTAGTTGTTATACGAAAAAGGACTCCCCATCCGCTAATCAGCAAATTGCTGCCCAATGAAGGAATGAAGACTTTGGGGCTAAGCAAGGGTGGTTTCGCGAAAGGAAGTGAGTGAAGTATGCCAGAGAAAAAGAAACGCGGGGGGCTCCAACCCATTGGAGAAACCCTATCCATGGTGAAGGGAGGCTATCAAGGCATCCTTTTTCCCCTTGAGAAGGCGCCTCATCTGATTGGGCGGGACGAAGAAGTGGAGTTCCTCTACGAGTCCCTCCATAAGAAACGGATGAAGAACTCGATTCTTATTGGCGAAGCCGGGGTCGGAAAGACCGTGATCGTCGAAGCGCTCGCTGAAAAATTGAAAGGCCAAGTGGTTTTCCTCGAATTCTCACCCGCTGCCTGCGTGGCTGGGACCCATTACCGGGGCGATTTTGAACAGAAAGCCCCCACGATGTTGAAATATGTCACGAGTTACAACAAGCGCCATCCCGAACTCCCGCTTTATCTCTTCATTGATGAGATTCATATGATCTATAAAGCCGGAACTGCCGATGACGATTCGATGGATATTAGTAACATCTTTAAACCCTATCTCGCCGATGGTCGACTGACCGTGATCGGAGCGACGACACCTAAAGAGTATCAAGAGACAATCGCCAAAGATGCCGCTCTTACAAGACGGCTCTCCCCAATCTACGTCCCCGAGTTGGAGAAAGAAGCGGTTATCCCCATCCTCAAAGAGTTCGCCGAGGGTAAGCTGAATGACGCCCTCATTGAAGAAATCTATAGCAAATCCCTCACGCTTCAAGGCTTTAACCCGGATAAGTCGCTTGAAATCGTGGATAGAGCCTTGGCCAGAAATATCTGTACGGGAAAGCCCATCGACAAGGTGATGATCGCGGAGATTGTCCATTACTTATCTCTTGTCGCTCAGCCTGAAGAAGAAACGAAGCCAAGTCGTCATCGTTGTACGCTTTAAAAAAACAAAAGGAAAAAACATTATGACTAAAAGAGAATTCGACCAAATGATCCTTCATCTCCACCAGCGAGGAATGAAAGACGAAGACATCCTTGCGATGTTTTATCGGATGTACGCCGAAGAGCACATTTCGTATGATGCTCTCCTTGTTTTTGCCGATCGGCTTGGCTACCTGCCGAGTCCCACTTTCGAAAAGATGTCGGAGGAGGAGCGGAAAGTCGCTGGTTTCCGCAAGAAAGGAGATTGAACTATGAAACTCTATTCCATTCGAATCCCACGGGAGCAGAAGCACCTCAAAGACGAGGAATCGCCTTTTGCCCACGAATCGCCTCTTTGCTAGGAAATGCCTTATTTTTTCTACCGTTATGGGGTGGTGTCCCGCTACGTGGACGAGCGGAGCGGCTCCGTCTATCTGGGTTTCTTGTCTAAAGAAGACCAAGCCGCCTTCATCAAAGCCTTAAACGAAGAAGCTCATGTCCTTTTTAAAGGGAGCGTCGACCTCAAGGCCTTTGAAAAGCCGGGCGAAGTTGCCGAATCCCTGGTGAGGTTGCCCCATGAAGCCTGAAGAAACCTTGAAGGATCCGGTCCCCGTCTACGTCTTCCATATTCCATCAAAACAAGCCCGTTCGACGAAAAGACTTCTCGTGGGTCAAAGGATCCTCGACCTAAGCAATTCGATGATGTTTTTGGCTCAAAAGCACAACATTCTTGGTTTTTGCACTCCGGATAAACAAACCCTGGAACTTTATTTCTATTTCAAAAAAGAAGAGGATTTGCTGGGATTTTACGACGATTTTGGGAAACTCATCGATACCCAAGAGGATCTTGAGCTTGTCTATCAATGAGCGAAACACCCCATCGAGATGGAGCGAGCCGATTTCAAGGGACATTATGATGAAAGATAACCCCATCATCGTCGGAATTGCCCTCGGGATGGCTCTCTTCCTCTTCGCCCCAATTGTGGCCCTGATCGCTTTTCCCAGAGAATACATCCTTCCGACTTTCATCGGAATTGGGATCGACATCCTTTTTGTTGTTATTGCCTTCCAGATTTTTTAGAAAAAGTAGCGTTGATTCTTTTCCTTGCTCAAAGAGAGTACACTAAAAATAGAGGTCAAACCATGTTTTATACTTTAAAAGAATATGAGGCGATGGCTGATGTTTTACGCAAGGCTGCTCCTTTTGCGCCCCGCGTCGGACTCATTCTGGGCTCGGGATTAGATGATTTCCTCAAGGCAGTCAAGATCGAGGCGAGTGTGCCTTTTTCTGCAATCCCCGGTCATCCTTTGACGACCAATTCGGCCCATAAGGGTCAGTATCTTTTCGGAACGTTTCAGGGTGTACCTCTATTGATTGCAGACGGTCGCCTTCATTATTACGAAGGCTATTCATCCGAACAGGTCGCGTTACCCGTTCGTTTATTCCATTTATTGGGCATCAAAAAGCTTATCATCACGAATGCGTGTGGTGGCATTAGCTATGGTCCTGGTACTTTAATGCTGATTTCCGATCATATTTCCACTCTCGTTCCTTCGCCCTTACTTGGAACGAATATTGAGCGTTTCGGTCCTCGCTTCCCCGATATGAGCGATCCTTGGGACGATAAGGATCGTTCTGCGATTCTTGCGAAAGCGAAACAGGCCGGGTTGCCCGTTGAAGAAGGCGTTTACCTTCAATTCTCCGGCCCCCAATACGAAACAAAAGCCGAGATTCGGATGGCCGAGCGTCTCGGGGCGGATGCGGTAGGAATGTCCACGGTGATTGAGGCAATTGCCGCGGCTCATTCGGGCATGGCAACTTTAGGAATTGCCACCATCGCAAATTGGGCTTGTGGGAAAGTCCCAGGCAAATTAGACGATGCTGAAGTGCTCAAGGCGGGTCAGCGTGTCGCGCCTCAATTGACCCAGCTCTTGGCTTTGGCTCTCGGAGTTATCGCTTAGTCTGTCGGCTTCTTTCAACAAAAATGATGACGATTTGCAGAGATTTTCCAGCTAGAATGCTTCATTCGAAATGACGAATGAGAAGGATGGGATGGCAACGTTGGGGAATAGTGGTCTTTGGAATCCTTTTTTGGCATTGTTTTCCCGGCTACAACTTCCATGAATTATTACTCAGTTTTTCTCTCAAACTCATCGTTGAAATGAATGCCCTCTTCAAAGATAGTTTTTTGGTTTGTGGGAAGAATGAAGAACAAGACAAAGAAATCCCAAAATATCTCCTCTTGCGTAAGCGCTTACAAAGCGTAAACTAACCTTGAGGTCTTTTCATGGATAATCAACATTACATCCTCCCTTTTGAAGAGCAGCTCTCTTTAAAAACGCTCAACGAAGAAGTTGACCGTTGCCTTCTCTGCCTTGACGCTCCTTGCTCAGCTGATTGCCCAGCCGGGACTGATCCGGCTAAGTTTATTCGTAGCGCGCGTTTCCTCAACTATGAAGGAGCGGCGGAGACGATTCGCGAAAACAACCCCTTAGGCGCGATTTGCGCTCGGGTTTGTCCGACGGAACGCTATTGCCAGAAGGGTTGTTCTCGCAGCGGGATCGATCGTCCGATTGACATTGGCAAGATTCAGCAATTCCTGACCGATTATGAAGTAGCCCATGGAATGAAAATCCTTGCAAAAGGGCAGCCAAATGGCAAAAAAGTTGCTATCGTTGGGGCTGGTCCAGCCGGCTTAACAGCAGCCGCCACCCTTGAAAAACTAGGTTATGCCGCCGAAATCTATGATGAACGGAAAGAAGCAGGGGGCTATCTCCGTTATGGAATCCCTGAATATCGTTTGAGCAATGCCGTGGTCGATAGCGAAGTGAAGCGGATTGCCGATCTTGGTGTCCAATTTCATCTCGGTCACAAAGTCGATCAAGCGAAACTCAATGAACTCAAAGCTAAATACGATGCCGTGATTTTGGCGATTGGTCAAACTGAGGGCAAGAGTTTGCCTTTATTTAAAGGTGCGAAAAACGTTAGGAATGCCGTCGATTTCTTAGCGGAAGTCAAGATGGCCCAAGGCAAAGTTGATTTACCCGATAACATTTTGGTCATCGGGGGTGGCGATGTCGCGATGGACACCGTTACGACGCTTAAACTCCTCGGTGTCCCTCAAGTGACCGATGTGGTCTATGAAACCTTTGCCGAATTCAAAGCGAGCAAAAAGGAATTGCAAGGCGCCCAAAAGCTGGGTGTCTCGATCCTCGATGGCTATGTGCCGGTCTCTTTCGAAGACGGCGTGGTTGGTTTCAAGCATCGCTTCAAGGAGAGTAACTTATCGGTTAAGGCCGATTTGATTATCTTAGCGGTGGGACAAGTCACCGCCTTGGGCGATTGGACGGACTTAGTTCTCGAGAAAGGCGAAGGCAAAGACCATGGCAAGATCTTCCTCGCGGGCGATATCGCCCATGGCGAGAAGACCGTGGTTTATGCGGTGCGAACGGGCAAAGCTGCGGCTTATGCGGTCGATGCTGCGATTGGAGGAAAATAAGATGATTAACAAAGATTTATCGATCGATTTCTTAGGAGTGAAGTTCCCCAATCCTTTTTGCTTAAGCGCTTCGCCCGTTGGCAATTGCTACGACATGTGCGCCAAAGCCTACGATGTCGGCTGGGGTGGCGTGGTCTTCAAGACCATCGGCTTTTTTATCGCTGACGAGGTCTCGCCCCGCT
>DAISHV010000067.1:0-9436 GCA_036822315.1 Bacillota bacterium | reverse complement strand
TTTGTTCAAAAAACCGAGCAGCCGTTCTCGAACCGTCGCTTCGTCGTCGACAATGATGACGCTATACATAACGGCATTATCTTAGCACAGAAAGCGTTGAAGATTAAAAAGGGCCTTCTAAAGAAGACCCCGAGGCGTAACGTGGGAGAATTAGAGCGTCCAAATATAAGCGGCAATCGGTAAGCCAATGAACATGATGGCTGTGCAGATTGTCAGCATGTAATACATCACGCGAAGTTTAACGCCATTATAGGCGATGAGCGCTTTGTCTTTGCGGGCATTGGCTTTCTTCGATTGAACCGCCTGATACGTCATGATAAGAATCACCGCCAAAGTGAAAATATTGATCATCGTCATCAACGAGAACATCGAAGCGTCCGACAGCATCTGGAAGCCAACGATTGTTGCGGAAATGGCGGAGAACATGCCGGTTCCTAACATTCCTAAGCTATCCTCACCGGCATAGGTCTGATTGTAGAAGCCAATGATGATCCAGATAATGACCGCGGCGAGATTGATATAAGCCTGCAAGAAAGTCGAAGGCAAGAAATTATCCGCGGTAAAAGCCGCGCGGTTTGCCCGAATGACGACGGTGTATTTGCTATAGGACTTCTCCGGATGGTCCGCATCAACGGTGTACTCAATCGTCTTGGCAAAAGGATGTTCTCCCATTATCGGACGGAAGCCCTCGGTAAAAGCGACGTCATCACTCATTGCGCGATAAACGCCCTCGTCGTGGGAACAATAACGATAAAGAGAAGATCCTGAAATTTGATGACGACTCACATCCACCACATCCGTATCGACATAACGAAGGTGGTCGACCGAGAGCCATTTGGCGGGCTCAATGTTCATCCAGAATTGCGCCGTTTCCAAAGGATAACGAGGGTTGTCGTAGGCTTTCGAGACCTTCACAGCAAAGCGCATCGACTGAATCATCCGGTAAGGCGAAGTGGCCTCAGGGGCATCTTCAGTGTTGCTGAGATAATACGTTTCGCCCGGGTCATAATCATAATAAAGAGAAGTGTCGTCAACACCTTTGCCAACATCGAAATTGGGGTCGTATTGGTTATAAATTGAGGACGGGAATAAACCCGGATAAGAATTCCGCTCATTGATCCAAACGTTATTCAATGCGGTGGCTTGGGGGTTTGCCTCAATCACCAAACGAGCATTCTCCCGAATGGTAGCGGGGTCGCTGATACCGGCGTTTTAAGCATCGATCAACTGAACCAGACTAAAAGGGTAAGCCAGTTCCACGTGATCAGAGGTGCCATCGGGAGCGTAATAAACCTCGTTGGTGGAACGGTTCACGGTGAAGAGATCCATGTTATCGCTATGGCTAATGCTATTGACGACATCGGCGGATTTTTGATCCGCTAAGGTAATCCCATTGTAAGCCTTAAACATCGTATGAAATTCTTCTTGGTCGAAATCAAACCACAGTTTCACGGCAGCGGAAAAATATTCGTTCGAGGGCTTGATATCGAAAATCTTTACCACTTGAAGGCCGACTTTCACGTTGCAATACGTTAACGAAGAATTCTTGGCTTTATCGTTTCCAGCAATATAGCTGTCGCGGAACGCTTTTGATTTCGAATTGATGATGTCGGTTTGATTCATTTTCTGAACCGACTCATTCCGATCATTTAAAATCCGATAAGTGCAATAGCCTGTGAAAGCCGCTAATGGCAACAAAACAATCAATAAGCTAGCGTAAAGCCGCGCTCGCATGGCGTGGGAAAGCACGCGAAAATTGCGCGCGATATAGTGCTTATTTTTATAATAGTTCATCGTCTCGGATAAGTCGTTTCGTTGAACGGCAGCCAGGTCTTCATCAATCTTCAATTCGTCGTAACTCGGCAGCTTCTCCTCGTCATCCAAGAGCATTTTCGGAGGCAACGAGAAGTAGACCGCCGCCCGTCTCATCACCGCGGGTGAAGGAAGATCCCAACCACTTTCAATTTGCTTCCACTTGGCTAAAGAAAGCGACAAGGCCCGTGCCAGCGTTAGTCCTTGAGCCCGTTCGATAAGAAAACGATCCAGATAGCGGAGCTTAGCTGTGCGCTGTTCAAGACCATAGTTTTCGTCGGATGGCAATTCTTCCTTGCCATTGCGGACTTTGCGATAGGAAATGTTCGCGAAGCCTTTTTGCAAGCGCCACACCGCAAAGAAAGAGGCGTTTTGTTTGCCCGTGGAAATCCTTTGAATCGTCTCTTTGCTCATATGCAAAAAGGCGCAAGGATCGATGGATTGTTTTTCAAGATAGCGAACAAGAGCAACAAAGTTACGACTCCGGACTCGAACGAGATCCGCCGCAGCTTTGCTTTCGACTGCTGGACGGGAAGAATCGGATTCCTTCGTTTCTTTTTCAACGTCAGAATCAACTTCTTTTTTCTCTTCGATAGATAAGAAAGCCCTCTTTCTCTTACCCTAGAATTATCGTCCTTTAACTTCCGAGAAAAAAGTCCTAACAATTTCCCGAGATGACTTTACGGAAAAAGGCACACTCTTCGTCGTTGGCTAAAACGGCGTTGGGTTCCGTGATGTTTTCATGGAAAACGTGCTGGAGTTTGCCCCCTTCTTTCGTTTTGTATTCTTTGAAAATATAAGGAATGTTGTTCTTTTTGAAAGCGGCAACAAGATAGGCATTTTGGTCTTTAATGAAGTCGGCTTCACCCGTAAAAACGTAAGATGGAGGGAAATGGGAATTCATCGGAGTCAAGACGTCGTAGCGTGGATCCTTCAGGTCGAAGTGCTTGCCAAGGTAAAGAGACCAAATGAAGTTCTCATTTTCTTCTTTATAGGGCGTCCCTAAGGGCACATAGGTTCCACAATTGAGGCCCATTCCACAAATTTGGATGGGGAATTGCAGAGAAAATGCTTTAGCATAATCGGGATTGTTCTGAGCAACACCATATTGGACGCTAAGTTGAGCACCGGCCGAATCACCCACAAGAAAAGTCTTCGTCAAATCAAAACCATATTGCTTGGCGTGATTCTTAGCGTAGACAAGGACCTCGTCTAATTCTTGAAGCTGAAAAGGAAATTTCTTCCGGGGAGCCAACACATAGTTGTAGCAAATGACGGCGAAACCCCGGCGGCAAAGGTCTTTAGCATAAAGATGATAGATTTCTTTATCTCCGTACATCCACCCGCCGCCATGAACGACCACGAGTAATGGGAGTTCTCCTTTGATTCCTTCAGGGAGATAAATATCGAGCTTATGCCATTTTCCATAGCCTTTGGCATAGCGAAGATTACGATAAGAAATCACCCCGGCAGGTTCAGGAATCTGGGCGTTTCGCTTCAAATCATTTTTTCGCACATAATGCCGTACCATCCAAACCTTGAACATAATGTTGCCTGCCTTTGTTACTATTGTGACACTAAAAAGAAAAAAGAGACGAATTTTGTTTCATCTCTTTTTAAGCGCTCCTTAGGCAACGACATTACTTCGCTTCACGGTAACGTTACCCGAAGTATCGACTCCGACCGTATAGGAATCGGTCGTATTCAATTGACCCCGGACGATTGCTTCCGCCAACGTGGTTTCGACTTTGTCTTGAATGAAGCGCTTAATCGGCCGGGCGCCATAAACCGGCGAATAAGCATTATCCAAAACGTAATCCTTGAGTCCTTTGGTGAAGTCAACCGAATAATACTGTTCGGAGAGACGGTTCTTGAGTTCGTTTAGCATCTTTTCGACGATGCGATACTGAACTTCTTTCGAGAGCGGATTGAAGTAAACAATCTCGTCAATCCGGTTAAGGAACTCTGGCTTGAAAGTCTGATGGAGCAGTTTTTCAACCGGCTCCTTTTGACCCTCGAGAATAAATTCGCTTCCGAGGTTCGATGTCATGATGATAATGGTGTTCTTGAAATCCACAAGGTGACCTTGCGAATCAGTCAAGCGACCATCATCGAGAATCTGAAGCAAGAGGTTAAAGACCTCCGGATCAGCCTTCTCGATTTCATCAAAGAGCACAATCGAATAGGGATTGCGACGCACCTTCTCCGTGAGTTGTCCGCCTTCTTCGTAACCGACGTAGCCTGGGGCGGCGCCGATAAGACGGGACACCGAGTACTTTTCCATATACTCGGACATATCGATACGGATGATGTTGTTTTCGTTATCGAAGAGCGCTTCGGCTAAGGCCTTGGCCACTTCGGTTTTGCCAACGCCAGTTGGACCCAAGAAAAGGAAGGAGCCAATCGGCCGATTCGGATTCTTAATCCCGGCTCGTTGCCGCAGAATCGCATTGGAGACCAAGGTAATCGCCTCGTCTTGTCCAATCACACGTTTTTCCAAAGTTGCTTTGAGATCGAGAACCTTCTCGCGATCACCTTTTTCGATACGTGAAACTGGAATCCCCGTGAGTTTTGCAACGATTTTGGCAATGGCCTCTTCGTCCACCACCTCATCTACGAGACGTTCGCCTTTCTTAGATTCTTCTTCCAAAGACTTTAACTTGCGTTCCATCTCCGGAATCGTCTTGTATTGAAGCTCTGAAGCTTTTTCGTAATCGCCAGAAGCAAAGTAATTATCAAGGCTAAATTTCGCTTTTTCGATTTCGCCCTTCAAGTCCTTCGCTTCTTTGATTTGACCTTTTTCAATTTGCCACTCTTTATTGAGCTGATCCATCTGAGCGTGATCCGTTTCGAGTTCACGGTTTAATTCCGCTAAACGTTTTTGCGAGGATTCGTCATGTTCCTTTTGCAAGGCGGCTTTTTCTACCTCTAAAGTCCGAATCTTGCGGTCAATTTCATCGAGTTCGGCTGGCATGCTTTCAATCTCAACCTTGATGCCCGCACAAGCTTCATCGACTAAATCGATGGCTTTATCAGGCAAAAAGCGATTGGTGATATAACGGTTCGATAATGTAGCTGCCGCAACCAAAGCGCCATCGGTAATTTGAACACCGTGGAACGATTCAAAGCGCTCCTTGAGTCCTCGCAAAATCGTGATGGTATCTTCGACGCTTGGCTCGCCAATGAGCACCGTCTGAAAGCGGCGTTCAAGCGCCCGGTCTTTTTCGATGTACTCACGATATTCATTTAACGTTGTCGCACCGATGCAATCGATCTCACCGCGCGCCAAAAGCGGCTTCAACATGTTCGAAGCGTCCAAAGCACCATCTGCCCGACCGGCTCCAACAATCAAGTGGATTTCATCGATGAAAAGAATGATCTTGCCTTCCGAAGCTTTGATCTTGTTCAACACCGCTTTTAAGCGTTCCTCAAATTCACCGCGGTATTTGGCTCCGGCAACAAGGGCGCCCATATCAAGCTCATAAATTTCCTTATCCTTTAATGTATTAGGGACGTCATCGCGTACAATTCGTTCCGCCAAGCCTTCGACAATCGCCGTTTTTCCGACGCCGGGCTCGCCTAAAAGAATGACGTTGTTCTTCGTCTTGCGCGCCAAAATCTGGACCACCTTGCGAATTTCTTCATCGCGGCCAATCACCGGATCAATTTTGCCCGCTTTCACGGCCTCATTGATGTTCCGACCAAATTTATCTAACACATTTTCGTCTTGCGAATAATCTTCCATTCCTTGTTCGTTCATAACGCTCCTCCTGGACTTATCGTCACCGCCATTATAACCCGTCTTTTAGCACTCGCAAGTGTTGAGTGCTAATTTTACAGTAGTCCCCGGAATTTTCTCGATGGGTCTACGGCTTTTCGTCAGTCTTTTTTCGGAAAAAAGTATGCAAAGGATGCCATTTTCTCCACGGATTATGCCTTTCCGTTGCGCTTTTCTTCTCAAAAGTTTAAAACTAACGCGGTCGAAAAAACCCATGGAAAAGAAACTCATCCTCGTCTCAGCCCCTCCTGCTAGTGGCAAAACTTACGTCAGCATGAAGTTGGCGGAGAATCTCAAGCACGTCGTTTACCTTGATAAAGACACCTTGGTCCCGCTCTCGAATGTTGCTTTCAACGTGGCGAACGAGCCCAACGATCGCGAAGGCCCATTCTTTGAGAAGAACCTTCGTGACGTGGAATACCAAGTCATCTTGAACATGGCCTTCGACGCCCTCAAATATGACGATATCGTTTTGATCAACGCTCCATTTACGAAAGAAATCCACGACTTAGCTTATATCCAGGCTCTTCGAAAAGAACTGCAAGAAACCTTTGACGCCCACCTCGCCATTGTTTGGGTCATTTGCTCGATCGAAACGGTCCATCAACGGATGATTGAACGCAATAGTCCTCGCGATACCTTCAAATTAGCTGATTGGGATAAATACGTCGCCAGCCAGCACTTCGAAGTCCCGACTTGGCTCAAAGTAGAAAATGACCCCTATTCGTTAATCCTCTTCAATAACAACACGGAAGAAGAATTCCAGGCTTCAATGAAAGAAGTCGTCGGAATCCTCGAAGACCGCAAAAAATAAAAAGAGGCGGGTTTTGTAGAATTATCTCCTGCAAACCCCCTCTTTTTTAGTTCAAAGCTTTGTATTCGGTGAGAAGACCATAGGTTCCGAAGAGAATCGTCCCGATCGCCACTCGGATATTTTCGTTCGTCTCTGGCACGACCCCGCGGGCGATTTGGGCGAGTTCCGTGATGATGTTTTCAAGATAACGCATGACCATCAGGCTCCGTTGCTCCTCGCTCCGCCCAGTCTGATACCGGGCAAAGATAGGGGTTAAACGATTCACAAGTCCTGCCATAACCTCGCGGGCAAAATCTTTGCGGTAAAAGGAGGAATGTTGATAAGACTCGATAAAAACCAATTCTTTCGGGTAAGAGAGAACTTGTTTAAAACGATCGATATAAATCGCGTAGACTTTGGGATCTCGAATATCGATGTCCGGGGTGGGGAAAATCGCCCGTTCCGGAATCTGATGCCAAGCGTAATTAAAGGTTTGGTCAATGAGGTTCTGCTTTGTTTTGAAGTGAGCAAAGATTACCGGTTCGGAAATGTGGATGTGTTTCGCGATTTCTTTAGTTGAGAGTGAAGAGATCCCGTGTTTAAACGTTTCTCGAATAATCTCGTTAAAAATCTTCCCATCGATATTTTGAATAAATCGGCGTCCCATGTTGTCCCTCCTTTTAGGAATGTTCTTTGAAGAAGCCCTCTCCCTAGAGCAGCATTTGTCGATTTCTTTATCCTCGATATTTTTACTTTAACCTCTTTTCACGATCAGGAGAAACAAGATGCTCTTAAAAATCGATAAAAAAGCATTGACTTTGTCGGCTTTTTATTTGTTTTTCTAATGAAATTTAATCGAAATGTAAAATCGGTTCCGCCAAAACAAAAAAAGGCCGGCAGAATCACCTGCTGGCCTAACTTTTCGTCTTACTCGGCTTCGACTTGCGTAATTTCCATTTCCATCCCATCGACGGGGATGAAGTCATTGAACGTCCCGCAATAAGGACATTTTTGATTATTCTTCGCTATGGCGAAGGTTTTGCCGCAATGATTGCACTTCCCGTGGGCGATCGTGGTCACGATTTTCAAAGCCGTTTCCTTGAACTCAGTATCGGCAACGGCAGCATCCCAACACTCGCTCATATAGCGGGGAACCACCATCGAGGCTTCGCCGATGGTCAATGTGACGGAACGGAGCTTCTTCAGGCCATTATCCTTGCAGATCCCGCGTAAAGAATCGAGCAATTCGATGGCGATGCCCATTTCGTGCATAACTATTTGATCGTTTCTTTCTTCACGTCTTCCCGCTTAGCGATTTCGTCTTTGTCGATCGCTTTCGCTTTGCCTTTGCCCGTGAAGATAATCTTCAAGTTACGAGCCAAGATATGGGGAACACTCGACGGAGCGATCTGTTCATACATCCGTCCGTGCTCATCGAATCTCTTCTCGAGGTGGATGGCATCGAACTTGCAGCGTGTGGTGCAAAGGCCACATCCAACGCACATCGTTTCATCAACGAAGGTACGACCGCACTTTAAGCAACGCTTCGTCTCGGCCTTGAGTTGCTCTTCGCTAAAGACCTGACGGTTATCCGCCATCTTATCCTTAACTTCAACGCGTTTGACTTCCTGGCGTGGAGTATTGTCCCAGCCTTGAACATCAATGTTGTTCTTATCAAGTTCGTACTTGGCCAAATACGGATTCTGGACCCGGCCAATCAACATGCTTTGTCCCGGATGGACGTAACGATGCATGCTTTCCGCGCCTTCTTTGCCCGTCGCAATCGCATCAATGGCGAAGCGAGCGCCATGGTAGCAATCGCCGCCGACGAAGATGTCGGCTTCTGCGGTCTCGTAGGTGAGCGGATCAGCTTCGGCCCGGCCGCGGTTGACCACGACCTTGGTGTCCTTGAGCAAGTCACCCCACTCAAATGACTGACCGATCGCGGCTAAGAAATAGTCGCAAGGAACCGTCAAGACCTGAGCTTCGTCATATTGCGGATTGAACTTATGATCTTTATCAAAGACAGCGACGCATTTCTTTAAAACGACTTCGGTGAGCTTGCCTTCGGCGTTCTTGTGGAACTCCTTGACACCCCAGCCATTATTAATTTTGATGCCTTCTTCTTCGGCTTCGGCAATTTCGTCTTTAGCGGCGGGCATGATGTCGCGACTCTCTAAGCAATAGAGATCGACGGATTCAGCGCCATAGCGAATCGCGGTACGAGCAACATCGATGGCAACATTGCCAGCGCCCATCAATGTCACCTTGCCATGGAGCTTCTGACCTTTGCCAAGATTGACACTGCGCAAGAAGTCGACACCCGAGATGACGCCATCGGCATCTTCGCCTGGCACGCCGAGTTTGCGACCGCCTTGAGCGCCGATCGCAACATAGAACGCCTGATAGCCTTGTTTGCGAAGGTCGGCAATCGTCACGTCCTTGCCAACTTCAACGCCAGTCTTGAATTCGACGCCCATATCCTTAATGGCTTCGATTTCAGCTTCGACAACATTCTTCTCAAGACGGAAAGAAGGAATGCCTAAGGTCAACATGCCGCCAAGTTTTTGTTCTTTTTCGAACACCGTAACTTGATAGCCCATTTCGGCAAGATAGTAAGCGCAAGAGAGTCCAGCCGGACCACCACCAATGACCGCCATCTTGTGGTCGTGATATTCCGGATGCTGGATCCGCGGCTTAACGCGCGTATCCTCATCAAGGTCTAGCTGGGCGACAAACTTTTTGATTTCATCAATCGAAACCGGCTTCTTCTCGCCGATCGTGCCGCGGGTGCAAGCATCTTCGCAACGCTTGTTGCAAACCCGTCCGCAAACGGCTGGGAATGGGTTCTTTTTCTTAATGAGTTCTAACGCTTCGGCATAGCGACCTTCTTTGGCTAACTCAATGTAGCCTTCAATCGAAATGTGAGCGGGGCAGGCGACCTTGCAAGGGGCCGTGCCAGTTTCGTTCATGATCAGTTGACGGTTGAAACGGAAATCCGGATTCCATTTATCCGGTCCCCATTTATGATCAAACGCGTGGAGAGGTTCTTC
>DAISHV010000066.1:0-9767 GCA_036822315.1 Bacillota bacterium | reverse complement strand
AATGAAGCCAGAATCAAAAGGATGATAGACAAGCCTAATGGGACCCACCAATAAAGGGTGGTGAAGGTCATCAAGGCCGTATTGTTTTGGCTGCTCGCTCCAGCCACGTAACCACACCAAGGCAAAAGCCACAAGACTGTTGCGGCGCCTAAACCGCTGCCAATCTTGCAGCCAAAACTATTCGCGCTGGCGGCTAAGCCTTCAACGCGGATCCCCGTCTTGATGGCAATATAATCCACCATATCCGGGGCCAAAGTATAAAGCTGGGACATGACCACGGCAGAACCCAATCCTTTGACCATGACACCGGTGAAAGCGGCGGCAAAAGAAGTGGGGGCAACCGAGCCAATCAGGTTAGCAAGAACTACGCAGGCAATCGCGATAATCAAAGTGTTTTTCTTGTTGAGCTTTTTCACCGCTAAAGGGGTCAGTAAAAGACCAATGCCCATCGTGATCATTGGCACGCTGCCAAAAAGACTAAATGCATCCTCGTTTCCTAAGACGTATTGGGCATAATATTTGCCAATGCCTACGACTGAAAGCGAGAGGTAATAATTGAGGATAAACATCGCGATGGCGATATAGAAATAGTTGCAGCGGAATAAAGCCCCCATTCCTTTCCAGGTTTCTCTCCGATCGGGCGTTTTGTTCTGGTTCACGACGATCTTGGGATCTTCTTTAACGAAGATAAAACATAAGACCTCGCCAAGAAGAGCGATAACAGCAAGAATGATGACATAAATCGTCCAGGCTTTTTGCGAATCCTCCCCGCCCAGGAACTTCAAGACGGTGACGGCGACGGCGCTGAATAGGGAACCTACCGAAGTAAAGATTGAATTGATGGTGCAAATGTTGCTTTGGTCATAGCTATCGTTCGAAATTCGAGGCAGCATCGCATTGAAACCGATGCCGTTCATGGTATAGAAAACGACGGTAAAGAGAAAATAAAGCACCGAAATCGTGATGATGGCTGCATTTTGTCAAGATCGCTCAGGAAGAAAATAAAGAAGAACGCCACCAGCATCGGCACGATGTTTAAACCAAACCAGAAACGGCCTTTGCCCAATTTGGAGTGGGTTTTCTCCACGAGAAGCCCCATGCCGATGTCGCTGAGGGCATCAAAGAAACGGCAAACCAAAACGATGGTTCCGAGTAAGACAATTTTATCGTCACCGGGTTTCAGGCATTCGGTGACATAAATGGTCATGTAAACGCCGATAAACGACCACAAAACATAGCTGCCCATGTTTCCAAACGCATAAAAGAGCTTGGTTTTGAGATTTGCTTTGATTTTTTCCATGCTTAGGTCTCCGCTTAATGTAAATTTAATCTTAACACTCTTATCGTTAATATGTCACAACTGTGTCTTTTCCAAGACCTAGTCTTTTCGTTTGCTCGGATGGAAGTTGATGATGAGGTGAACGTCTCGACTGTGATTCGGGATGCGCTACCTAGTAGAAACGAATCTTCCCACAAACGATTGCCCCACCCATTAAGAGCGAAGTTGAGCTAATCTACCTCTATGAATTGCGAGACTAATATGTACGCAGAAACAGCCTGCAAAACCGAGATGTTTTTCATTATCCACTGCAAAAAGCCAACGAAATTTTTGCGAACTCGTGCCATAATTGTTAAGAAATGAGGAGAAAACATGAATCACGAAGACTATCAAATGGCCGCTGAACATTGGACGAAGAAAGACGCTTCTTCCGTTGCAATGGATCCTCTTCGTTTAAAAAACGCGATTGAGAAGTATATTCAGGCCAATAACACTTGCGCCTTAGCGACAGGGGTGGGGGATTATGTCCGTTGCACCCCGATTGAATACAGTTTTCGTGGCGGATCCTTTTATCTTTTTTCGGAAGGTGGTAAGAAATTCGTGGCTCTCGAGCATAACAAAAATGTCTGTTTGGCCATCTTTGACCCCTATCGGGGTTTCGCTCAGCTCAAAGGACTCCAAGTTGAAAGGACGGCCTCGTTGATTGAGCCTTTTTCTGAAGAATACAATGCCCAAGCCAATTTTAAAAAGATCCCTTTAGCGGCCTTAAAGAAGCTTCCTGAGCCGCTCCATCTGATTAAAATAACCCCGTTTCATTATGATTTTCTCAATACGGATTTTAAAAAAGAAGGTTTCGCCTCTCGTCAATCCTTGTCGCTTCGTTAAGACAAAACCTCTTAAGAAGTTAGATTGATTTCTTGTTCTCGATGATGCTTAATTAAAAAAGAAGGTTCGTGATGGGCTCTTTGGTTTACTCGGTTGAAGATGACGAAAATATCGCCACCATCATTCGTCTGACCTTGATCAAACAAGGCTTTGACGTTAAGACGTTCGGGGATGGCGAAAGCTTTTTGGCTGCCTTTGAGAAAAAGAAACCCGCCCTAATCCTTTTAGACATGATGCTTCCGGGTATTCAAGGCAAAGAGATTCTTCAATTAATTCGCCAGGATAAGAGCAACGATTCGATTCATATCATTGTTGTTTCGGCTAAATCCTTAACGAGCGATAAAGTTATTGCGTTAGACCTCGGGGCTGACGATTACATTATTAAACCCTTCGAACTTTCGGAATTGGTTTCGCGGGTTAATGCCCATATTCGCCGTTCAGAAAAGAATGAGGATATTTTCGAGTATTCTTCTTTCCGACTCGATCGTTCGACTGGAGAAATCTATGATCAGGGCAAACTCTTGGAGTTGACCGCGACTGAGTTTGTTATTTTATCAACCTTACTTCTGCATTCGGGCAAATTGGTTTCTCGTGAAGAACTAATTCATGCCTTTTTAGGCAGTAAAGTCGATGTTTCGCCCGAGAGCAAAGCTTTGGATATGCACATTCGCTCCTTGCGAAAGAAACTTGGCGGCGATGATAAACGGTTGGTGTCGATTTACGGTGGCGGTTATAAGATTGTGTAGCTGCCCTTATGAATAAGAAGCACATTATTCTTTCTTCAATCGTGATGTCGCTGTTTGTTTTGATTGCCTTTCTTTCGGTGGCCCTTTCGTGGTTCTTCCTCAGCAGTAGCACCCACGAGAAGAGTGTCGAAACGAATGGCAACGCCATTGAAGCTTCTCTGCGCTCCAAAAACGATTATTACGAGGAAATGCTCCGCTTTGTCGACCTTTCGAACTTCGAAATCACCTACTTTCCGGAGGGTTCGCTCAAAAGTTCTTCCGATAGCATGGGCAAGAGCGTTGTTGTGCCTTCCTTGAGCTACTTTAGCGATAACCTTAACAAAACTTACCAAGAAAAAGATCCGCTAGAACAGCGACCTTTTACTTACCATCTTTATCGGATGGCAGCGGACAAGATTTATGTCCGTTATGGTGAAGTGGTCCCTCAAAATGTTTTGATTTCTCGAAACTTCCTTATCATTGGATCGGCTGTGGTGGTGGTCGGGGATTTGCTCTATATCATCTTCACGATGAAACAACTTGAAAGGTCAATGAATTCCCTGAAGATTCAGGTTCAAAAGCTCCAAGGTGTCGGCGGGCTTCCCTCCCAAGTGGTTTACCATGATGACTTGGAGTTCTATAGCAAAATCATCCGCGATTCCCGCAAGGAATTGGAACGACAATTGAGCGAAGCTAAAAGCAAAGCTGCCCAAACAGACTTCATCTTGGACTCCTTCATTGAAGGCATGATTGTCATCGACCAAGAGTTCAACATCATCGTGTTTAATGAAAAAGCGGCCGAGATCCTTGGCATCGAAAAAGACGATGCCCTTCATCGGAATTTTCGCATCATCAAGGAACCGACTATTGTCAAAAACCTTTCGGTGGTGGCAAACACGGGCATTCGTAGCGCCTATGATCTCAAGCGCGACACTCGAGTGTATCATTGTGAAATTGAACCGATTCATTTTGAAGTGGCAGGAAGCATCAAGCAAGGTGCCGCCTTACTTTTGCTCGATGTCACCGATGAATATAACAGCGCCGCAATGAAGCGAGATTTTTTCACCAATGCCTCGCACGAACTAAAGTCACCGTTGACCAGCATCCTTGGTTATCAAGAGATGATTGAACAAGGGGTCATCACTAGCCCTGAAGAGTTGGCTTCGGCGAATGAGAAAACGGTTGCCGAGGCGAAGCGGATGAACAAAATCATCATGGAAATGTTAACTTTATCTTCCTTAGAGAATGAGAATCTTCGTCCGGTGGAGAAGATCAATGTTAGTCGGGGTGTCGATGAACTCTTGTCGCTTCATCAAGCGGAGATTGAAAAAAAGAAGATCGTGGTGAGCAAAGAGAAAACGAATTTCTTTATCATGATTAATGCCGACGATTTCAGTAAGCTCTTCGACAACATCATCACCAACGCGATTAAATACAACAAGCCCGGTGGTTTGATTGAGATCAAAATCGACGAGGTCAAACGTCAGGTATCGATTCGTGATACGGGCATCGGCATCGCTAAAGAGGATCAATCTCGGGTCTTCGAACGCTTCTACCGAGTCGATAAAGCCCGCTCGCGGGCCGAGATGGGAACCGGGCTCGGTTTAGCCATCGTCAAATACGTCTGTTCTTATTATGGAATCACGATCGATTTGCAGTCTGTTTTAGGCGAAGGTTCGACTTTTGTACTTACTTTTCCCGAGATAAAAGACCAACAATAAAAAATAGATAAAATCGAATAAAAATTAATTAAAAGTAATGGAATAGTAATTTTCGTATTTACATGAAAGGGCTTTCAATTTATATTAGAGCAAGCGAAGTTCATTATCCCAATTTAAGGAGGTATTTTAATGAAAAGTAGCAAATTCTTGATGGCAATGGCCATCATTGCTTCGGCTGCCGCGCTTGCGGGCTGCCAGAAACAGGGAACAAGTTCCACCGGAACCAGTTCAACTGGAACGAGTTCCGCCGCTGCAAGTTCAGTGGCTCAGACCAGCGTTGAGAAGGCGATTGCCGATGCCGAGACTCTGACCCAAGAACAGCTTTTTGAAAAAGCGGCTAAAGAACTTGGCGCGAGCGGCCAAATGAAGATTTTGGCGACAACAAGCCGCGGTGGCAAAGACGCGGTCAAGAATGCATTCATTGCGAAGCTTCAAAAATACGACGCCAGCATCACCGCTCCGTTAAAGTACGACACCACGGTTGATGGCGATATTTACACGAAGTTAATCGCCGAAATCAACTCAGGCGTTACCGATGGCGTCAGCGCCGCGATCGTCCAAGATGGTTATCAGCTCCAGACCAAAGGCCTCGATACCAAACTCTTCAAGAACTATGTTCCGAAAGAGTGGAAAGAAGCAACTGGTGTTGATGTCACCAATGACTCCAACCCGTTCACCCTCCAATACAACTTCAAGACTTGGATGTACAACAACAAAGGTGTTGACACCAAGATCGATAACGTTTGGGATGTCACTGCCTCTTCGTTCAAGGGCAAGATCGATACGATGAACCCGAACAACGAAAACGTCAACATGGACTGGTTGATCCAGCTCACTCAGAAGGATCAGGTCGCCTCGCTCAAAGCCGCTTATGAAGCCTCGACCAATTCTTCGGATATCAAGATTGCTGACTATTCGAAGTATGGCGATAAATCCTATGCCTATGCCTTCATTGATGGCTTCCTCAAGAATGCCGTCTTCTATGAAGATGATGGCAAGGCCGTTGCTCACCTCTCCTCTGTTCCGGGCAATGTTGGCTGGATCGTCTATTCCAAGATCTTAAAGGTTGCGGAATCGGCAGATATTTCGAAGAAAAACATCGTTGTTGCTGCCTTAGGCACCAATAACACCAACGGCGCGTCGATGGGTGATAGCCAACTCGCTGGATTCGGTGGCTTCATGTATAAGCATTACCTCCAGGTTATGCCGAACGCGAAGTATCCGTATGCCGCTTGCGCTTTCTTCAACTTCATCTCGACGGACGCCAATGCTTACAAGGTTTGGGGCGATGATGTCGGTGATTATCCGTCGCTTCCTTCCATCAACGTCGATCGTACTCAGTTTGGCAATGGCACATTAGATGGCACCACCTTCACGCAGAAGGCTGGCGAAGCTACCGTCTTCCCGTGCTTGAATGATCCTTCGTCGAATTGGTGGTTGAATAAAGGCGGAGCGATTGTTGAAACCCCGTCTTACATCGGCGCTAACTATACGACGGTCATTGACTTCATCGATGCTTGCATCGCTGCCAAGTAATCGCTAAGCCACTTCAAAGGCGAACCTTGGACAAAACCTTGGTTCGCCTTTATTTAGAAAGAAGGTAACCCCATGGAAGAATCTCTTGAGGAAAAGCCCGAAACGAACGAGCCCACGCCCGATCCGGTCGAGCCTCAACCCGAGCCGCCTAAACACGAAATGAGCCCTTTCATCAAAAAGGTGCGTCGTGGCGCGAATACCACTTTGACGTTTTTCGGAGTTCCGGCCAACAGCATTTTGGTTCTTTTTGGTGTCGCTCTTCTTATCCTTAATGTCTACCCGATCATTTCTTTGCTTATCAAAGCCTTTACCACCTACACCATCTCGGGGGTTGGTGATTTTACTTTTAACAACTTCACCAAAGTCTTCGATTGGAATAACGCCACTTCGACCGGGACCTTCTGGGTTCCGTTCGGCCGCTCGTTATTGGTTTCGACACTAGCTTGCATCTTCGCGGTTGTCTTTGGCGGAATTACCGCGTATTTGCTGGCTCGGACGAACATGAAATTAAAGCGGTTCATCTCGGCGACCTTTATCTTCCCTTACATCATGCCGCAATGGACTCTGGCTTTGTTCTGGAAGAACCTCTTTATCTCGACGGCTTGCACGGGCGGTTATGTCGGTGAATTCCAGAAAATCTTTGGCTGGGCTGCTCCTCAATGGTTTGTTTTCGGAGCCTTCCCAATCGCGCTCATTCTCGGTCTTCACTATGCGCCTTTTGCCTACATTCTCTTCGGCGGCGTCTTGCAGAATATGGATTCAAACCTCGAAGAAGCGGCCACCATTTTGGGTATTCCGAAATGGAAAACTTTCACCAAAGTGACAATTCCGATGTTAAAACCGGCCTTGCTCTCGACGATCTTACTGGTTTTCTCTTCGGCGATGTCCTCGTATTCCGTTGCCGTTACCTTAGGCAATCCGGTGAACTATTATGTGTTGGCGACGAAGATGCAAACGATGTTGACCGGAACCGGCCGCAATTCAGGTCAAGGCTATGTCATGGCCATCGTTCTTATTCTCATCGGCTTAGTCATCTTGGCTTTGAACCAAGTTCAAACCGGTTCGCGGAAACAGTTCACGACGGTTTCGGGCAAATCAGGACAAATCACCAAAATCAACTTGGGCAAAGTTGGCAAATGGGTTTGGGGCATTCTGATTTCGATCTTGGTCATGTTCTTCTGCGTAGGACCGATGGTCTCCTTCTTCTTTGAATCTTTATTGCCGAACCCTGGCGACTATTCTTCCGGTCTTTCGTGGCGGGCTTGGGTCTCAAAAGATCCTCTTTCGACCAACGACTTTGTCGGCTTCTTCTACGAAAAGAAGATTTGGGGCGCTTTAAAAGGATCGGTGTTAATTTCGTTAGCCTGCGGCTTCACCGCTGGATTAAGCGGCTTACTGATTGGCTATGCCGTCAGTAAGAAGCGGAAGTCCAAAGGGGCTCGTTTCGTCAATGGTTTGGCTTTCTTCCCGTATTTGATGCCGTCTTTAGCCCTCTCGGTAACCTTCTACTTGATGGGACTTAACCTGAAGATGGCCGGAGCGTGGATTGCGGTGGCCATTATCGTTGGCACGATCAAATACATTCCGATGGCGTCTCGCAGCTCGCTCAACGCGATGATGCAACTCTCAGGCGAAATCGAGGAAGCGGGCATTATCCAGCATATCCCCTGGTGGAAACGGATGACTCGAATCATCTTCCCGATTCAAAAATCCGCGTTTATCTCCGGCTTCTTACTTCCGTTCATCTCCTGCATGCGTGAATATGACCTCTTCGTCTTCATTGGCGATGATCAGATGACCCTCACCAAATTCATGTTCCAGTTGGAAGCTGATGGCGTTCCGGCACTCGAAAACGCTGCAAACTTCGTGTTGATTGTGATTATCCTTGTCGTGAATTGGCTGACGACCTTGCTCACGGGCGCCAGTATTGATAAAGGAGTAGGAGGCAAATAATATGCCAAAAATAGTGCTTGAAAACGTGTCGAAACGCTGGGGCGGTTTCTATGGCGCCGACCACCTTTCGATGACGATCGATAACAACAGTTTCGTGACGTTATTAGGTCCTTCTGGATGTGGCAAAACCACGACCTTGCGTATGATTGCCGGCCTTGAAACTCCGACCTCTGGAAAAATCACGATGGATGGGGAAACCATCTTCGATAGCGATACGGGCGTCAACGTTCCGCCTCAGGATCGTCACGTGGGCTTCTTATTCCAGAACTATGCCCTCTGGCCTCATATGACCGTCTATAAGAACATCACTTTTGGTTTACAAGAACTCAAAGAGAAGATGCCCTTAATCGATTCGACCTATTTGAAGTATCGGCGCTTAAGTCAAGCTGTTCTTAAGATCGATGATATTAAAAAATACCTCAACTATTCCTTTGATAAGAATCACAAAATCGTCAAAGACAAGGCCCTGCTTTTCTTGGTTGATGGTTTTGAGATTTCGATGAGTTCGGCCAAAGAACTTTTTGACCTCCATTTCGAAGACAAGAACGATGTTGAGTGCCATCATCTCGCCGATGAGAAATCGGCCGAATATCTTGCTAAGGCCGACGCTTCGGCAAAAAAAGTCGAAGATAAAGGCTATTCGCTTGATGAAAAAGGTCAGTTCACCAAAAATGGCGAAGTCTGCACCAGCGTTCGCAAACTCGATCCCGAAGAGATCGATTTACGGGTACGTCGGGTCGCTCGGATCGTCCACGTTGGTGAATTCATGGATCGTTATCCTTCGGAACTCTCCGGTGGTCAACAGCAGCGCGTCGCTATTGCCCGTACTTTAGCCCCGGGACCGAAAGTCATCTTCATGGATGAGCCGTTATCGAATCTTGACGCCAAACTCCGCTTGGAAATGCGAAGCGAATTGAAGCGTCTTCACGTCGAAACAGGTTCGACTTTCGTCTATGTCACTCACGATCAGCAAGAAGCCATGACTTTGGCTACCAAAGTCTGCTTGATCAATAACGGCGTGATTCAGCAATACGAACCGCCGCTTGATGTCTACCATAATCCTGCCAACCTCTTCGTCGCAGACTTCATCGGTTCGCCCAGCATCAACTTCGTCGAAGTTCTAGCTGAGCAAAAAGGCGATGATTTGAGTCTCACGATGTTTGATGACGTGAAGGCGGAATTTAAGCCGAACACTTATTTGAATCTCAAAGCGTTTACCCAGGAGCGGGATAAAGAAATCACCCTGGAAAGCGAAGAGAAAGAATCCGAAGGCAAAAAGAAAGGCTTTGTCGAGAAGGAGAATAGCGATCGGGCCTTTAATTACCACATCAATAAAGTCGCCGGCGTCATCTCTTCGGAAGAAGAGCATGAAGTCCAAGAGAACCAATACATATTGGGTATCCGTCCGGAATTCATCCGGATCGGTGACGAAGGCGCCCTCCCGGCCGAAATCTATAGTGCCCTTCCGACCGGCATGGAAACGACCGTCAAACTCCGGGTTGGTGAGTTCATTTTGACTGGCGTTGTCTTCGGCGGCGTCGATTACAAGATCGGAGCCAAAGCCAAACTCGACGTTGCGGGGAACGAGATTCTCTTATTCGACCGCAAGAGCGGGAAGTTGATGGCATCAGGCTCATTAAACATCGTCGGTGCCGTAAGCGACAAGAC
>DAISHV010000065.1:0-9911 GCA_036822315.1 Bacillota bacterium | reverse complement strand
GTGCCGTCGAACCGGATATACGGTTCCTCTCAGCCCACTACGGTGAGCTCCGGATAGAACAAGTCTAGATTATTTGATTTGCCAGTCAATAGGGGCTTGACCATTCTCTACGAGAAAGTTGTTGCATTGGCTAAAAAGATGTTTGCCAAACCAGCCTCCTTGGTTTGCAGCCATCGGTGAAGGATGCGAGGCACATAAAGCCGTGTGCTTTGGATTGCGAATCAAAGGAAGATACTGTTTCGCAAAGCGACCCCATAACATAAATGCAATCGGCTGATCGAGACCATCAAGATAGGTCATGACATCATTAATAAAGGCGTCGTATTCGGCACGGGCATGAGAAAGAGGCTGACCCGCTCGAACGGTTAAATAAGCGTTCAATAACAAGATTCCTTGTTCGGCCCAGGGCGTTAAATCTCCATTCTCAAAATTCATTTTGATTTTGAGATCATCTTGGATTTCTTTATAGACATTAATTAGTGATGGCGGCGGATCAATTCCCCGGGGAACCGAGAAAGAAAGCCCCATTGCTTGACCGGGGTTATGATAAGGATCTTGCCCGATGATGACGACCTTTAATTGTTTCGGCGCGGTCAACTTAAAAGCCTGATAAACCATATCGCGAGGAGGGTAAATCGTGTAATTTTGGTACTCCTCTTGCAAGAAGGCATGAAGAGTGGCGGAGTAGCTCTTGCCTTTAACCTGGTCGAAAAGGTCTTTCCAATCAGCGATCATACGCTGATTATACTTCCTTATCTTGATGAAGTAACCCCGAGGAAGTTTTATACTAAACCCGATGTTCAAAGTGTTGTGGCTATTTAACCATCCGGCCCCGTATAAAATCGATTTCTTCAATCAGCTCGGCGAGCAAGTGGATCTCACCGCTATTTTTGAACGGACTTCAGAAGGGGACCGAGGCAAGGCTTTTTATTATGAAAAAGCCAAAAACTTCAAAGAAATCATCCTGTCCTCTTTGAAGCTCGGGAATTACAACAATTTCACCAACGCGATCATCCCCTTAATCAAAAAAGGGCATTACGACATCATCGTCATCAATGGGTGGAGCACGCTGAGCGAGATGAAAACCATCCGTTATTTAAAACGCCACAAAATACCCTACATTTTTGCGATTAACGGGGGAATTGCAAGGGATAACGAACCTCAATGGAAGAAACGCTTAAAAGAAAAATATCTTCCCGGCGCTGCGCTTTATCTTTCGCCCGATCCTTTTTCTTCAACCTACCTCACTTATTACGGAGTCGACGAAAAGCGAATCCGTCTTTTCCCCTATTCCACCATTTTTAAGCGCGAAATTCAGCCCCGCTCTTTGAGCGCGGAAGAAAAGCAAACCCTTCGCCAGCAAGAGCATCTTCCCACAGGACCTCTTTATCTCTCGGTGGGTTCTTTTATTCCACGAAAGAACGATGACCAACTTCTTCGGATTTGGAGCAAACTCACTCCTGAAAAGACCCTATTATTAATCGGCGATGGACCCGAAAAAGAACGCTTCCAGCATTTCATTGAAGACCACAAACTTCATAATGTCCTGATTTTGCCGTTCAAACCTCACGATGAGATCTTGCGTTATTTCCGAATGGCGGATGCTTCGATCTTTTTAACCAAAGAAGACATCTATGGTCACGTTGTTAACGAATGCTTGAGTCAAGGCACGCCCGTCATCGCTTCGGAGAACGCCAATTCTGCCCGCCACTTGATCGAGGAAGGTAAAAATGGTTATTTGGTCTCTTTAGATAAGGAAGACGAGATCCTGAAAGTCATAGAAAAACCATTAACACCATCCTTCGGAGAAGAAGCCTTAAAGACCGCCAAAGAAAACACGATCGAAAGCATGTGCCAAGCCCACCTGAAAATCTTCCAGGAGTTTTTAAGTTTATGAAGATTCTTTATCTCACTACAGCCATTCGAAATGAGGACTATATTTCCCTCCTAAATCAAGGCTATCGTTTAAGCAATCCTTCCAATCAAAATTTTCATGAAAAAATGATTCAGGCGCTTGCTTTGACCAACGAGGTTTCTGTGATTTCGCTCGTTCCCTCGCTCGATCACGATTTCACACTCTCTGATTCTGGCATTTTTCACTACGTCAACTCGTCTGGAAGCCCCCTAAACCGCCTTTTTTGGCGAAAGAAAAAAGTATTCAAAATCGCGAAGTCCCTTCAGAAGAATGGGCTTGACATCGTTGTTTTTGATTCTTTGAGCTTGCAGCTCGGAGAGGTTTCTTCGCGTTTAAAGAAGGTTTTTTCCCTTCCCACTGCCGCTTTGGTCACTGATAATCCAGAAAACCTTGCAAAAGCCCATCCGATTTTCATTTCCGGGGTAAAATCCGCCGTTAAAGCCTCAAATGGCGTCATTGCCCTCTCTGAAGGGCTCATTAAGGCCTTTGATGTTGAAAAGAAACCCCATATTCTCTTCCCTGGACTGGTTGAAAAGCCTCAAACTGGAAGGCCGCTTTTTGCAAACGGAACTTATCTCTATTTTGGGGGCGCTCTTTTGCCGCGCTATGGCGTTAATGATCTCGTCAAAGCCTACCTTGAAATCCCGATGGATTACGACCTCGTTCTAGCGGGCCACGCCGAGGGGAATGAAGAGCTTCTTTCTTTGATTCATTCTAACCCCCGAATTCATTACCTTGGTCAAGTCAGCAAAGAGGAAAATTATACCCTCGAAAAATATGCGGCCTTGTTGGTGAACCCGCGCCCCTTCGAAAGCAAGCTCGACCAAGAATCCGTGCCCTCCAAACTCTTGGAGTATCTCGAAAGCGGTTCGCCCATTCTTTCGACCCCACACACGCTTTTACGAAAAGAATTCCCGCAAGACATTAATTGGTTAGCTTCTTCAGGCAAGGATGCCTTGGCTCTTTTCTTCAAGAATCACCTTAATGGCGAAAAGAAATGGGTTAACCTCCTCCCCAATAACGCGAAAGAAAACCTCTACGCTCAATATGGCTTAGAGGCAATCGATAAGAAAATTCAAGATTTCTTGCAGTCTTTAAAAGCCTGAATCAGCTGATCCATAACTTTGTCAAAATCGAAATTCTGAGCAAAATAAGTTTGGTTGGCTTGACCCATTTCGGATCGTTTTTCATCGCTAAGGCTCATCATCTCTTCAAGACCCTTGGCGATATCTTTGGGATCTTCGCTGGCGAAAAGGCTGCCACCCGCCTCTTCGAGGACTTTTCTCCCATCCCCACCAATGGAAGAAAAGATTAACCGGCCATAGGCCAAAGAGGAAATTAGCTTATTCGGAATGGTCTTCGAAACGGGCGAAGGGGTGTCAGCTAGCGGCACTAGCAAAGCGGTCGCGTTGGTGAAGAAAGACGGCACTTCGGAGGCTAAAACCGTCGGGTGATAAACCACAATGTCTTGCAAGTGGTTATCTTCAATGAGCTTTAAAACTGCACTGAGCCGTGCCCCCGAGCCAACGATGTGGAATTGAAAGTCCTTGTGGTCTTTTAAAAGAATGCAAGCCTTCACGTAGTTTTCGATCAATTGAAGATTGCCGACATTGCCCGCATAGACCAAATTGTATTTTTTCGCATACGGAATCCCGTTTTCCGGCATCGGATGGACCAAAGGGGGCTGAGGGACGAAAAGAACCTTCTTGTTGGGAAGTTTCAGCACCCCGGAAAAATACGAAGCAAACGAAGGCGAAGAGATTAAAATCTCATCCGCCATGGAATAGATTTTCCGCGAAGAGCGATAAAGAAACCGGTAGAACAAAGAGTTCTTACGAACCTTGCCCGCGATGACAGCACTTTCTGGCCACAGGTCCAAGCAATGGATCACGTTGGGTTTATGATGCTTCTTCGCGTATTTGCCCCCACCCTCAACCGAGATGAGAGGGGACATCGACATCCCATAAACCAAATCAAAGTCTTCTTTTAAGTGCGAAAGATAACGTTTTGAATTCCACCAAAACGAAAGATAGTTCCGAATTAAGGAAATCCGACTTTTGCCCCGAGCCCTCAAATTGACTCGATGAATGACGACGCCGTTAATGACTTCGTCGTGAATTTTTTCGTAACCGGGCAAGATGTGGCCAAAGCCATAATTAGGCTTTCCAGTAACAACGCTAACCTCATGACCGGCCCGGACTAATGCCTCACAAATCGGAGTGATAACAACGTTCTCGGGATAGTAATATTGACAGACAACCAAAATGCGCATATTAGGATTATCTCACAGACTGAACATAAAGTCCTTAGCGCGTATAATGAAGACATTATGTTAGCAAAACGTCTCCACGAAAATAAACTGAAGCGTGCCCTCGTCGCGCCATGGCGAAACCTCGTCAAGGCCGTTTCGCCCGTCGCTTACGTCAAATATCAATATCGCTATATCACCCATCACAAATTGAACTTGAAGAATCCAGTTCGCTATACCGAAAAACTTCAATACCTCCGACTTTTTGTTGACCCCAAAGATCAAAACGTCATCCGCTGCGCCGGGAGAGTCGGAGTCCGCGATTACGTCAAAGAATGCGGCTTAGAAGATACCCTTATCCCCTCATTAGGCGTCTATGATTCCTTTGACCAAATCGATTTCTCAACCCTTCCGAATTCTTTCGTGATGAAGTGTTCTCACGCTTCGGGTTTTAACCAGATTGTCAAAGACAAATCCACCTTTAACCGTGAAGAAGCCAAAGCCAAGTTTGATCGTTGGCTCAAAACGGACTATGGCAAAAAAACGATGGAACGCCATTATTCTGGCATTAAGCCCCAAATTCTCATTGAACGCTATATCGGAAGTGCCGATTCCTTGCCCGTGGAATATAAAATCCATGTCTACAATGGTACGGCTCGAAACCTTTATGTCGTCACCGGGCGCGGAAAAGATATCCGCTACACCCAGTATTACGTCGATTGGACACCCTTCGATGGCTCCCAATTCAATGGTTGGCTCAAATCCGATACCCCATTAGAAAAGCCAAAGAACTTCGCTGAGATGGTCCGCATCGCCGAAAAACTGGCTGCCCCTTTCCCGTTTGTTCGGGTCGACCTTTATGATGTCGACGGAAAAATCTACTTTGGCGAAATGACCTTCACCCCAGCCAAAGGTACCCTTATTTTCGATGACGATAAAACCGATTTCGAGCAAGGCGAATGGCTCGATATCTCGCGCTATATCCGATAGATTAATGCCAAGTCGAATCCGGAAACATCACTTCGTAAACAAGAAGTCCGAAATATTGATCGTAATTCCCTGAAGCGCCGAAGTTTTCTTGTGCCGTATAAGTACCATCATTGACGTTCGAGTAGGCTAAGCTCATGCCTTTGATCCCGGAAGGATCCGCAATGCCAATATCGCTAAAACGAATCGCCACGAAGGAATCCCCTTCGCCACCGCTATCGGTGCGTAAGAGAACGTCTTGCAGGTTGATGGTATAGAAATCGTAGCCGCTTTTGCCTTCTTTGAAGAAGCGAAGCTGGATATCCATCCAGGTTTTGCGAGCGACGCCAAAGGAAGAGCCACCGCGGCAAGAGATCAAGAAGTAGTCCCCGGTCGTCAAAGTCTTCGGGAAGAAAGTCGAATAACCATTGGTGTCAAGCTGAAGGAGGGCTTTCACGTGGTAGTTGTCGCAAAACATCTGCCCGTTATAAAGCTTGCTCAAGACCCCGGTGTTCTTAAAGGCAGAATCAACGCTAGCCAAGCACTTAGTGCGACCAAAGGCTTTGCCAATGAACTGATCGTCATTACCTTCTTGGCCGATGGTCCACTCGAGGGCGGGATTAAGAGTCGTCTTACTTCCATCCTTCGCGGTGTAGTCATAAATCGCAGGGTACAAACTGCTGGCAGCGCGTCTTGTCACATCCCAATCTAAGTCCTGATAAGTTCCGTAATTGTCGATATAGCCATTCGCATACATCTTTTCCTTCGATGAACGGTCCAACGTAATCTCTGTCATTAAGGGGTCGCCCAGCGAACTCAAAGATAATTCTTGGACACCATAGTAGTCTTTCGCCAAATCATTGATCTCGTAGGCTCGAGTGGAATAAAGAAGCGAGGTTTTGCAGCTCGTCAGCGCCAAGGCAGAGAGGAATAACCCCCACACTTTAATTTTAGTCTTCATCTTCATCTACCCCCTTTCCTTTCGACGATTCTCCCCGAAAGATCGGGGTGTAAGCAAAGCCCAAGAGGAAGAGCATCACAAGGAAGAGATGGTTCTCAAAGATGGGACTGCAATAACGAGAATAATCGGCGTAATAAAGGACGGCCGGATAAGGATCGCTTTCAAGCGATTCAAAGATAAACCAGCCTAATATCAAAGCCACCAGGGCAACCTTTGCCCCGGAAATCTTGCTATCGCTATGAAGGTATTTCCGTAACGACATGATGGCGAAGACAATCGCCACTAATAAGGCCAAGAAAGCCAAGACGCCACCTTCAAAGAGGGCGTTGAATTCGAAGATGCGATTTTTGAGATAAAAGCCTTCGGAGAAGAGCGAACCATTCCAGCTGCCTTGCGCCGTGGCACTCATACCGAATAACGCGGTGAGATCGAAGCTCGTTTTCGTTGCGCCCTGTTTCCAGAACATCGCTTGAATCATTTCGTTAATGGGCAAAAGATAACGTCCGTTATTGAAGATTCTGCCCAAGAAGCCGCTATTGAGAGCCGAGAGATCGGCAATGCCATTAACAAAGACAATCAAAAGAAGAAGGGATCCCACTCCCACAAGGCTCCAGGCGGTAATCTTCTCCCATTTCGGAGTCTCTTGCGGAATCTTGACGAAGCGGAGGATAAAACCAACTAAGGCGACCGGAAGTAAAAGTATTAACCCCGCCACATAAGGGACAAGGAGCATTGAAACTAAGCCAACGCCTCCACAAGTGGCGATGGTGATGAATAAGGCTTTGTCTTCTTTCGGCGAAAGGAAGAGTAAGGCGATAAGCGAAGAGGCCAGGATAAAGGAATATTGCATCCCATAGCGGAGAGAAACTGCGACAAGATTAAAACCAAATAAGGTGGTGTACTCACTCGCAAGAGGATAAGAGATCCCGTCGTAGTAATAAACCATGCCGTTATAACGAATCGCGTAAAAGAAGCCGTATTCCGCTAAAGAAGCAATCGTTGAGATCAAGGCTAAGAGACCTAATCCCAATAAAACAGCAAACAAGACGCCTTTCATCGAAATGTATTTCATTTTGCGTGAAAGGAAGCCAATCGCGAAGAAAGCAGCGATACCAAAGCAATTGATTAATCCCGAAGAGACGCTGCTAAACGTCCCTTGGAACCAGAATTTAGAAAAGGAACTGAATACGGCGAAGACCCCAAGAGGAATCGCGTAATAGAGAAGCGCCTTGTTCTCCTTCGGGCTGGCTTTATAAGGCAGTAAAGCGAGAATCGCAATCGCCACCAAAAAACCAATCGCCGAAAGAAGATAGGTATATTGGGAGCCACCAAAGCCAAAAGCAACCAACCCCAAGAAACCGAGGACAACATAGGCCAAAGTTTTCTCTTTATCGAATTTCTTCGAGGGGGAAGACGCCGTGTTGACTTCTTTTGTTTTCGTTTGTTCCATCACCAATACGCTCCTTGATCAATTTTTTCATAGCCTTTCGGCTTCTTGCTCGGATCAGGTCGAATCCAGTACTCATTAACTCGGCTTGCTACATGAGCGCGATTCTCCCAACGTTTACCCATAATCCCGAAGAGGGTTTGGGTTGCTCCACCCGTTTGAAGGGCCATTTTGCCCAGACTCTTGCAATAGAGCGTCAGGGGGAGCCCATAAGCTCCGGCCCCAATCAGGGCAATATCGAAATCCACGTCTTTAATTCGAACCTCAATCTCTTCAAGAGAACGCATGAATGAAGGGAAGCGGTAATCGGTACTCTCCCCCAGGCTCATCGGAGCTTGAAGGACCTTTAAATCAAATTCAGGTAACAGGTCAGGTTCCTTTGGGAAGAGCTTTTCTCTCCGTCCATATTGGAAGAGAATCTCGTCGGCGAAACTGGAGATGACCAAGACCTTCTTCCCTTTGAGTAGGGGGGTCCAACTCCCTAGAAGAGGTTCAAGAGCCCAATTGGTAATGACTTTAGCACGGGGGGTCCACTGACGATAAAAGTAATCCTCCATGTGTAAACCAAGGATGGCCAAGATATCAGCCTGACCGACCCGAGCCTTCACGTATTCACTATATTCGGTGAGATGCTTATCATCCGTCGGATAAAAGCCAGCGCGGACTTTCATCGCCCAGCGAGCTTTATCCGAATATGTTTTAGCAAAGCCCAAACGGATTTTTTCATAACCATTGAGGCAGGAGAGTTCACTTCCACCATAGCGGACAGCACAGAAAGGCTGACCGGCTTTCAGAGCCTCAGAAAGAACTTCGCTGGAGTAAGCGATCGTGATGCCCTTTTGCCCACAGAAAGAAGTCGTCCCTTTTTGCCGATGAAAAATTTTCTCTTTCAAAGCTGAAGGAATGTTCTTATTAAAGTAATGAAGGTAGAGGGTCCGTTCACTCATCGTGACATCAATTTTACCCCATTAGTCCAATGAAGAAAAGTGGGCAAGGATGGAGCGAAAACAACCGAAAAGACGGAAACAAAATGACGGGATTTGTATCTTCGAAAGAATCGGTGAAAAGAAGGGTATCATCTTTCCTTCTCTTCGCCCGTAAAAGAGGGGAGTAAGGGTTAGGATAAGACGTTATATCGGTAAAAAAGTCCATTTTGGCCTGTTTTGATTCCTTTTTATTCCGCTAAAGGCACCCTTTGACCTATAATCAAGGTTGCTTACTAAGTAAGCATGTTTGTTAATCAAGGAAAAAAGGAGAAAACAAAAACATGCAGTTTACTGAAGAAATCGCCGCCATTCACGCGCGTCAGATCATTGACTCGCGTGGCAATCCGACCATCGAGGTCGACGTCACCACAGAGAACGGTGCGTTTGGTCGCGCCGCTGTTCCGTCGGGCGCTTCGACTGGCGAAAGAGAAGCTCTCGAGCTTCGCGATGGCGATAAGAAAGTCTATGGTGGAAAGGGCGTCTTAAAGGCGGTCAAAAACGTCAATGAGATCATCGCTCCGAAACTCGTTGGAATGAATGTCTTCGAGCAAGTCAAGATTGATGAAACCATGATTGCTTTGGACGGAACTCCGACCAAATCCAACCTCGGCGCCAATGCCATGTTGGGCGTTTCGCTTGCCGTCGCAAAAGCGGCTGCGAATTTCCTCGGACTACCGCTCTACCGTTATATCGGTGGACCGAATGCCAAGAAGCTTCCGGTTCCGATGATGAACGTTATCAATGGCGGAAAACATGCGGATTCGTCTGTTGATTTCCAAGAGTACATGATTATGCCGGTTGGCGCGAAGAGCTTCAGCCAAGCCATCGAAATGGGCGCTGAGACATTCGCCGCTCTCCGTAAGATTTTCAAGGATCGCAAGGACATCACCGCCGTCGGCGATGAGGGTGGTTTTGCTCCGAATGGTTTGAAGAGCAACGAAGAGCCGCTTGAGGTTCTTGTCGAAGCCATCAAGGCCGCTGGATACGTCCCGGGCAAAGACATTTGCTTAGGCATGGATCTTGCTGCTTCTGAGTTCTATGATGACGAGAAAAAGAAGTATGTCTTAAAGCGCTCTGGCCAAGGTGAAAAGACCAGCGAAGAGATGATCGACATGATCGCCTCCTTCGTTGATAAGTATCCGTTAATCACCGTCGAGGATGCTCTTGCCGAGAACGATTGGGAAGGCTGGAAGAAACTTACCGACAGACTCGCCAAGAAGGTTCAACTCGTTGGCGATGACCTCTTTGTCACCAATAAAATCTACGTCAAGAAGGGCATTGAGATGGGCTGCTCCAACTCCGTCCTGATCAAACTCAACCAAATCGGCACTTTAACCGAAACCTTGGATACCTGCGAGATGGCCATGCGCAATGGCTGGACTTGCGTC
>DAISHV010000064.1:0-10176 GCA_036822315.1 Bacillota bacterium | reverse complement strand
TCGTCCTCAAAGGCATCGGCGGTCATGGCGATGATCGGCACTTTCTTCGCATCTTCCCGGGTTAAAGAACGAATCACTTTGGTCGCTTCATAGCCATCCATGACTGGCATCCGGATATCCATTAAAATCGCATCGAAATAGCCAATCGGCGCGTGAGAAAACTCACTGACGCCCCGCTCACCATTGTTGGCCAAGATAACCACCACGCCTTTTTCTTCAAGGAGACGCCTGGTAATCTCTTGATTGAGCGGATGGCCTTCGCATAAGAGAACGTGCTTGTTATGAAGAATGGCAAATTCCGAACGTCCCGGAGTCTTTTTTTCGCCTCATTGCTCATTTCTTTCGCCCGATTGACCGCGGGGAAATCCAAAACGACCTCAAAACGGGTCCCCTGACCCTTCTTGCTTTCGCAATGGATCGAGCCTCCCATCAAATCGACGAGTTGCTTGACGATCGCTAAGCCTAAGCCCGAGCCCCGACGTTCCGAGCAATCATCGCGACCCTCTTGGCAAAACGGCTGGAAGAGATTCTTTTGGAACGCTTCACTCATGCCGATGCCATTATCGGTGATCGTGTGGGTGACGCTCATCCGTTTTTCTTGGGGATCGTAATGGCTTACGATCGTATAAGAAATCGTTCCGCCTTCGGGAGTGTATTTGACGGCATTCGAGAGAAGATTGAAGAAAATCTGGTTGCAGCGAAGCTTATCCGCTAACGGGAGATAATCCGTCGAGTTCGCTCTTCTTTGAAAAGGAAATGCTGACCCTTTTCTTTCATAAGCGGGACGATGACCGCATCAAGATAGGCATGGAATTCCTCGAGCGGATAAGGCTCAGGATTCAAGACGATCTTGTTGCTCTCGGCCTTCGACATATCGAGAACATCGTTGATGAGACCGAGCAAGAATTTTGAGGAAGTGTCGATCTTTTTGAGACATTCGACGGTGCGGGGAGGATTCGTTTCTTCTTGGGCCAGATAGCTCATGCCGATGATGCCATTAAGTGGGGTGCGAATATCGTGCGACATCCGCGAGAGGAATTCCGATTTGGCATCGTTGGCCGCCATCGCCTGAAATCGAAGGCTCTTTTCTTTTTCGAATTGGGCTTCTCTTTCTTGGCGAAGCACCACTTCTTCGCTCACATCGATATAGGTAGCATAGAAAAGTTTTCCTTCGGGGGTTTCCTCGTGAAAGGCGACCTCTTGGCTCAAATAGTGATAAACCCCATCCCCACCGAGGGTGCGATACGGGGCAATCGTGAACTGTTTTTCGTTATAATTCGCAGCAAAGACGGCGCGAACCCGGGCGATATCATCGGGATGGACCCCGATGCAAGCATCTTGAATATAGGAAAGAACAAGCGGATTTTTGATCTGTTTATCGAAGATGATGTTGTGGTCATAGTCCGGGAAATGAAGGATCCGGAACATTCTTTGGTTGACGTATTGGAAGGAGACGTGATTCGGATCCTTCATTAAAAGAATGCTAATGCCGGCAGCAATCGAGTCCATCAAATTGCGGACTTTCTCATTCTCGGCTTTCATGGCTTCGGCTTGTCGTTGCTGCTCAAGGAACAGAGCGGTGACATCGGAATCGAAAATGACGATGGTATCGCTCCCGCTCTCCAAATAATAATGCTGGAGTTTCCGGTAGCGGATCCCCCCATCTTTTTGGAGGACCGGCACCATCAGTTCGTAATGATCACTCCGCGAAAGTTCATCGAGAATCTTCGAACTCTCCGTCATCTTGAGAAAATCCGGGGCAAAGGCCTTGTCGACCCAAGTGGCTGCGCTTTCTTCGCGCAAAGTGGAAAAAGGCACGAGCTGATGCTCTTTGGGAAAAAGACGAAGGAAAATCTCCGGGCAATCCGGCGCGAGATAAATCGCTTCGATCTTGCCCTTAGTCGGATAATAAAGGGCGATGAAATCGTATTCGTGGCGCGTCATGATCGTAAAAAGCGAGCCCATGAGACGCTCTTGAGAGATGTCGAGAGAAGAAATCACCCCTTCGATATCGGAAGTGAGCGGATTGCGGATGAGCTTAACGCTCGTGCGGATAACGTGGCGTTCCTTGAGCAAATCGTAGCGGCCATATTCCAAAGAAAAAACATCATTGCCAGCATTGAAGCCCTCTAAAAGCTTCGCCCGAGAAAAACATTCGGCAAAAACCGCTTTCTCTTGGGGATCAATGATCAAGGATTCGAGGCGCGAAAGGAAATCGTCATAATTCAAAAGATGATCGACCTGGGCCGAAGAAGCGGAGTGGACATGCGGCTCCTCGCAACTATTGCGTGAAAGGTTAACTCGGATGATGCCGATGGCGGCAGGATTAGCGGCGAAAGAATCGCGGATCGTCTCTTCAAAACGGAGGTGTTCCGCCTCTTGCCGGGCGATGTTGGCGGTGATATCGATGATCACGACATAGAACCAAAACTTGCCCTGCTCATCTTGGACTAAATGCCCTTCGTCTTTGACCCAAACGAGCGAACCATCTTTCTTTTCGATGCGATATTCGCATTGATCAAAGGGGGCAAGGGCGATTTGATCGAGGATGGATTTTAACGTTTTTTCGCGGTCTTCCTCGTAAACCATTTGCGAAAAACGGTTCTAAAATTTCTGGCGGAATTCTTCATCGCTATAGCCTAAGAAGGAAAGCATGTTCCCGATGATGAAGGCAAAATAATCATTCTTTTGATCCGCGGCATAAAAAAATCCCACCCGGTGCGTTTTGTAGGAGCGCTTTCGTGGCCTTAACGTAATCGGGTGAATCGTGCTTGGGGGATTCCATAAAAGTGGGATGAGGATATGTAGGCTTTAATTTGGAGTTCTTAATTATAACATTCCTTCGATAGGATGCGACTATAATGCAAAACGTAACTCAGCATTTCATCGCCGAATCAAAAGGGGAAATCGCTGAAAATCCTTGATCTATTGACGCCATCCCTATCTCCTCGATAAACCAAGAGGAGTCTCCCATCACTTTTGAGCATTTGTGGGACAATAAACGTAGGATAAAAAAGAAAAGAACAAGCCCGATCCGTTAACAAAATGACGGCAAGCCCTTTAGAGCGTCATTTCTTTCAAACCCTCAAGGCTCAGTTTCAGTATCTTGGCCTTCCTCCGCGTGATGAAACGGACATCGTGACTCACATAGAGAACTGCCCCGTGGAAGGAATTTAAGAGGTTATCCAGCATATCCAAACTGAAAGGCGAGAGGTTCCGAGTTGGTTCATCGAGGAGCAGGACGTTATTTTCTTCGAGAACCATCTTGAGGAAGAAGAGCTTGGCTTTTTGCCCACCCGAAAGCGAGGAAAGGGGATAAAGCATTTCCTCGCTCGTGTAGCGGAGCGAACCGAGATAAAGCCGGGCTTTATCGCGGGCTTTCTTATCGACGTCGGAAGAAAGAAACGAAAGAATTGTCCCCCTCTTTGTAAAGGATTCTTCGTAATTCTGGCTCATGAAGCCAAGGCGAATGTCTTTTCTCGCTTTATTCGCCTCATAAAGAGTCTCAAGCAAAGTGCTTTTTCCGATGCCATTATCGCCGATGATGGCGGCTTCGCCAGGCCCATAAAGCTGAAGATCGACCTGAGGTATTAAAAGTTTATCGCCCCGAAATAAAGGACCGGAATAGCCGAGGACTCGTTTCCCGTTAGGAAGGGCGACGTTCTCGGGAAAGACCAAGTGAAGATAAGGATCGCCTTCGGGCTTCTCCCCAATCGCGGCTTCTTCTTTCTCAAAATGCTTTTTCGCTGAGAGAAGGGTCTTCATCTTTTTCTTCAATAAGCGACCCGTCTCCGGATCGCGGACGCACTGATCTTGGTCGTATTTGACTTCTTGATAGATTTTCGCCCAGCGCTTCTTTTGTAAGGCGAGTTCGGCCTCTTTCTTTTCGACCACTTGGGTTTCTTTGAGAAAGAGATCCTTCCGCCGAGCCTGATACTCTTCATAAGGAATCCGGGCGAAAGTGGCTTTCATTTCGCTTTTCCGATTCCATTGTTCCAAGTGAAGAATCCCGTTCGCGCATCGAGAAATCAATTTCTCGTCATGGCTCACGAAAAGGACGCTCACGGAGGTCGAAAGAAGGAAATCCTCTAAGAGGGCGAGGCTTCCAAGATCAAGATCATTCGAGGGTTCATCAAGGAGGAGCGTTCGATAATCCCGAAGCCCCAGTTTGACTAAAGCGAGACGCACCACTTCGCCTCCGGAAAATTCGTTAAGCCGCTTGTCTTTCGAAAAACTGCCCTTGGGAAAATGGGCTTTGTCCAAAGCGGAAGGAACTTTCCCGAGAAGTCGATAATCCTCAACTACCCCATTCGGCTCGTCCAAAAGGAAATAATCCAGGACGTTCGTCTCACCCCAGCGGAGAAGAAGATCCTGCTCGAGATAGCCACACGGAAGTTCCAAATGTTTGCTTCCCTTAACTTCAAAACCCGGAAGGGGGATGCCCGCCAAGTATTTGAGGATGGTGCTTTTGCCATTGCCCTCTTCGCCGATCAGGGCGATTCTTTCACCCGAATTCACGACAAAAGACAAATCTTTGATCAAGACGCGGCCTTCCTCGATTTGCGTGATCGTTAATTGTTGAACTTGTAACATGCGTTAAAACCTCTTTTGTTTTTCCGAAAAAAGAAAAACGCCAAAGAACGCTTCATCGGACGTTCTTTTGGTGTTCAAGGTTAATCGCGCATGGGTTTACGGCCTTATCGTAAGGCGCGAAACCGCGAGAGTCAAAGCCTTTCGTTTTCGTTGGCTCATCCGTTTCTTTTGAAGAATGGTCGGATATGAACCAGAAAAAAAGGAATCAAAGCCCAAGCCTCAACTCGTGAAAAAAGAGGAAGAAAAAGAAAAAGGCCTCCCTTCCGTAGAAAAAAGAGGATAATCAAGCATTTTTAAAGCGAAAAGGACATTTCATTTCAAAGGAGGACGCCACGAACAGCGAAAACCTTTATAATGATACAAGCCTAAGCCAAAAAAAGGAAAGAAAAGAGAAAAGAGCAATGGTCCTTAAAGAGGCGATTCTTGCGAACTTTGTCACCCTCATTTTGCTCTTTGGACTCGCTTTCGTCATTCTCTTTAATCGGGATTACGACAAACGAAACAATCGCCTTTTCTTCGCTTTCATTATCATCGTCTTCGCGCTCGATATTTCGGATATCGGGGATTATTGCTTGGCCGCCCAAGACGTCTTAAGTCCTTGGCGGTATGTGACTTCGTCTTTAGGCTACACGCTCCGGACCGCTTCTTTAGCGATGATTATCACCATTGTCATGCGGCGAGAAAAATCCACGATGCTCATTTGGATTCCCGTCGCCGTTGTCGCACTTTTCGTCTTTACGACGCCATGGACTCATTGGGTGTTTTACTTCAATGACGCCAACCTTTTTATCCGGGGTCCGATTGGCTATCTCCCCCACGTCATCAGCCTCATTTACGTGGTTTTTGGCATCGCGATGATGATCGTGATGATGAAGAAAGTCGGCCTTGGCGAAATCCTCCTCGTCGCCTTCATCGCTATTATCAGCATTGGATCAGCCCTTCTTGAGATTCTCGCGGACGCGAATTTTCTCATCACCGGGGCGATGGTGGTCTCTTGTACCGTCTATTACATTTTCCTTTACGTCAACGTCTACAAACGGGATGCCTTGACGGGATTATTGAACCGCCACAGTTTCTATTTGCGAGGTGAAAGCCTTGCCAAATCGCCTTTCGCGGTGGTTTCAATCGATCTCAATGGCTTAAAAGCCCTCAATGACAGCCAAGGCCACCAAGAAGGGGATTTGGCTTTGTGCACCCTCGCCAACGCTTGTTTAAGCGCTGGGAAAAAAGACTTCGTTCTCTATCGGACAGGCGGCGATGAGTTCGTCGCTTTGGGCAAAGGGGCTTCAATCGAAAGCGCTGAAGCGTTTGTCGCTCAAACCAAACGAAATCTCGCCAAGACCCCTTATATGGCCTCCTTCGGCTGCGCGGTTTCCGATGGTCATGAAAGCTTTGATGCCGTTCTCAATCGTTCCGATGAATTGATGTATCAAGATAAAAAGAATTACCCCCACCGCGAATAGGCGATGACAGCATTCAATAAAACGAATAAATCCTCGGAAAGTCCGAGGATTTTTTAAACCCAAATCAAGGGTTTCTCAATCATCGGCAATCAAGACGGAAAAAGGGGCGGTATAAAAGCAATCCTCGGGATCAGCACGCTGGCAAAAACGGAGCGAGAAAAAATAGTAAGAGTAATAATCCAAATTGCTGGGGATTTGAAGAGAAATCGGACCATGGATACCAGAAAAATCGAAGATGAAATCATCTCCCATCTTGCCCCGATTGATGCGAATCAGGTACTTCTCGTCGCTATATTCCTCCGTGGAAACATAAGTGAGATCCAAAGAGAGACTGCCGCCCCGCGTCCGGGCGAGACATTTCTTTTGGCTAGTGATATAAATGCCCTGCAAAAGGCCAGAAACCGAGGGCGCAGAATAAAGAGGCTTCGGATTTTTAAACGCGAAAGGCAGGCTGATGTTGCCCAGGCCGAAATCGCTCGTAATCGTGAAGCTCGCTTGATAAAAGGTATCGTCCATCGCATCGGAAGAAAAAGTCACCGTTGGACTAGTACTCGTTCCAAGGCTTCCATCATAGGAAGTAATTTGATACGTGATGCTCGCGTGGTAGCGCTCGAGATAATCCTCGGGCATCGTCTTTAACGAAAAGGTATGGGTCCCGGGCGTCACCGGACTCTCTTCGGTCGAAATGCCATCGCACAAGAGCTCCGCCCGCTTTAAACCGGGCAAATTCTCGCGAATATCCTGGCCTGCTTCGGAAAATGTCTCAAGAAGAAGAGGGGTGCCATAGACAGGCTCATCTTCGTGACCGACGGCATAAGCTTTCGCTTTGATTTTGAACTTCACACCATTGGCAACCGTGCCTAAAATGTGGAGATTTCTTAATCCATAAGCGCTGCCCACGCCCCCTTCGTAAGCCTCGAGATATACCCCGCTTGAAGGAACGTCCTCGAGAACATAATCGAGGCGATATTTGTCTTGATTACTTTCGGTGAATTCGAAGCCGCCACAATCGACACCGACCAAATAAGTACCGGCGGGCAGAAGGTTAAATTTCGTATAGTCTTTCGCCATCGAGATATCGAGGCGTTTAAGCCCTGGGATATAGGGCGAAAGATATTCCGAAGAGGAACTCGATAAGGATGAAGAAGACCCTCCATCCTGAGAAGAGGAACTACTGCCAGCGCTCGAAGAGGAAGCGTTTGCGGAAGATGAACTTCCGTTCGAACTCGAAGAAGTCCCTTGGCTCGAAGAACTCGAAGACGTGACGTTTGACGTTAGGGTAAAGGCTGAATTCGATGATAATAGCGAGGTATTATCGGATGTTATCGAATTGGAGGTCTTATCCTCCGCAGAGGTTTTAAGCCACAAAGGCGAGGTCGAACCGACCAAAGCCAAAATACCCGCTCCCGCAAAGAGATACGAGATCCATTTCTTGGCAGGAGATATTGTCTTTGCCACCGCTGGTAGCGGGAGGACAATCGGCGTAGAGACCACCGCTACTGCCTCCGAAGACGCGGGCTTTTCTTGCAATTTTTCTTCGAGTTTTTCATAAGAGAAAACCGAAGGTTTGAGCCCGTAATAGCCTAAAGCGAGGATGAGGCTCGAAAGCGATATCAGGGTCGCGCCGGATTCGTAGTTGATGATCGTTCGGGGCGTCAGGTCAAAAAGGGTAGCCTCTTCTTGCAAAGAAAGACCTTTGCTCTTCCGCAAAAAGGTAATGTTTTCTTTTAATAAGGACGGATCTGCCTTGGGGTTTTCGCCTTTAAAAGGCAAGGGATTGGGGTTTTGCGAAAGTAAATCATCGAGCGATAAAGAAAGGGTGGTCGCTAATTCGGGAAGGGTAAGGACTGAAATTTGGGAATCCCCCGCTTCGAATTTGCTGATTGCTTGAATCGTGTAGCCTAAAGCTTCCGCCACATCGCTTTGGTGAAGAGCGAGGCGTTTTCTCCGTTCGGAGACATAGGTGCCTAGTTTTCCTTTATCGCCTCTTCCATGTCCCGATGGAATACCCACTTTAGACTCGCGTACGCTAAAACTGATCCTTATTTTAGTCCTTCCCTGGCGAAAAATCGCGTTCTCAGTAGGAAAAAGAAAGGCGAAATAGGAATAAAAAAAGATACACGCCAAACCCTCTGGTGGATTTGGGCTAATCAAAATCAATCGAAAAAACCTCGTTATCTTGAGAGACCCTACCCCGATGGATCAAAAAGAAAAACCTTTTTTCGCGTTTTGGAAAGCTTTTGCCCTCAGCTTTTCAAGCGAAACGAAAAGAGGCTTTTATATAAACTAGTCGACGACAGAAACAATATTGCCCCGCCCGATCTTTTTCGCCGCGTGAATCGCTTCGTTAGCCATCTTCAAAGCCTGAGCGTAGTTATCAAAAGAACCCTGGAAGAGCCCATAGCCGATACAGCACGATAAGGGGATCTTGTTTCCTTCAGGAGAAAGGAGTTCCACCGCTTCAAGACCGCGCTTAACCTGAGCGAAAAATGTCGATGCTTCCTCAGGCTTATTCACCGAAAGAGCAAAGACGAATTCATCGCCGCCATAGCGGAAGACCCGAACGGAGGGCGATTCGAGAGAATGAAAATAGACACCACCTAAATGCAGGGCTTGATCGCCCGTTTGATAGCCATAGCCATCATTGATGTCTTTGAAGTGATCGTAATCAAGGAGAGCTAATGCGAAACAAGATTGTTTCTTTGCTAAGGCGGGGAAGCGTTTCTTTTCTTTATCAAGCGCCCGACGGTTCGCCAAACCCGTCAAAGCGTCGGTATCGTTTTCCTCGAGAAGCTTTTGCGCCCGTTTCTGGGCCTTTTGATAGGCGCTATTCACCCGAACGAAATCAAAATGGAGTTTGGTGTTTTCTTCAAAGTCGGTCGAGAGTTCTTTCGTCTGCTTTTCGTAGAGTGACGAGAGTTCTTGATAATCTTTTCCTGCGGCGAGGGCATCGCCACGCTTCTCGGCGATAGCGGCTTTCCCTTTGGCAATAAAAATCGCGCTTGTCAAGGCGGGAGAAGCGGCTTGAATCGCTTCGATCTTGGCTAAGAAAAGCTCCGCATCATCGATGAAATCGTATTTCATGAGAAGGAGAAAAGCGGATTCGTCCTCATCCAATAGAAGACTCGAAAGAGAGGGATCTTGCTGCAAGGGCGAGTTCAAAAAATCCATCGCTAAAGCGTGGAGGTCCACGCTTTCATGAAGAGCTAAGCTGATTTCCGCTTTGCTTAATGGGAAATAGGCGGCGAATATCGGCGGAGTTGGCTTATCTTGGCTTTCTTTTTCCGCTTCAAGAATCGCAGCGCGGGCCTCTTCATAACGATTAAGGGCCGCCAAAACCAATGCCCGGTTATAGAGAATCGCGTACCGGGCGGAAGGGTCGCTACTGTATTGGCAATAAGCGATGGCCTGATCGAGGCATTCCAAGCACTTATCATTCTCCTGAAGATCGCGATAAGGCGCAGCCATATTGCCATAAACCGCAGTATAACGATCGCGGCACTTCTTCATCTCCGAAAGGGAGAGGGCTTGCTGAGCATAAAACAAGGAAAGGTGATAGCGTTTCTTGTAATAAGCCAACAAGGAAAGAAGGACGAAGCAATCGATATAAAAAGGCATGAAGGGATAATTCATGTAGGTGAAAATAAAACTCTTAATGATTTTCTCCGCTTCGTCGAACCGGGTGGAATAGAAAAGACTGACGCTATAAGAATAGAGAGCGATCTGCCGGGTTTGTGGATTTTTGATGGCTTGATTATCGCCGACGCTTTTGGCAAAAAGAGCGGCCTCGGCATCCGAAATTTTGCGCTTTTCTTCGAGTAAGGATGAAAACTCATCAGGACTCATTTTTAAGTTCATAAACCCATTGTAGCGCTTTTCTTTCCCATTCGTCATCGTTGACGCGATTAGCGGGCTTAAGGGTAATCAAAAAGATCGTCTTTTGACCCTCTTTCCCAGCGATCACGCCCCTTTGGGCAAAGAAAAAAGTCGACAGTCAAGAAGGACTGTCGGCCTCATTCGTTCTACTTCTTTTTGATCGGAATCCAGATTTCGCTTTGGTAATGCGGATCGTCCATCGGCATGTCGCTATAGAACTCGATGTCGATATTCTCCGAGAGTT
>DAISHV010000063.1:0-10218 GCA_036822315.1 Bacillota bacterium | reverse complement strand
AATCGTCTCCTGATAAGCTTTCACGATGTATTTGAAATAGATCTTCACCGTGAAAGCCGAGGGGGTTCCGGTCGCTTTCATATCCCGGATGATGCGGCGAAGGAAAAGGCTCTTGGGATTCCCATCGATGAAATCTTTGATGACTTTCAGCGGCTCGAGGTCTTTGAGGAAGGAAGGATCGAGGGCGTAAATGCCTTCGACGAGGATGACGTCATAGTCTTTTCCGTCAAAAGTCGTGGTGGTCGGGATTCGCTCGGAAATGAGCTTGGAATATCTCTTTTCGTGAATGAGGCCATTGCGGCTCAGGGTTTTGATGTCTTCAGCCGCCTCGGGGAGGGCGTAGACGCTTGGCTCATCGAAGTTGAGCAGGCCCCATTCCCGCTTGAGCCCGTCTCCGAAACGTTGGAGATCCGTGGGGGACAACAGATCGGCGATCGATTTGAGAATGAGGGCGATCGTCTTGTCCGAAAATTTTTCCTCAAAGGGCAGATCAATGATGATGTCTTTGATCCGTTTTTCGATTTCAGGCAGGTTTTGCAGGCGATTTTGAAAGTCATTAAGCGCGACTTTATTCGGGATGATGCCGCTTAAACCATAGTCATATTGATCAAGCGAAATGATGACTGCATGATGGCCGTTATGGTCAAGGAGATCTTTGAGGAATTCAGCTGAAAAAGATTTGCCGGAACTCGAGGCGCCGGAAATCAAGACGATGGCTTTCTTCTCGTTCTCCAGCATTTCTTCGCAGAGATCAAGGTTGGCGAAACCGAATTTATCAAGGTGATGGTATTCAAAAGACATAAATCGTTTTCATCCTTCTCTTGTTCTTTCAAGTCTAGACCCTTCCTCAAAAGGTGACAAGGCAGGAGGCTCTTTCAAAAGGAAAGGGAATAAAGCCATTAATCCTGACCTTTTTTCCTTTAAGGAAAAGGAGAGCGAAATAACGCTCAACATTCTCAGGGAAAAGGAGTATCCTACGTAAGGGAAAAACTTATGTATGATGTTTTGATCGTCGGGGCGGGTCCAGCGGGTATTTTCACTGCGCTGGAACTACTCAAAAACGGAAGCAAAAAGAAAATCCTGATGGTCGAAAAAGGCCATCCAATCGAAACTCGTCGTTGCCCAAAAGGAATCACCGGGAAATGCTTGAACTGCAATCCTTGCGCGATAACGACGGGCTTTTCTGGCGCGGGTGCCTTCAGCGATGGCAAACTCTCCCTTTCAGCCGAAGTCGGCGGGGAACTTCCCGAACTCCTTGGCTTTGACAAAGTCCAATCCCTCATTGAATATACGGATCAAATTTATCTCTCTTTTGGGGCGGATGAGCACGTCGAAGGGCTCAACCAAAGCGAAGAGGTCAAAGCAATTCGCCGCCGTTCGATCGAAGCGGGTCTCAAACTGGTTGATTGCCCAATCCGCCATTTGGGGACCGAAAAGGCTCACGATCTTTATCTTTCGATTGAGGAGTATCTCAAAAAATCCGGTGTCGAAATGATGTTCGGCTATGAATGCAACGACATCATTCTCGAGAAGGGCGTCTGCACGGGCGCGATCATTCATAAAACCGGCGACGGCGATGAGCAGCGCATTCTCGCGAAAGATATCGTGATCGCTTCCGGAAGACGGGGTGCGGATTGGCTCGAGAAGATTTGCGCCAAGTACGATATCGCCCACAAACCCGGCCCGGTTGATATGGGCGTGCGGGTCGAAGTCCGCAACGAAGTCATGGAAGAACTCAATCAAGTGCTTTACGAAGCCAAGCTGATTGGCTACCCGGCTCCGTTCAAAGACAAAGTCCGGACCTTCTGCCAAAACCCCGGGGGATTCGTCGCCCAGGAGAACTATGACAATGATTTAGCGGTGGTCAACGGGCATTCCTATAAAGAAAAGAAGAGCTCGAATACCGACGTGGCGATTCTTTGCTCTCATAATTTCACCGAGCCGTTTCATGAGCCGATCCTTTATGCTCAGAAAATCGGCGAACTGACGAATATGCTGGGCGCGGGCCACATTTTGGTTCAACGTTTCGGCGATATCCTCGATGGCAAAAGAACCTGGGACAAGGAATTGGCCCGGAGCAACGTTCGCCCAACCCTCCCCGACGCTGTCGCGGGGGATATTACCGCAGCGATGCCGTATCGGACGATGACCGATATCATTGCCTTCATCAAAGCCATGGACCATGTTGTCCCAGGTTTTGCTTCGAGCGAAACCCTGCTCTATTCGCCCGAGATCAAATTCTATTCGAACAAAGTCAAAATGGACGAGCATCTCGTCACCAACATCGCCCATCTTTATTGCCTAGGCGATTCGAGTGGCTGGACCCGTGGTTTGATGATGGCTTCGGTGATGGGCGTTGTGGCGGGAAGGCAGCTTCTCTAGCCTTTATTTGCCTATGTTTAAAAACCTGGATTTAGCGGAACAAGAATCGCAATCTTCACTCTTTTTAGCTCGTACGAATCTTTTTTCTTGGAAAAAGTTCCTTTTGAAGGGCGGCTTGATCGCTTTCATCATTCTTTTCATCGAGATTTTTATCTGCAATTTCAAGTTTTATCAAAACCCGGGCCAAGCGGTTAAATATTCGATGGACGATTGCACGACCTCCCTTCTTAGCAAGAGCGCGACTAAGGCCGACGATTATGAGGTTACTGCCAAAAATCCGACCATCACGATCTCCAATCTTTCGGTTCAAGTCAAAACCCTGTTCATCGATGCGGCTTACGACGATTCAAACCATTACGAGCTCGATGGCGAAGTTGCTTATCTCAAGACCAGCGGCGCTTATTCTTATTATTATTCAGAAGAGTCCTTCTCGATCATCACGACTTATGAGAAGAGCAAGCATATCGAAATTTCTCTGCCCGCCGGGGTCACGAGCCTTCGGATCACGATCACGAACGCTGACGTGGGCAACCTCATTACCCTTAAAGGCTTTTCTGTCAATGAGCGAATCCCCTTTGATTTCTCTTGGGTTCGCCTCGCGATCATGGCAGTGCCTTCCTTCCTCATTTTCTTTTTCCTCGAGATGCGCCGTAACCAGGATTTCCTTTCTCTTCATTCGGTCATTGGGCCAGTCTTCAAAGCGGTCAGCCTTGCCCTCAGCTTGGGGATCATCGTTTTTGTGATGGAAAGAGGCGGCTGGCTTGCCAACGCTTTCTTCCAAAGCTCCGGAAGCCAGGTCTCCCAAGAGCTGGTAGACTCCTTTTTATCTGGCAGAGTCGATCTTTTGACTCAGCCCTCTTCTGAGCTCATGGCTTTGAGCAATCCCTATGATCCTAGTTCTCGCAGCGGGGTGTCTTTCCTGTGGGACCATGTTTATTACAACGGGCATTATTACTCCTACTACGGGGTGACCCCGGTTTTGCTTTTCTTTCTGCCTCTTCATCTTTTGAGCGGCCAATACGTCTTTGATGCCTACGGGATTCTCTTCTTTTCGCTTATCGGGGCGACTGCCATGGCTTTTGCTTATGAAAGGCTCCTCAAGGCATTTTTCCCGGACAAGAAGATTCCGCTCTTCCTCGAATTAGCGGCGTATTGGATTCTGTTCTTTTCCTCCGGAATTCTGACGAATCTCACCCGCCCGTATTTCTATGAGGACGCAACCTCATCGGCCTTCATGTGCATGATGCTTGCCCTCTTGAATCTGGCTTATTCAGGCTTTTTCGATAAGGGCCCAAGCAAGATCCGCTGGTGGCAGTTGGGCTTCTGCGGCTTTTGGCTTGCCCTTGCCGTTCTCTCTCGGGCAACGATGGCCCTTTATGCGGTGGCCTTTGTCGTGATGCTTGTGGTCTATCAGCTCCGCCATAAGAAGGAACTGAGCAAAAAAGATGTCGCGCTCCTTTATTCCGTCGCTTTGGTGCCGATGATTCCTTTCGCCATCTTCCAATGCTGGTATAACAAGGCTCGATTCGGGAGCATCACCGATTTCGGAATCGAGTATTCTCTTACCATCGCCGATTTCAAGAATATGTCCTTCAAACCGGCCAACGTGGCCGCCAGTTTATGGAATTTCCTCTTCTCATTCCCCCAGATGAATTTCGAGAATAATCATTTCTTCTTCGAATATTCGCCTCAGAAATTCAATTCGGATTTTTATTTCGTCGAAGCCGGGGCTGCCTATGGGCTATTCGCTCGAGTTCCGCTTCTCTTCGCCCTCCCGGTTTTGCCCTTCTTGAAAGAGGGGAGAGATACGAAAACCCGGCTTCTCGATGGCTTTGGCTATGGGGTTCCTTGCGTTCTCATGCCGATTGTGATCGTCGCTCTCACCTGGCAAAGCGGCTATGCGCCCCGTTACTACTCGGATTTTGCGGCGCCTTTGCTCCTTTTAGCTCTCCTTTGGTATATCCATCGGTTTGTCGATCTGCCCCAAAGCGTTGAAAAAGAACGCCTTCTTAGCGGAATTATCATCGCTTCGTGCCTCTTCGCGATTTTCACCTCATCAACGATGCTCCTTTTCTGGGTGCCAAATCTTTATTATCATGATTACGGACTTCAGATTTGGAGTTATACTGCTGATTATTACAAAGCCTATCGTCAATTGACCTTCTGGAATTGAGGAAGAGGGGGAGAATATGTTCACTTTGTACCTTGTCGTGCCTTGCTATAACGAAGAAGAATGCCTCCCCGAAAGCGCCAAAGCCTTGAAGGGAAAGCTTCAATCTTTGGTCGAGAGTCAGAAAATCACGCCCGAAAGCCGGATTGTTTTCGTGAATGATGGCTCGAAAGACAAGACTTGGGCGACCATCACGGATCTTCATGAGCAGGACAAAACCTTTGTGGGCGTCAAATTAAGTCGCAATAAAGGCCATCAATATGCTTTGATGGCGGGTTTGACCTACGCGGTCGATAAATGCGACGCGACCATCACCATCGACGCCGATCTCCAAGACGATATCAATGCGATTGATGAGATGGTGGACGATTTCGCTAAAGGAATCCAGATCGTCTATGGCGTCCGGACCGGACGGAAGAGCGATTCCTTCTTTAAGCGCTTCACGGCCGAAAGCTATTACAAAATCATGCGCAAAATCGGCGTGGATATGGTGGATGAGGCCGCTGATTTCCGCTTGATGGGCAAAGTTGCCGTCCAGGCGCTTCTCGCTTATGGCGAAACCAACCTTTTCTTAAGAGGCGTGGTTCCGCAGATTGGCTACCCGAGCGCCAAAGTCGGCTATGAACGGAAGCCTCGGACCGCTGGCGTCAGCAAATATCCGCTTAAGAAGATGCTGGCTTTGGCCTGGAATGGCATTACCTCCTTCTCGACCAAGCCGCTCGATCTTCTCTTCTCTTTCGGGACTTTCTTGGCGGTCAATTCCGTGTTAGTCATGGTCGTGTTTGCCTTCCTTTATGGCTTTGCGGTCCTTCCCTTTTGGGATTTTACCTACGTGATCGCTTCGCTCTTCCTTGTCTGCGGCATCTTGCTGCAGGGGATGGGGATCTTGGGCGGCTATATCGGCAAGATCAATCTCGAAGTGAAGAAACGGCCCCATTATTTCATTGAAAAGATTCTCGATGAGTGATTAGACCGGATTGCAAAAAAGAAAACCCTAGGGATGAAATCTCTAGGGATTTTTTTGAAGTGGTGGGTACTACAGGGATCGAACCTATGACCTTCTGTACGTCAAACAGATGCTCTCCCAGCTGAGCTAAGTACCCACAGCTGTGTGCGACCTTTTTTAGTCGCGTGGTCTATTATACTTAGCCGTGCCCGAGCGGACAAGAGGAAAATTCGCTTTTCGGCAGATAAGTGGCATTCCTTCGACGAAAGGAAGCCGGCCTTTTTCCCCTTTTTCTTGGGGAAGACTAACGTTTTTCAAGAAAAAGGGCCAATGGGAAACTGACCCATTGAGATAACTATCGAAAGGACTAGAATTAAACCTATGAAAAAACAAACGACAAAAAAGGACTCTAAGGGCCTCGAAATTATTCGTTTTCTCGTGATTGGCGTAGTGGCTACCGGCTTTGACTTTTTGACGAAGCTCCTCGTTTCATCTTGGATGAAAGGCCTCAATTCGTGGTTGATTTTGGGGATTTCGACTTTGGCCGGCTTCGTGATCGGGGTTATTGTGAACTATGTTTTTTCTGTCCTTTGGGTTTTTCAGAACGTCGCGGATAAAGGCGCAGCCAAGAAACAGAGCAAATTTTGGCTTTTTGTTCTTCTGGGTTTTGTGGGCCTCGTGATTTCGGAAGCCATTTTCTACGGTTCTCATTATCTCCTCATCAGTGTTTCTGATATCAATATTGTCGATGGGTCAAACTCCCCCAAAGGAATCACAAAGGGGGATTGGAGCTTTTTGAGCGATAAGAATTTCTGGGTTTATTTTGCGATTTTCTGCGTCAGCACGTTAATCGTCTTGATTTGGAACTATAAATCTCGCAAAAAATGGATTTTCATCGAACCGAAAAAAGAAAATCCTGCTTTGGAACCCCAAACTGGAGAGCCGACAACGACAGAGTCGAAGAAAGATGAAACCAGCCATCAATAGGGAAAATTGAAAGGATATCACCATGAGCGAAACGGAAAAAAAGTGCATTATTATCGGGGCGGGCCCAGCCGGCTTGACCGCGGCCTACGAACTCCTCAAAGCTCCTGAAGCTCATATCCATCCGATCATTTACGAGGCTTCCGAAGAAATTGGCGGAATTTCCAAGACCGTCGAATATAAAGGCAACCGCATCGATATTGGCGGCCATCGTTTTTTCACGAAGAACGAGGATGTCATGGCCCTTTGGCATGAGGTTATGCCCTCTCAAGGAGCGCCATCGAAAGATGATCTTCTTTTGAAGCGGGACGTCCCTTTGACCAAAGATGGACCCGATCCTGAAAAAACAGATCGCGTCATGCTCTCGCGCCATCGGATTTCTCGGATTTTTTATCTTCATAAATTCTTTGACTATCCGATTTCGATCAAATTTCAGACTTTCAAGAACATGGGTGTCGTCCGGACTTGGAAAGCAGGCTGGGGTTATCTCGGGAGCTGCCTCCATAAGCGCAAGGAAAACTCCTTGGCCGATTTCTATATGAATCGCTTTGGCAAGCCGCTCTACAAGATGTTTTTCGAAGACTATACGGAGAAGGTTTGGGGAAGAAATCCCTCGCAAATCGCCCCTGATTGGGGTTCGCAACGCGTCAAAGGTCTTTCGCTATGGAAAACATTCACCAACGCCTTGAGCAAACCATTCCGCAAGAAAAATAAGAATGTTGAAACCTCGCTCATCGAACGTTTTGACTACCCAAAGAAAGGCCCGGGCCAACTCTACGAAGAGATGGCGAGCTTGATCAAGGAGATGGGCGGCGAGATCCATATGGGGAGCGAAGTCACCAAAGTCAATCTCCAAGAAGGAAAAGTCGTTTCTATCGTCATCAATGGCAAAGATGTGGTGGAGGGGGATTATTTCATCTCTTCGATGCCGCTTAAGGACCTTTATTTCGCGTTTGGCAAAGAGAACGTGCCGGAAAAGCCTTATGAGGTTGCCACCCACTTGGTCTATCGCGATTTCATCACCGTTGGCGTTTTGGCGAAAAAACTTCTCATCCCGAACAAAACGAAGAATAAAACCGTTTCGGATATCCTCCCCGATACTTGGATTTATATCCAGGAACGGGAAGTCAAACTCGGGCGACTTCAGGTTTTCAACAATTGGTCGCCTTATATGGTCAAAGATTTGCAGAACACCGTTTGGGTTGGCCTCGAGTACTTTGCCAACGAGGGCGATCCGCTTTGGGAAATGCCCAAGGATAAGTTCATCGCTTTTGCCGAGGACGAGCTCGCTTCGATTGGCATGGTCGACAAAAAAGACATCCTCGATGCCACGGAGATCAAGGTTAAAAAGGCTTATCCCGCTTATTTTGATTCCTACAAAGATATTTCGGTGGTCCAAGAGCATCTCAATACGATCCCGAACCTTTATTGCGTCGGTCGCAACGGTCAGCATCGCTATAACAATATGGACCACTCTATGCTCACCGCAATGGATGCCGTGAAGAGCATCATCGATCCTTCTTCGTTCAAGAAAGAGGATATTTGGAAAGTGAACACCGAAACCACTTACGCGGAGGAAAAGGGGAAAAATAATGCCCATTAAAGCATTCTTCTCCAAGCTTTCGGAACGTAAGAAAGCCTTTGATTCCACCCCGTTCATGCAGAAATTTCATCAGAGCCGTTGGCGCTATCTCTGGTATTTCTTTGTTTATCTGCTGGCTTTGTATGCCCTCTATTTCATTTTCCTTTTTCGAAACGGGACCTATAACGTCACAGACTATTATTCCGGTTTTCGAAGCCCGAGCGCCTTTATCGCTTATTGCGTTCTCTTGATCCTTTTGTTTCTCGGGGAAATTGGCTACGGAGTTCTTTTGGGCGTCCGCCATAAACTCACGGGGAAGAAAATCGCTTTTCTCTTGGTGATTCTTTCTTCGGCCGTCCTTTTCCTTTTTTCCGGTCTTCGCTACATGGATACCGATTATTTCAAACATGATTTTGGCGCGGGCTATTCGGGCGGACATTGGGAAATCATCTATGTCATCTACACCACGGGAAAAATCCCCGATCCGAATCTCTATAATCAATTTTACCAGCCGAAAGTATGGCATTTTCTCATTGCGATGGGTATGCACGTCAATTCGATTTTGATTCCCGTCCCGGCGGATAAACCCATCATTTTTTCGAACTTTCCTTCCTGGGATTTGCGGACCTATGAACTTTTTGAAAGCACGCGGATTTTCATTGATTTTTATGGAACATTAACGCTTTATTTCTTTTACAAAATCCTCTGCAAATTGCGCCTCAATGGCTCAAAACTCGTGATCGCGACCCTTCTGTGCACCTTCACTCCGATGATTTGGTACGTTCCTTTCTTCGGGAACAACGATTCGCTGGCGCTCTTCTTCGGAATCGCCTCCATCTTCTTTGCTCTTTCTTACCTCGACAAGCCTTCGTTCGTGGACGCCATTTTTACCGCGCTTTTTTTGGGAGTGGGCATGTCGACCAAACTCTCGACGGCCATGGCGGCCTTCCCAATTGCGTTCGTTTTCGCTTATCAGCTTTATCGCGAGTATCGAAAGGGGAATTCATTCACCAAAGAGAATCGGCGTCTCTTTTGGCTCCAAATGCTTGTTTTCGCGGTGATTGTTTTTCCGACCGGTTTGGGTTTGGCTCTTTATAATAAAGTCAAATTTAATGAGCCAATAGGCTACGTTCTAAACTTGGAGAACGAGCATTATTGGAGTAACCAACACATCGAGACAAGCGCCTATGGTTTCTTCAATCGGTTCCTGTTCTTTCCGACCGGTGATTTTTCCTTTTCGATTTTCCCGTATATCAATGATTCGGCGATTGCGGCCAATCGCTTTTACGATTCGGCAACGGATTCCTATCGTTACGCCTTCGCCTATGGGACTTTGGATTACAACGTCTGGACCGCTTGGCTTAAAACTGCGCTTTGGAACGAATCGGTTTTCAATATCCCTGGCCCGATTCTTTTCTTCTCTTATCTTTTGGTGATTACGTATATCATCCTGGGCCTGTTCTTTGTGATGGCCGAAGTGCTTTACACTCTTTTGATTCTTTTCAAGAAAGATAAAAATGTCTTTCTGTATCTCTTCGCCGCGATCACCTTCCTCACCAGCGCTTTTTCCTATTGTTATTTTGCCTATAAATATCCCGTCTGGTGTTCGATGAACTCGCGTTACTCTCTTTATCTCTTTTTGCCCTTTTCTATCGGGATTGCCTCATTTATTGTCGACTCCGTTCATTTCGTTCATTCTCATCTGCCCCATCACAAGGTCCATGAGCAGGATCCTGTATTGGAGAAGAAATAGTTGTTTTCCTAGAAATTGTTGGCAACCTGTTTTAAACTTTTTGGAATGAGTCCACCATTTCGTGGAGGAAGGAACTATCATGGCAAAAGAAAAGAAACCGGTGGCGAAGAAAGCCGCCCCGAAAAAAGAGGAAGGTGCGAAAACCTATCATATCGCCAAGCGCGCTTCCGATGGGAAGTGGCAGGTCAAGCTTGCCGATGGTGAGATCGCAATCAAGCTTTTCGATACGCAAGCCGAGGCGATCGACTACGCTCAGAAGATGGCGAAGAACCAAAAAGGCAGCATCCGGGTCCATTCGATGAAGGGCAAGATGCGGAAAGCCTAAGACGCACTAGACAAGAACAGGCGGCCTCGTATAATTAGGAAGCCGTCTTTTGGCTGCATCTGTAGTTCAATGGTAG
>DAISHV010000062.1:0-10579 GCA_036822315.1 Bacillota bacterium | reverse complement strand
CATCCCTCATTTGCTGGTATATACAGAGAAAAACTGCTATTTCTGCAATTTTTTAGCTTTTTCTCGATCAAATAAAGCCAGAAAGAGGAAGATGATTCCCGTAGCAAGCGTGATGTGGAAAGCCCCAGCGATGCCGGAGATCATTCCATTCATTCCAGCGTCTGGAACAATCCCTTTAACTTGTAGAATTCCCCGGACAAGCATCATGCAAACCATGCCAGGCAAGCCGATGTTATAAAGGATATAGAAGAGCTTGAACTTGGTGGTATGAAGCACGGCATCATCTTTGAGCCCGAAATAAAGGCTTAGGAAAAGAAGCATTCCTAACGCGATGAGGTGCGGATGCATTGCTCCAAGGGTGGTGACACCGGTGAAATTATTCCATTTCGTGAATTCCCGATAGAAGACGCCAAAGGCGAGACCAAGAATGAGGTAGATGAACGAGGTGGCTAAATTCGTTTCATTGTTTTTCTCCTGTTGTAATTTGATTCTTTTTGATGTCATTTCTTTGCGCTAAAAAGCCAATGAGGACCGTCCAAACATAAGCCAAAGTTTTTGGAATCATGAGGGAGCCGACCCACGCATAAGTTTCAGCGAAAAGAACGACGGGGATGTAGAAGCCGAAAGAGAGGACGATCGTCAGAGCCATAAAGCGGAAAGGCTTATCTTCTTTGGCCTTGAGCGCGAAAAGGATAATGACCTCAATTCCGAGAAGAGCGAAGGGAATGTTGCGATAGATCCCCCAGGCCAAATTCGGATGGGCGGAGGTCCATTCGTTTTGCGGGAAGGCACATAAGATGATTCGGGCGATGGCAAAGACCCAGCAAAGAATATCCCAATAGCGTTTTCCTTTGATTTGATAACGGATTCGCCACACATAGAACAAAAGGATATAGAAAACGGTCATGGTGATTGAAGTGATGAGCTTGCCAATCCCTAAACTCGCCGCATTGGCTTCGAGCCCGCTTCCCCAAAGGGCGATGCAGCGCGGAACAAGATGGAACGAATCCCCTGCGCCAAGAATGACGGCCATCAATCCAAAGAACCGGTATTGATTCCATCCTTTTGAGCGGATGAGCATCAGGATGCCCAAAGTTAGGACTCCGCCAAGATAAAAGATGTCGAAGATCGTCTCGCCTAACGCCTGCATATTCATGGTGTTGTCTCCTTTAGTAAAGAGTTTTTTCAATTAAGGCCAATACGCCTTTTTCGTCATCCCAGCCTTCCAGATGGGAATAGACGATGTCGAGGAAGATCAGGTCGATGAATTGATCTTCATCGAGACTGTAGAAAGCATCTTTTCGAACTTTGGGGTCCTGATCCAAAGTGGAACGCATGCGACTCTTCATGTGGGCGAAGACTCTCTCGCGCTCGCTTTTTCCTTTGGCCTTACCTTCGGAAGCAAAACTCATTGCGTGAAGGGTGAAAAAGCCGGGATAGAGGTTCTTCAATGTTGTCAAAGATGAGGAGAACCAGCGGACGAGCGAGACAAAGTTTTTCGGATCAAAACTCCCGCCTTCTTCGTGAAAGGCATCTTGCCAAATCGAACGAATGCTTTCAAAAATGAGGTCGTCTTTCGAAGGAAAGTAGTTGTAGAGGGAGCCGAGAGCGACGCCACATTTTTCCGCGACGTTTCGCATCGTCAGAGCTTTCAACCCTTTTTCCTGAACGAGCATGCGACAACTTTTGAGGATTTCGTCTTTGCTAGTGATGTTGGGATTCATAAGTTTTTGTTCAAAGTGAACGATGTTCATTTTGAAACGGAGAGGGTCGGCTGTCAAGAGGAACGCTTCTTGGGAAGGGTGTCTTAAAAATAAATACACTTGTATTTAAATACGATACAAATTACAATGTTTCCCAATCTTAAGGAGGAAGAGCCGATGTTTTACTCTAGTCGCAATCAAAAACTTTCGCTAACTGCCTCCGAAGCTTTGCTCAAAGGGATCAGCGAAGACGGTGGTCTCTTCCTTCCCGAACACATCGCAACAATTTCTCCGTCGAGTTTGCTAGGGAAAAGTTATCCGGAATTGGCCTATGCGATTCTTCAGCCTTATTTCGATGATTTTTCTTCCGATGAACTTCGTCACGCTATCGACCAAGCTTATTCGTCTTCGTCCTTTCCTGAAAAAATCTATGGGCTAAAAACGTTTGGTCGTCATTCGTTTCTTGAACTCTTTCACGGACAGACTTTGACGTTTAAGGATATGGCGTTGTCCTTGCTGCCGTTCTTGATGGAGATTGCTCTTGAAAAACATCCTGAAGAACGAGGCTTAAGAATTTTGACTGCAACTAGCGGCGACACCGGAAGCGCCGTGCTTTCGAGCTTCAAACGTTCCTCGTCGATTGGCGTTTCCGTGCTTTATCCTGAAGGTGGAATCGCCCCTTTCCAAGAGAAGCAAATGCTTTCGTTCACTTCTTCGCGGGGACGGGCTTACGCCTTGAAGAACAGCAATTTCGATGATGCCCAAACCTTGGTCAAAAAAATCCTGGTTCATCCAGAAGCTGGAGAAAAATTCTCCAGCGCGAATTCGATCAATATTGGAAGATTGCTTCCTCAGATTGTTTATTATTACGCCGCCTATCTTAGCCTGGTCGAAGAAAAGACTATCCAAATGGGGGAAACGCTCGATGTGGTGGTGCCCACGGGCAACTTTGGTGATATTTTTGCCGCCTATTTGGCCAAGAAAATGTCTTTGCCTTTAGGCCAACTCGTCGTGGCCTCCAATGCCAATAGCGTCCTGACCGATTTCTTCCATAGCTGCCTCTATGATGCCCGGCGCGCTTTTTATAAAACGAATTCTCCTTCGATGGATATCCTTGTTTCATCGAATTTAGAACGACTCCTTTCGCTAACCTGTCAAAGCGATGAACAAGTTCGTTCTTGGGAAAACCAATTGGCTCAAGAAGGTCATTTTCAAGTCGATGAAGTCACCCTGAAAAAACTTCAAGCTGATTTTTCTGCTTATTCCGCCAGCGAAGAAGACACGAAGAAAGCAATCCGCGATTGTTATCAAAAAGAAAGCTATCTCCTCGATCCCCACACCGCTGTGGGTTATGCCGCTTATCTTTCTTATCAGGAACACTCAATTCACGAGACGCTCATCGTCGCGACCGCTTCGCCTTTGAAATTCCCGAAAACCGTCATGTCCGCTTTGGGCTATCCTGAAGGCGATGATTTTGCTGCTTTGGAGAAAATGAAGGGGATTTGCAAGGTTATTTTGCCTCCTCAGTTTGAAAAAGCCTTATTGGCGCCAAGCGAAAAATACGCGGTTGATCCCACCAAATTCGAAAGTCTTTTATCGCCCCGTCTCTCCTATGAGGTCAAAGCGCCTGCTACGAGTGCCAATCTCGGCTGCGGTTTCGATGTCTGCGGCATCGCGCTCTCGAGCTTCAATGTCTTTCGTTTTGCCCCAGCTTCTTCCGATCAAATTCTCAATTTCCATGGCTTAGAGGAAACTCAAGATAATCTGGTCTTAAGATCGTATCGCTATTTCTTTGAACATTTTAATCTTCCTTATCAAAACGTTGCGATTACGCTAATTCAAGAAGGGATTCCTTTGTCTCGGGGCCTTGGCTCCTCGGCGAGTTGTATTGTCGCTGGCTTATTAGCGGCGAATGAAATCTCTGGGCGTTACGTGAAAAAAGAGGCCTTGCTTCCCTTAGCTAACGCTATCGAAGGTCACCCCGATAATGTCGCCCCGTGTCTTTTAGGAGGCTTTGTCGCCACCCTTAAAAAAGAGGACGGAACCCTTTGGCCTTTAGCTTACCCTGTCTCTTCGGAAATGGGGTTTCTCCTCGCGATCCCTGAACAAGAACTTTCCACCGTTTTGGCTCGAGGGATCTTGCCGAAGAGTTACCCTCTCAAAGACATAACGTATGATGCCTCGCGCCTCGTCCATTTGCCCGCGGCTTTTGCTCGAGGAGACCTTCCACTTTTGGAAGAAATTTTCCATGACCGTCTCCACGTTCCGTACCGGCTTGCCTTAATTTCTGAAGCCGAAAAAATCCAAAATATCGCTGGCAAATACCACTTGCCTTTCACCATTTCGGGAGCTGGAAGTTCCTTGCTCATTCTCTATTCCCGTTCGGATTTAGCTTCCCTTCATGCCTTCGAAGAGGAAGCGCGTTCTTCCTTGAGCGGCGTTTGGACATTTCAAGATCTGACTTACGTTAAGGAAGGAGCAGAGATTATGGAGGTATCCTCCCATGAGTAATGATTTTCTTTTGGTCCATCGTTTGATCTTGCCTGCGTCTTTTCCTAAAGTGATTGAAGCTCGAGAAAAGATCGCTCACGATAACGCCTCGGTCAGCGAAGCTTGCAAAGACTGTGGGATTTCTCGCTCGGTCTATTATAAATATAAAGATAAAGTCTTTCTTCCGAGCGGCAATGTCTCGCGCAAAGCGATTCTCTCTTTGAAAACCGAGGATTGCCCTGGTGTTCTTTCTTCGATTCTTCTCGTGATTTCCCAAAGTCACGCCAACGTGCTTACCATCTCCCAAGACATGCCGATTCAAGGCTTGGCTTATATCCATTTGATGCTCAATGTTAAAGGCCTTCTCATCAGCATGGATCAGCTGTTAGCTGCTTTGGGCGGTCTTGAACATGTGAAAAAAGTGGAGGTATTGACCTATGAATAAAGTCGCGATATTAGGCTATGGCAATATCGGGCATGGCGTGAAAGAGATGCTCAAAGAATTTCCTCATGTCAAACTCGTTAAAGTCTTTGATGTTCCCAGCAAAAAAGAAGAATTAGGACTTCTCTTTGCCAAGGACATTCATGAGATTTCAGAAGATAAAGAAATCACAACGGTTTTTGAATGTCTTGGCGGAGATGCCTTGCCTTATCAAGCGATTTCTGCCTGCCTTAAAGCAGGGAAAAACGTTATATCATCGAATAAAGAAACGATTTCGTGTCACTTGAAAGAATATAGCGAGCTTTGTGAACGATATCACGGGACTCTTCAATTTGAGGCCAGCGTTGGCGGGGGCATTCCGCTTCTTTATCCTTTAAGCGTTGTCTCACGTTACGATCATCTTCTCTCAGCCCAAGGAATTCTTAACGGGACCAGCAATTACATCATTACCGCGATGGAAGAAAAAGGTCTTTCGTTTGAGCTAGCCCTTCGCAAAGCCCAAGAAAAAGGTTTTGCCGAAAAAGATCCTACCGCGGATCTCGAAGGATTAGATCTCGTTCGGAAATGCGCGATTTTATCTTCCTTATTGACTCATGCTGAAATTAAAAACGAAACGATTCCTCATTGGGGGATAAGCCATTTGGACGATGACCTTCTCAAAACTTTTGCTCAAGAGAACAAAGTTCTCCGGCTTCTGGTGGACATTCATCCTTATCAAGGAAGTTATTCCCTCTCCATCATGCCGACTTTGCTTCCTCGTTCCGCTTTTTTAGCTCAAATCAAAGAGGAGACGAATGCCGTTATGGCTCTTTTCGAAAAGAATGGTCCGCTCTGCTTTGTTGGCAAAGGTGCTGGGAGATATCCGACGGCCAGCGCGATGATTTCGGATTTTGTTCGGGTTTTGAATCATGCCGTGCTTCCGCTAGAGCTTGAAGCGAAACGCCTTGATCCAATCCTTGACCTTTCGGGTCGTTTCTATGTGAGAGATGCTCAAAAATCCCTGCAAATCTTGACTAATCCGAGCCTAGACGAGTTAAAACGTTTTGATTTTGTGGCCCGGTTGGCCTAAAGGAGGAAGAGTATGAAATCCTATCATTTTGCGGTTGTTGGGGCGACGGGTTTAGTGGGAAGAACTTTCTTGAAGGTGATGGAAGAATATCATCTTCCGGTGGCTTCACTTCGGCTTTTTGCTTCTGAGAAAAGTTTGGGTAAGACCATGGTTTATGCGGGAAAAGAATACCCGGTTGAAGTGCTAAAAGAAGGCTGTTTCGTCGGCGTGGATTATGCCTTATTCTCCGCCGGAGGCGAGGTGAGCAAAATTTGGGCACCCGTCGCAGAAAAAGAGGGGGCGACGGTCATCGACAATTCTTCGTGCTGGCGGATGGACGAACGTTGCGCTTTGATCGTACCGGAAATCAACTTAGGCGATGCCGATACCCATGGGAGAATCATCGCGAATCCCAATTGCTCAACGATTCAATCGGTTTTACCCTTAAAGCCTCTTGATGACGCCTTCACGCTCAAGCGGATTATCTATTCGACCTATCAGGCTTGTAGCGGAAGCGGCAAAAAAGGTCTCGATGATTTGGAACGTTGCGAGAAGGGTGAGGCACCGCAATTTTATCCTTATAATATTGCGAAAACCTGTATTCCTGAGATCGATGTTTTCCTCGATAACGGCTATAGCAAAGAAGAAATGAAGATGGTGAACGAGACCCGGAAGATTTTGCATCGTCCCGATTTGAAGATTGCCGCGACTTGCGTTCGGGTGCCTGTTCCTGTCGCCCATGGCGTCATGATTGCGGCTGAGTTTGAAAAACCCGCGAGCGTTGAAGAAGCCCGAAAAGTTCTCGCCGCTTACCCTGGAATCAAAGTAGTCGATGAACCCAAGAAGCATCTTTATCCGGTTTCAACGATGGCGGCTGGTAAAGATGAGGTCTATGTCGGTCGGATTCGTAAAGATTTGTCTTCGGAGAACGGACTGATTTTCTATACGGTCGGAGATAATGTCCGAAAAGGTGCCGCTTCGAATGCGGTGCAAATCGCCAAAGCCTTAATCGAGAAAAAGGAGAAAGAAAATGCTTAAAGTTTGTAAATTCGGCGGCTCCTCTTTGGCTGATGAGAAAGAATTTGCCAAGGTTAAATCCATTGTCTTCGCTGATGCTTCGCGTCGGATTATTGTCGTTTCGGCACCCGGAAAACGGAATCCCGGCGATAACAAGATTACCGACCTTCTTTACCTCACCTATCAACATGTGAAATATCACGTCGATTGGCATTCGCTCTTTGATGAGATTAAGAAACGATATCTTAAAATCGAAAAAGACCTGCAAATCCCCTCTAAAATGGAGCAAGAGTTCGCGGTGATCGAAGCTAAAATCAGCGAAGGCAGTATCTCGGAAGAAGAACTTGTAAGTCGGGGCGAATACCTTTCGGCTCATCTTGTCAGTGCTTATCTTGGTTTTGATTTTGTCGATTCCGCTTCGCTAATCCATTTCAATTACGATGGGAAAGTGAATGAAGAGGACACCCTTCTTTCGATTCGCTCGGCTATGCAGAATCACCCCAAAATGGTGGTGCCGGGTTTTTATGGTTCTTACCCCAATGGGAAAATTTGTTTATTCTCCCGCGGAGGAAGCGATGTTTCTGCCTCTTATCTTGCGAAAGGTGCTAAAGCGGATCTTTATGAAAACTGGACCGATGTTTCGGGCTTCTTTATGGCCGATCCGAAGTTCGTTGATAATCCCCGGAAGATCAAAGAAATCTCCTATGCCGAACTTCGCGAGCTCTCCTACATGGGCGCGAACGTCATTCACGAAGAGACAATCCTACCGCTAATGGACGACGCGATTCCTCTCGAGATTCTTAACACGAATCACCCTGAAGAGGAGGGGACTCTGATCAAAAAAGATACGCCTGATAAAACCCATCTCATCACTGGCATTACGGGTAAGAAAGGTTTTATCGCTCTCACTTTTGTCAAAGCCAAGTCCGCCGATAAACTCAAGAGCATTCTTTCGGTGCTCAACATCTTCGATCAATTCAACATCCCCGTTGAACATATTCCGACGAGTATCGATTCTTTCTCCGTCATCATCGAAAAGGCTCAGATTGAAGAACGTCTTTACGACGTGATTGCCGAAGTTAAGAAACTCCCGGATATTCTCTCCATCAGTGAGGACGACGATATCGCTCTCGTGGCTGTTGTTGGTCGTAACATGGTCAAGAAAACGGGTACCAGCGGTCGGATTCTTTCGGTATTTGGCGAAGAGAAGATCAACATCAAGCTCATCGATCAAGGCCGCGAAGAAATCAACATCATCATCGGGATCTCCAATGCAGATTTTGCGAAATCGATCACCGCGCTTTATAACAATTTCTCTGGCGAAAAGATCTAAAAAGCATCGAATCATTTGAAAAGGGAGGTTAGCCTCCCTTTTAAAATCCCCAGCAAAATCCCCTTCGATCAGTCTTTGAGGTATTGCGAAAGAACGTGGTAGAGGTTCTCGGGGCTAATGGGCTCGGCGAGGTGGGAATTCATGCCGGCATCGAGGCAACGTTTGACATCTTCGGCAAACGCGTCACCCGTGAGGGCAATGATGGGGATGCTGAGGGCATCGCTCTTTTTGCTTTGACGAATCTTTTTCGTGGCTTCGAGTCCATCCATGACGGGCATCCGGAGATCCATGAGAATCAAATCGAATGCGTGAGGGGCACTCGCTTGGAAAAGTTTGTAGCCCTTCTCGCCATTATCAACCCAGCTGACCGCAATCCCTTTGTCTTTGAGCTGAATGCTCACAATCTCCGCGTTGATGGAATTGTCTTCGCAGAGCAAAACTTTCTTGCCAGAGAAGTGGCGAACTGCTTCGTCTTGATAAGCCGTTTCTTCCTCGACTTTTTCAACTTTCTTGAGAGGAAGTTCAACCCAAAAGGTGGTGCCTTTATTAAGTTCGCTTTCGACGGCGATTCTCCCATCGAGCAAGTCAACGATGCGTTTGACGATGGACATCCCTAAGCCCGTTCCGCCAACCCCGCTTAATTCTGGGCGGAGTTCCTGAGAGAAAGGCTCATAGATGCGTTTTAAAAAGTCGTCACTCATCCCGATGCCATTGTCTTTGACGATTAAAAGATGATTGCGTCCTTCGTGAGGAGGATCGATCAGCTCGGCCCGCAAAGAAACTGTGCCCCCTTCAGGCGTGTATTTGATGGCGTTAGAAAGAAGATTCAAGATAATTTTTTGGATCTTTAACTTATCGACATAAACCGTATCCGAGGGGAAAGAATCGATGTCCGCCTCGAGCGTAATTTTCTTCATTGCGGCAGAGGGGCGCATCGCGGTGATGACTTCGGTGATGAGGTCGCGAGAATTCACGTTCTCTGGGGTTAAACTCATTCGTCCGCTTTCGATGCGGGAAAGATCCAAAGTGTCGTTGACGAGGTCGAGAAGGAGTTTGGCAGAATAATCAATTTTGCTTAAATAATCCTGCAAAACCCCAATATCTTTTTCTTTGCGGGCGAGTTCCGTAAAGCCGATGACACCATTAAGCGGTGTGCGAATATCGTGAGACATGCTTGAAAGAAATGAGGATTTGGCTTCATTAGCTTTTTCAGCTTCTTGGCGGGCGACTTCGATTTTGGCGAGCTGGGCTTGGTCGCGAAGGTAAGCGGCCGTGACGTCAGTCCGAACAACGAGAATTGATCCTTCTTGTTCTTCAAACCAGCAATAGTGGAGTTCTTTGCAATAGATTCTTTTTTCTTCGCTCCGTAAATAGGTGGCGCTGTAGATGCCGTGTTCTTTTAATCCTTTGATGATGAGATCGAGCGAAGTGGCCATATCAAATTGTTCCCGTTCGGCTTCGCTAACGAAGTTATTTCGCACGTAGGAAGCACAGCGATCGTAAGGGGTGATTTGCCGAACCTCAGGGAAAGCGATGGTGGGGGATTTTTTGAGGAATTCGAAGGTTCGGTCTTTACTATAGATAAAACCGATGTAATCGAATTCTTTTTCCGAAAGCATGCCCACGACTGTGTCATTGAGCCTTTCGCTAGAAATATCGTAGGCATAAGAAAAGCATTCCAAATCGCCGTTGTCCGGATTGAGGTAGGTATGAATTTCCAAGGAAATCCAGGAGAGTTGGCCATCGCGAGTTCGCTTGCGATATTCGAGGACGCATTGCATTGCGCCTTCCTCGTAACGACGAATCAGATTCAAGCGGTTGGCCTTCTCCAAGAGGGTTTGCCGGTCTTTTTCGGTATAGGCTCCTTCGAGAAGAAGAGCAAAGCCTTCTTCGTAACTTGCCCGGTCTTCTATGGCTGAGAAAGAAGGATCGTGAGAGAAGGAAGAACACAAAACGTTGGTCGTGAGGTCGTAATGGGCTTTGCGAAGGAGATTATCCCGTTTACGCTCGTTAAAATAGGCAATTTCATGGTAATAACGTTCGCGGATCCGTCGCTCTGTGGTCACATTTTGCAATGAGCCAAAGGCGATGCCATCCTCACGGATTTTCATGACGATTTTTTCACAGCGGATTTGATGGCAATGTTCGCTATCGAGCCAGATTTCGTCTTCGCCATTTTTACCATCACGAGCCTCTTCGAAGAGATCGCAAACTTTAGAAAAGTCTTCTTCCTTGACCCAAGGACGTAGCGACTCCGTGGCGTTCGGGAATGACAAAGGTAGGTTCATTTTGACGAACTCGGGATTCTTTACCGCCGAAGGGTCAAAGAGCCAAGATCATTTTTCGGGTCGTATAAGAAAAGAATGAGATTGGCGGCTTGCGTCAACAAAAAATAGTCGGTTTCCTTATCGAAGCAGAGTTTTGAAGATTGAGAAGAAGTCTTTGCTGAAGCCATAAAAGCCACTTCGAGTGTAGGAAAAAAATAAAAAACAAAATAGAAGATTATACAAAGTTGTGCCCCAAGCGTTCCCGTTTCCACGCCCCCG
>DAISHV010000061.1:7961-10834 GCA_036822315.1 Bacillota bacterium | reverse complement strand
TCCTGAAACATCGTGAAACAAAGGCGCTGTGGACTTTTTGTGAACTATTTCAAAAAGGCAATTTTCCCCTGAACAATGCCTCAGCTTCCCTGCTTCTTTCGCTTCCGAAACGGCTTCTCGATTTTTTCTCCACTCTTGAAAAAACGGCACCTTTTTTCAAGATGCCGCCTGTCGTTTTTTCTGTTGTGAATTCATTAATCGTAAAGAGAGTTTCGCTCCTGTTTGGCGTCAATTGACTATTTGGCAACCGCCTCTTCTTTCGAGTCTTTTGCGATGTCATCTTCGCCGAATGCGTCGGCTACCTTATTTGCCGTTCCGATGTGGCCATTTTCGTCAAAATGGGCATAAATCCCTTCAGTCGTTGTTATTGTGGAGTGCCCAAGCCACTCCTGGATGTCCTCCATCGGTACGCCCTCCTCTCGAAGCAAGGTCGCGCAACTATGTCTCAAGTCATGAAACCGGATTAGTGGAAGGCCGTTCGCTTTGAGAAAATTATGGAACGCATTCAAGGCGCCGCCTGCCTGGCCGCCGTCGCCATCCTGGACGAGGTGAAAGCCCCGGAGGGGTGGAGGAAGGTCCCGATGTGGGTCGACATCGCCGAGAGCTACGTCGAGGCGAACACCTGGGAGGAGCGAAAGAGGTTCGGCAAGGCCCTCGATGCCGCCCTCGCCCGGGCCTCGGCGGCCCAAAAGCGCGAAGCCGCCTAGGCTTCGGAGTTTTTGCCTTCATTCTCCGCCGCTTCTGGGGCACAATTGAAGGCACGGATGGCAGTGAAGCCCCCTTCACCGCCATCTTTTTTTAGAAAATTAATAACGTTACATTAAATGACGCAGCAATTATTTCTTTAAAAGCAAACTTGTCATCTCGGTTTTATTGCGAATCTTTTTGGTTTCTTTGTCAGAATATAAAACGTCTTCTACAGGTACCCCAAGTTCTTTGGCGATCTTCTCGGGGAGTCCATCCAAAATAGCGGCGACCTGCTCCGGTTCCTCGTTGTTCTCAAAAAGGGTGGGGTTGTAGATTACACCAGCAGTATCAGAAAGCATACGCAGATAGCGTGTCCTTAAAGTGCCATATCTCATCGGATAGCGTTCATCATTGTCCGGGTCGTCTTTCGCCTCCTCCAAGAACTCTTTTGCATCTTCACTTCTGTCGTAATCGTATTTCCCGTAATCGTCGAAATAAGCCCTCACGGAGTCGAATTCGCGTTCGCCGATCTGGCATTTGTTTATCTTGATGTAATTGAACATCCACTGTAGCATCGTTCCACCCATCTCGAAAGATTCGGCCCCCGAAATGAAATCTTCGATTCGCAAGATTGTGTTGTCATCTAAGTAACTTGCCAGTTCCTTGAAGGATATTTTAGCCCAATCTCTAACTATTTCCTCCTGGCTTTTATCGGTCTCTTCCACCTTGCTCAAATAAAGCTTCCACCACCCTGCTGGGCTGAGTTTGGAATAGAAATCCGGGTTGTTTGAAATGATTTTTGCGAAAAGGCAGAAATGGATGTACCCATCGCTTTCGATTTCTTTCTTCAGCCTGAGTTTGTCGAAAAAGCCTTTTGCTTCTGGCTTGTACTTTGCCTCAAGAAGCAACGTGCCTTTCTTTTTGGGCACTATCGTGTTCCCTTTCACCTCCGCCGACTCAATGGGGCTTCCCGGCAAGATGTGCGGGCCCCACTCTTGAACGGAACACACAAGGCTTTGTCTTTCCGAATCGGCGAAATCCCCAGCCAGCAAGGGCTCGTATTTGTAGGTTGTCCCGCCTTCCAATTCGATTGTGGCATAATTTCCGGCGTCGCCGGAACTCCTGTTTTTCGGCTGCGGATCGATTTTGAAGCTAATAGTTTTTTCCATAAGTTAATTCCTTTCACTATTTGTTTCTGATGAGCAAATCATTTCTCTTCTGAATGAGAGCTTTGATTTTTCCGCCCAATTCGCTGGCGGATTCGGCATCATCGTTTCCGATAATGATATTGAGGGACTTCGCTTTATCGAGGATCTCTTCTTCCAGCGGCCTCACGATTTCCGACGAAACAGGATCCGAATGGCTCCAAAGGTCAGCAAGGCCGGAAGCCACCATTTTGGTGGGTTCGGTTTTACTCGAGGCCACGGCAGAATTCAATGCATCAAGGATGGCGGAATGCCGCTCCATTGCCTCCGCGGTTTCATCTTCGACGGCCGCGACCGACGCCTCTTGGGCTCGCGTTGCGGAAACTCCGGAGACTGCAAAAGCAAAGAGCACCGAGGAGAAAACAACCGAATAGAGATAGGGGACCCCCACCGTCGCATCCAGCGAGTAAATTACTACACTGGCGATTATCTGAAGGCACGCATAGATTAATGCAATTTGGACGATCGGCAGTTTATAGAGCGCGCTCTTCAGAGTCTTTGCCGACCTAAACGAAACGAAAGAGATGATGGTGCTTAGGAGGATTGAGAAAATGGTCGCCCCGTAAATGACCCAGGAAGCCGTTCCTTTCGTAAAAGGCACCACCGGTGGGATTAAGCAATAGGCAACGAGCACCGCAAAATGGATGGCCAGAATTGAACCTATGCTCTTTTTCTTCGCGTTATTCATGGTTATTTCGTTCCTTTCTTAGCACCACAGTTCGGGCAGAAGTTGCCCGTTAGTTTCTCTGTGTGGCAATTCGGGCATGTCCAAAAGACGTTTTCTTCAGCCGGCTTTGGAGCACCGCAGCTTTCGCAGAAATTGCCTTTGTTCCCCTCGTGCTGGCATTTTGGGCATTTCCACCCAAGCGCCTCGCCTTCTTCCGCTTTTTTTGCTCCGCATGATTCGCAGAAGCCGCCTTTGTTCCCCCGATGATGGCAAACTGGGCACTCCCAACTGCCGTCCTCCGACAGAATCGGTTT
>DAISHV010000061.1:0-7861 GCA_036822315.1 Bacillota bacterium | reverse complement strand
CTAATCGATTGCCCCTCGCCTTTGGCTGCGGCGATTTTGATACCAGCCTCAGTCTCGGCCTCAACAAGCTTTCTCTTTTGCGCCGCCTGGGCCTCGGCCAGTTTGACGTCTTCCTCTCTCACGCGGAGAACGGCTCCAGCTTCTTGCTTTCTCCACTGCTCGACTTCCTCGGTATTGTGAATGCGGAGGTTAGGCATTGCGAAGAAATTCTCTGGGATAGCCATCCCGTATTCGTCAAAGATTCTTTGGTTGAGCTTCTCTCGGAGAATGTTCCCGATAACGCTCTTCTTTGAGTCGACGTCTAAGACGTTGATGTTGTTCTCGATCAAAATCTCAGCCATAAGATCCTGAATGTTCGAAACCAAGAAATTTCCGAACTTTCGCGAGATGTAATCGGTTCCGATGGACTCATCCGAATTATTCGTATCTTCCTCGCCAGAGGCAGATCCGATCAGCATTGATAACAATTTCCTAGGGCTCTCTGGGTCATCTTTCACCTGAATCTGGAATTCCCCAGAGCACCCGAAATCGACGTGGAAACCAAATGTTTTATCGATAAGAGTGATGCTTGGAACGCCCCACCCCACGTTAAGCCTCGTCGTTTTGATGAAATAGATTCGGGAATCAAATGTGTCCTCGGTTCCCGTCGGAAGCCGGTACAGTGCTCTCATTAAGGGGAGCTGCTCCGAAACCAAAGTGTGCCTTCCAGGCCCGAAGATGTCTAAGGCCTTCCCATCCCTAAATAAAATCGCCTTTTGTCCCTCAGCGACAATGAGTTGGCTGCCGATTCCAAACCGCTCGATCGGATGCCTATAGATGAAGACATTATTTAGACCGGCGTCCCATTGGATTACTGACGCCTTTCCAATCAGGCTTTCTTGTGCCTGGCGCTTTTTGACGTCGATTTCGGTATGGCAGGCGGGGCAAATGCATTTGCCCTCTCCGGCTTTAAGAGAAATCTTTGAGTGGCAGTTCGGACATGTGATGACAATTTTGGACATATTTTGTCCTCCTTTATTCGATTATTCTCGACATCGCTCCAATTTCCATTTAAGAGCCCCCGCTGCCATAGGCTTTGATTACGGAATAATCAGAGGAACTATAGTCCCAGTTGTCATAGCCGTCTGTGTAGGAAATAGACGTGTATTTCCACGAGATACGGAGTTTTGTTAGGTTGGCGTCTTTGACGGCTTGTGCCGCATCGGATGGTTCATTGTCGAAATCGATGCTAAAAGTCGCGTAATTTTGAGGTTGAATCTCACTCCGATATGCCTCTAGAGTCACGCGATAAACAATCTGATAGGTCGGGGAGGATGTGTCTATCTTTAAGTTGCCATCAACGGACCCGATCCCGAGGGTCCCGTTGTTGGAAAGCTTCAGGCTCATTCCAAAAATGATGCCGTTGATGTAAACGCTTGTTTTCGATGCCTCGCCTTTCCCAGAAACGACAAGTGAAAGATTGTCTAGCGAGTGGGCTTTTTGTTTTGAGGCTTCCGCGTTTTTAACCGCTGAGACAATGCCCAAGGTCGCGCCTATGACGATGCCGACGGAGGCCAGCGATATTAAGGCTATTAGGACCGCTCTCTTTTTCTTTCTTTGCTTCTTTTCGCTTTTGTCCTTTTGCCCGGTAATTTGGCTTGAAGAAAGGCCAAGTAAGCGCTGTGCCTCTGCCGGGTCGGTTTCTTGGCAAAGCGCGAGGTATTTGTTGAAGTAAGGGGAATCCTGCAAGTTCTTTTTGGATTCGATGGCACTTTGATCGTCCCAAGCGTCTATGCTGGCGAGACAAAGCCCCCAATATATCTTCTTGTCTTTTTTGTCGATTGAGAGGGCAATCAGGAAAATTTCGGTTGCCTCTTTGAAAAGGCCGTGTCTCAGCAGAGAAAAGCCGAAATCTACGATTCGGTCAAGGAGATCCTCCAAACTGCCTGAGTAGCAGCCAAGAATTCTCTTGAAAAGGTCAACGTGGGAACCGGAGAGAGCAGACAGGTCAATCATGAAGTCCAGGGTCCCAGCCAGTTCGGCGTTAGGGCTTTTTGAGAAAGACATCATGGTTTTGAACGTCTGAAAGGCATCGCCAGCTGACATGTCCCTGGACGACACCTCTGCGTCGAAAAGCATTTTGATAGCCTCTGAATTGCCGCTGTCCACCGAAAGCACGTTTTTTATGTAAAACTGAGCGCGGTCTGATTGGCACTTTCCGGCAAAGGCAATGTTTCGTTCGATATACTTGTCAACGTCCTCTTTGGTTATTGCCCTCAGCAAATACGCAAAAGACCTCTCGAATCGGGCCGCAGTGACTTGGCCAAAGCATTTGTCCAAGACGGCTTCTGCTTCCGCCGTTGAACGAACCCGCTCGTTCTTGAGGTAAGGGAAAATCGTCTCATATACCCTGAGCGTCGATTCGTCGTCGACGAAAGATGAGGACGTGAACTGGTCGATCATTGTGTTCATGAAAGCCGGCGAGGAGTTCTCAAATGCTTCCTCAATCGTCTTTTGGTCGTCAGAAGACACCGGATAATTGAATGCTTCTTTTATGTTTTTGGCTTTTTTAGAGGCCAAAAAGGAGTAGAAATACAGTTCCCCGATCGCTCCGTCCTTCGAGAGATAGTTGCCAATTGTCTGACTGGCCTTTTCAAAATCGCCGTTTTCGACATAGGAAGACACAACGCTAACTATTTCATTTTTTGGGAGATCCAAAGAGTCTTTTATCGCGTCTTCCTCGGCTTTATCCGACATTCTTATTTCTTTGACAATTATCGAATTAACGGGAATCTGGGAAAGTTTCGTTCCGATTTTCCCTGCTTCGATTTTTTCTTTAACTATTTGCTCGTAGTAAAAATCATCCCCAACCGCGTTCTGGTCCAAGACGAAAGTGGTTTTGCAAAGGGTGCATCGCCAATGTTTGCTGTCCAAACGTTCTAGCGGAGCACCGCAATTCAAGCAAACTAAGGTTGTCATCCTCGTTTCGTCGCTCATTTTTTGCCACTCCCATCGTCCAAGCCGTCAATAACGAGGTTGTCAAAGATAAAATCAAGCGATTGAATGATAAATTCATTCCGGGATTGACCGGTTATTTTGCAGGTATTGTCAATGGTCTCGATTAGATCAACCGGTAGTCTCAAAGAAACTATCGATGTCTCTGACTTGTGCTTTTTAACCGCTACGTGAAACTTCGTTTCCATATGGGTTAATCCTCATTCTCTAGTTTCCCGATCCGCCAGATTGCTTCCTGCCCTTTTTCATCGCAAACAAAATAATCGTCTGAATCCGCAAACCGTTTCTTAATCACATAAACGGTGTTGTTAAGAGCGAAACGATCGGGCTCCGCCCTTTCCACCACGTACACATCGTCATCCTCGTAGTATCTCACCTTATAAGTCGGCGCATTCTCGCCATAAGCGAAGACTTCGTAATGGTCTGACCCCTCATCGTGGATCACCCGATACTCGGGGCGTCCGTTGCCGGAAGCATCGAAAACGAGTTGCTCCGAGGCATCTTCCGCGTTGTGCTTGACGATGTATTCGAGTTCTTCTCTACCCCGCGCGGAGAAAATGCCGATGGGCTTCAGCTTGGCCAATTCCTGGTACAAGAAATCAACGATGCCCGAAAGGCTTACGGAGGGGTTGTTTTCTGCGAGGGTCTTAAGTGTGTCCATCATCTCTGGACTTTCAAGGCAATCATCGGGGATTGGGCCTCTTGCGGTACAGAATTTTGCAGTGACCTCATCGAGCTCGCTTGCAGTTTTATTGATTTCGTTTTCTAAGGACGGCAAGGCGTTTTTGTAAGCCACCATCTTTTTTTGATAGGTCTCGAGTAAGACTGGGTATTGTTTTTCGATATAGTGGGTGTCTTCTTCGAATTTTTGGGCTGCTTGTTCGTACTTTTCTTTTTTCGAGGCATTGGCTTCCTCAACCGCTTCAATCGCCTTCTTCTGGCTTTCGTAGGCCTTGCTTTCCTGCGCGTTCAATTCCGCGTTTTTTCTCATGGCAACGTTATAAAGGAAGATGCAAAACGGAACCATGGTGCAAGCGAGGGCCAAAACTATGAGGAAGGCCAATCCTATCCACAAATCCCAGGGGTTTTTCTTCTGATACATGAAATAGACCACAATAAAAATTAGGCCGACAATTAACACCCCGATGCCAATCTTTAGAACGAAGCCCCAAGGGTAATCTATTTCTGTTTCCCGGCGGCGATGAGGGACCGTTATCGCGGAAACGCTTCCGGTCTCTTTTTCGTAGTGTGGAGGAAGAGGCTCGCTTGGCATTTCACGTTTTTCGGGTTCTTGGGGCGGAACCGCCTGTTTCTTTAGCCCGTCAAGTTTTTGCTGAAGCCTTGCGACTTCATTTCTCAAGGAAATCACCTCATTGATTTGGTCATAAGCGTTTGCCATTTTCTTGCCTCTTTCCCGGTGTGCTCACCGATTTTGCATATCGTAGATTTTTTCCGCCTGCTGAAGAGTATCTGCCGCGCCCCGCTCCAAAAGGTCGATGATTGTGGGCAAAGCTGGAACGTATCTCTCATCGATAATCCTCTCGGACAGTAACGAGAGGTAGTCCGATTGATACAGGTTCTTTGTGATCGTCCGGTCGTCTTCTACGCGCTTCTTCTCTTTTCTGACATCAGAATCGTATTTGCTCTTTTCATCATAGTATTCGCGAAGGTCTTTGTTATATTTTTCTGTCTCGGCGCAATAATCCTTATATCTTACGGATAAGGTTTTCTTGCTTCGAAAGCGCCCCACAATATCCGGAAACAGTTCCTTGCCTATGACGCCAACAAAAATGGCCAAATATCCGGCGATTCCTAGGCAAAGACAAATAATGCCAAACGTCTTCAGCGCGTCGCCGGCGCTTCTTGAATAAATGGCACCAAAGATAATAAGCGGGATCAGGATGCAGGACAAAAGGGCAGACGAAATCGCCCATTTGCCCCATTCGTATCCTCCGATACCGCTTACTTGTGTTCTTCTAAAGCTTTCGAAAGACACCGGCGGCATCTCTTTGCCATCTTCGTTAAATTTGGCCACCATCGGTGGGATGTCTGGCTTCACCGGAACAGGGATTTGGCCCGTTTTGTCTTCTGGCTGGAAATTCGTGTATCTCTCATAAGCCGAAGACAACCGCTTCAACTTTGAAACCAATTCCTGGTCCATATTTTCTCGCCTCGCCAAAAGAATATCATATTGTAATACTTTTGTAAACACCCTATAATGTCCTTACAAAAATTTCGAAGAGGAGGCGATCTTGAATGAACGGATTTTACGGAGCTTTCGTGGGGGACATTGTAGGAAGCCCATTTGAAGAAGCGAGAATGGCAAGAGCCAATTTTCCTTTGTTCTCGAAGCTCAGCCACATCACCGACGACAGCGTTCTCACCATCGCGACAATGGATCTTCTCTTAAAGGGGGCAATCCAAAATGACGACCAAGTCTCCACCGCAGCAGAATACCGCCGCTGGGCTAAAAAGTTCCCCGATGCCGGCTACGGCTGGTATTTCATAAGCTGGCTGGACCATCCGGGCGCTGGAGCTTACGGATCGGAAGGGAACGGGGCCGCGATGCGGGTAAGTCCGGTCGCCTATCTGGCCAAATCCAAGGAGGAATGCATCCGGTTCGCGAAATCCTCCGCTTCGGTGACCCACAACACGGCGGAGGGTTCAAAGGGGGCAGAATCAATTGCGTTACTGACTTATTTAGCCTTGCATGGCGCGACCAAGGACGAAATCAGGCAATCAGCTTGCACCTATTATCCAAAGATAGAGAGAGGATATTCATCCCTTATTCGCAACGCCGTGCCAACGGCGCTGGCAAAAGACACCGTTCCGGAGGCAATTGCAGCGTTCTTAGAGTCCTGCACGTTTGAGGACTGCATCCGGAAGGCCGTTCTCGTCGGCGGCGACACCGACACCCTTGCTTCTATGGCCGGTTCTCTAGCCGGCGCCTACTATGGAATTGAGGATTCCTTAATCGAGGAAGTTTTAGAAAGGATGGACGATGATGAGATGCTCCAAACCTTAGCCAAATTCGTTAAAAAATGCCGTCTAGCGAAATAGCTTTGATGATTTCTCCTTCTTATTAATCTCAGAAGAAAAGCTGTTCGGTGCAAGCGAAAAGAGCAAAAGCCCAAGGAGGGCGAAAAATGCTGGCCAATCAAAGAAAGCGGAAAGCCTTAGCCTATGTCGACGAAGCCATTGAGCAAACGAAAAATCACATCACTGACTGCGACAATACCCTCTATCTGAAAACAGCAAAAATATACAAAGACTCAATGCTAATTTTCAAAAAAGGAATGAGCGAATCGGAATTCGAAAAAGCAGCTGAGAAAGCTGGCTATTCTTGGGAAATGGAAGATGCCTACAACCGCTATGAGATGCTTATGCGCTGGCTGCCGAATTTTGAAAAAACGGAGGCGATTCGTTCGGCCTATGAAGAGATTCTCACGGTCCATGAGAAAACACGAAAGGAAATCGAAAATCATGTTTTTGGATTTTGCGAAGACGAGGGCGTCTATTACAGCGATCTCCTAGGAATGGCACAAATTGGCTTGTCGAGCGACCAACTCGTCGAGTTTATTGATGCGGAAGACCCGATGGAAATCGAGTTAGGAAAGGATGGAAACGGTAAGCCTTTTTCCGAGAATTTTCGAGGCGCCAACCTCATCTCCGGCATTAGTGGATCCGGAAAAACGGTTTTGCTAAAAAACATCCTTCATCCTTTACTGGCCAATTTTTTGCCAGATGAAATGAGTTTGCTGCTCGTTGACATCGGAACGGGAAATGAAATGAAGGAATTCGCCGCTGATCCGCACCTTTACCACGGAACAATCTTTAATAGCATCGATCCGTTCAGCCAGTTTTTAGACAATGAACTTCCAAGAGAAATCGAGGAAAGAAGGGCCCAAAGAATGGCCAACAAATACGATTCCATCCCCATTATGCTCATCGCCTTCAATGACTTTGACGCCGTAGCGGACGCCCTCGGCCCCGAAAAAGCACGAGAAATCGTAAAATTCCTTGCTTGGAAAGGAATGGAAAACAAAATTTTCTCGCTTATCGTCTCACTTCGGGCCTTCCGGCCAATTTTCACCGGCTCAATGGCACACATGAGAAACGTGATTGCTATGGAGTGCTGTTCAGAAATGGATTCAGAATTCTTGCTTCGGGAAAAAGGAGCGGAGTCTCTAGAAAAACCAGGTGAAATGATAATCAAAAATAGGTCGTTGGGAATCAGCCCAATAATTTATGGGACAAAAGGCTAAAGCATTCGACTATTATTTGCGGCAAAGGATGGCCAAGACTATTTAACTTCTTTTTCCAACGTCGCGACGAAAAGGCTCTGGTTGTAGTCCCAGACGACGGAGACGACCTTCCAGCCCTCCCGCCCCAGGAGGTTGAACTCCCCCTCCAGATTCTTCTCCTCCGACTCGTGGATGACCTTGTACTGATACTTCATGAAAACCTCCGAAAAACCGAGGAAAACTCTTTAATTAATTATACCATTAAAATGGTTTAGATGTCAGATATTCACTAATGTTTTTCGTTTTTCTTTAGATACTTTAGCCTTTGAATTTCAGCTAAGAGAACCCAGCCAAATAAACAACGATCTCCTGCTTGCTCTGTCTTTCAAAACCTGCCCAAAACGTGATAGCCCCCTTCGTTCGACAACCCTCCAACATCAAACGCCAAAAATCGCCGCCGGTTAATTTCAGGCAAGGAGGAAGAAAACCACGATTCGAAAGAAAAAGATTTCTAATGTTCGAAGCCAAAGAAATCCGTCAACATTCGAATATACCTAAGGAATCCAAGACTCGAGAAAGGCCGAAAACTTGCAAATTCCGACCATTTTTTTGTTCTCGAGTTT
>DAISHV010000060.1:7870-10843 GCA_036822315.1 Bacillota bacterium | reverse complement strand
CTTTTGACCCACCCCTCGGGATGAGCTTCTTCTTATCACCAAGTGCAAACTTTTCCCCTTTGCCCTTCCTAAAAACTTCTATAATAAACGAATGAACGACGCGTCATCAACCGCCCCGACTTCGGTACCCCACAAAGGAAATGGGATTGATTTCACGACTGGGCCTCTGTTTAAAAAGATGCTCTTTTTCGTCTTACCCCTCCTTCTTTTATCCATCGCTCAGATGGTCTTCTATTCCTTAGACCAGTTGATCGTCTCGAACTTCGGTGAGGGAGACACCTCCTTCGCCGCCGTGAGCGCTTCGAACTCCATCGTCAACCTTTTAATCGGTTCCTTCTTAGGCATTTCGGTGGGTGCCAATATCGTCTTGGCCCAAGCTCTAGGGAAAAAAGACACCGAGAGCGCCCGCAAAACGGTCCAAAGTTCTTTGCTTCTTTCGCTTTTTATCGGCACGGGTGTTGCCATCATTGGCATTCCCTTAGCCCGTTATTTCCTGATCTGGATGGCGACGCCCGAGGTACTCCTTGATAAAGCACCGTCTATCTTCAGTGTTGCTTTGGCGTCATGCCGTTTCTCATGGTCTTCAATTTCGGCGCCGCTTGTTTTCGAGCAACGGGCGAAGGCAAACGGCCTCTCATCGTTTTGGTCATCGCCGGAGCGTTGAACGTCAGTCTTAATTTGCTCTTCGTCTTAGGCTTCAAGATGCAAAATAACGGTCAGGACGTCCTCGCCGTCGGCTTAACCACTCTCATTTCTCAGGCTATCCAAGCCCTTTTGATCGTGATCTTTCTCCATCGAAGTAAGAAACCCTACTCCCATCTCGAGTATAAAGGAATTGCCCTTTATAAAAAGGAAACCCAGCTCCTGCTTAAGCATGGCTTAATGGCGGGACTCCAGTTCTTTATTTTCTCGATTTCCAATCTTATCATCCAGCGTTCGGTCAATGGTTATAGCGATAGCAATGTTTCCCGCATCGTTGCGATGAATGGCAACGCTGCCGCTCTTCAACTCGAAGGCTACATCGCGATGGTGCTGAAGACCTTCGGTGTCGCCTGCACCATCATGACCGCTCAAAACTTCGGCGCCCATAATAAAAAGAATCTCACCAAGATTCTCTGGATGACGCTATTGACTTCCACCACGATTTCAATCGTGATGAGCGGTTTAGCCGTGCTCCTCTATCGTCCCTTAGTCAGCTTATTTCTCCCGCAAAAAGCCTTTGCTTCCGCTTCGGATTATAGCGCTTCCCTTGAAGTCGCTCATCAGCGGCTTTTAGTGATCGCCCTCTTCTATTTCGTCGATTCCTGGATGGATAACATGTCCGGTTATTGCCGAGGCTTAGGTCATCCTTACGTCCCCAGCGTCGTCACCTTCTTCGCCACCACCGTTTACCGCTTAACCTTCATCTTCGCGATTTGAGCTCTTATCCCTTCGATGCACACCCTGAATTGGCTTTGGTCCACCTGGCCGATTTCCTGGGGGATCGCGGTCATCGCCTACGCTTCGTTCATGCCTCACTTCATCAAAGAAGCCTTCCGGAAGATCGATGACGAGGAAGCGAAAAAGAAGGCTACTTTGCCTTCTCCTCAATAATTTTCTTTTTTAACGCTTCCGCGTAGAGGTTTTCGTCGACAGGCAGCGCGACTTTCTTATCGGTCCAACTCGAAAGGTAAATCGCGTTGAGGAGTTCCAAATCTCGAAAGCCATCTTCTAAACTCGCCAGTTGATGCCCTTGACCCATAATCTCTTCTGAAAAAGCACGCAAAGCCCGAACTTGCTGACCATAGAGCTGATCTTCTTTTAAGCGTTTCGCCCCGTAAGAAAAATGGGATTCTTTGGATACGACCCCACCATAAAGCTGGGCTTCCTTATTGGCTTGGAATTCATTTTCATGCTCTTCAAAAACCAACTTGGTTTTTTCCATATTCAAACGACCGTTATCGCCCGAGATATCAAAGAAGTTCATCCCTTTGAGATCATGGAGCGAAGCGCTAAAGAGCAACGTGAACGTGGGGTAATAGAAGAAAGCGACCACATCGTTCTCGCCGCTAACCTCGCGGTTAATGGTCTTGCAATGGGCTTCCACCGCTTCGGGTAAGCCTAAAAGATAAACGATGATATCTAATTGATGATGGCATTGGTTAATTAATCCCCCGCCGCCTTCTTGTTCAAAGGATCCCCGCCACGGATTCATCCGGTAATACGAATCAGGACGATACCAATCGCTGATTTCGTAACGAGCCGAACGCAAGGTGCCGAGTTTCGGCAAAAGTTCTTTGGCTTTTTGATAGACGCGGTTGCTGCGCTGATTGAAGGCCACGCCCGAAACGAGTTCGGGATGTTCTTTCTTCAAGGCTAAAAGTTCTTCGGCTTCGAGGGCGGTGACCGCTAAAGGCTTCTCCACGAGAACATGGAGGCCTTTCTTTAAACCTCAAATCGCGATCTGAATATGGCTATAGTGCGGGGTGACCACGACGATGGCGTCGAGGGGCTCTTTTTCTATCATCTCTTCATCATTTAAATAAAGCGGCAAATCCGGGTATTCTTTTTTGGCCCACGCGAGGACAGCGGGATCGTGATCGCAAATGGCAGCTAGACGAACGTTCTTCACGCGCCCGGCATATAGATTTTTGGCATGGACTTTGCCCATGCCTCCTAGACCGATGATGGCAAAACGGAGTGATTTCATCTTTTGACTATAGAACAAAAGCCCATCCAAAGAAAGAGAACAATTTTCACAACGTAAAAAACAAAGGATTGTCTTTTTTTAGTGCAAAAATCTTGAAGGCCTTAACCAATCAAAGACATCAGATAGTCCAACATCGCATTGTCGATCTCGCCCGAGGCCAAGCAGCCCCGCGCCATTTCGCTCGCGCGTTTTTCCAAACCCTTTTCTATCATCTTCAGGATCTTGCGAAAATCGGAATTTTCTTTCCAGGCGTCAACTTGTGTTTCATCTGCCATAAGTAACCT
>DAISHV010000060.1:0-7770 GCA_036822315.1 Bacillota bacterium | reverse complement strand
TCCGCTTCCCAAAGGAATTCCTTTATTTCTCGTCAAGCCAAATTCAACACTTCAACGTTTGTTCTTTGCTGCTTTCCAAAGAAACAAAGGGTGTCTCGACGTCTTCTTTGAAAAATCAGGGTCGGATGACAGGAGCGAGAAACGATATTCGTGCCGAATGGAGCCAGCGAGAAAAGCCCTTTCTTTCTCATTGAGTTGGATCTGTCTAAGAAAATGTTCCACCTCTTTTTGCGCCTCGGGCAAGTTAAAAGGGTCATCTCTCGACAAAACTGGTTTCAGCTCTGAGCGAATCTCATAATAACTCAAAGAATCCAACATTTCGAGTAATCGCAGGAGTTTTTCAAGATTTCCCTCTAAATCATGATTTTCTAAAGCAAGCGAATGGAGATATTTTTTAGAATAACGCATCCGGTGTCTTTTTCTCTTCTGGAACGATCAAATTCCATCTCTTAATAGAGACACCTTGAAGCCCTTTTTGCCCTAAATAGTATTTTTTCTCATGGCGATGCGAAAGGCATTCCGAAAAGAAAGAAGACGAAAGTTTATCATGGCAATAGCGGCTTAAGAAATAACCAGCTTTGAGAAAAAGAAAATCCTTATCGTAGAAACGAAGAATGGACAAAAGGTCCTCTTCTTTTAGGCCTTGAATAAGAGCAATGACATTAATGACTTCTTCGCTCCCGCCCGCACGCGATGGATGGTCAAGGCAATCAACGACTAATCGTTCTCGGGTGACGACACGGATCCCCTCTTCTTTCATCCTCTCGGAAATGCCCAGGCAAGTCGAACTCAAGACGACGCTGAAATGAACCCCAGCACAATCAACCGGCCGAAAACGAGTCGAAGAAGAAACCGAAGCCTCGGAGACAAAGGATTGCTCCTGCAAGCCGTAATATTCAATCGCGAGATGGTAATCGAGAAAAGAGAAATCGCTCAAACGACAGGCAATTTGAAATTTGTTAGCCATCAAAGAGCCCGTCGAAGGATCGTTGAGACCATAGAGGCCTTTCCGGATTTGGCAAAGACGTCTTTTTTAACCGAACGTGCCATGCAACTTTCGAAGCTCTTTCGGATAGGAAAATCTTCTTGAACATCCCGATAAGTAAAAAGAACAGGCCAAATTTTAATACACCAATATTAGCACGTATCTATTCATAAACAATTACTTATGTCCATTTTTAGGTACTATCACCTCAGCCAGTAGCGTTAAGGGATTTCCCTCTTTTTTTGGGCACCGATTTCGCCTTCGTCCTTTTCGAGTAAAGACCTCCAACTTGAAGCTCTAAGAGTCTTCATCTATTGATAACACGAATCAAAAAAGCACCAAGCGTCTTGAAATAAATCCAATAGGGTTTTGCTGAGGATAATAAAATCAAGTGGCGTTTTGCTTCAATCTTTTTTCTGCGACAAAAAGAGCAAAACCCCACTCCTTTTAACTCGTTTAAAAAAAGTTATCCTTATTCCGTTCTTTCGCTTATCCTATTCCTAGTATGGAAAACCCCGTTCTTAATCAATTCGCGGAACGTTTACTCGACCTCGGCAAACGTAACCGCCTCCTCAATTTCACTGCTTCTCGTTTGTCCTCGTTACAGCTTCTCGCCCCTGCCCCCGAAGTGATTTTTGCCAAACTTCCTTCCTCCTCGCAAGGCATGAAAGCCATCGATGTCGATAAAGTCTATACTGGCCTCGTCCTTCCAAGCGAAGAGGTGATTCGGTCCACCTATGAAAAGAAAGCCAATTCGGCTCAAGTTCTTTTCTATAACAAAGAAACTGCCCCCTCAAAAGTGCTCAAAGCCCTCTCGAGAAAAGCTTCCTCTGCTCTCCAAGAACAAGGCACATCAATCCTTTATCTCGCTTTTGGTTTCGTCCGCTATATCGATGTCCGAGATCACGGCTCTTATAAAGCCCCATTACTTCTTTTGCCCGTGAGTTTAGAAGGTGGCACCCCTTTAAAAGGCTACACTTTAAAAGCCGCCAGCGATGACGTGGAACTCAATCCGACTTTCGCTTACTATTGCCAAAGTTTTGCCAAGCTCACTCTCCCCGATTACGACAATAGCGACCTGCCCTCCTATTTGGCCAAAGTCGCCCCGCTTTTTGAGGCCTTAAACTGGAGCTTAGACAGCCAAGAAGTCGAACTCTCCACCTTCTCCTTCGAGAAGATGAGCATGTACCTCGACCTCGAGAATAACCAAGAAACCATCTTGGCCAATCCTTTAATCGATCAAATTCTCGGTTTAGCCAATCCGACGCCGAGCGCCTTTGACCCCTCCGAAGAACCCGCCTCGCTTGATGAGGTCGCTTTCCATAACGTCTTCTCTGCCGATGCCTCGCAGCTTTCCGCCATCCGCTACGCCAAAGAAGGAAAATCTTTCGTTCTTCAAGGCCCGCCAGGAACAGGCAAAAGCCAAAGCATCACCAACATCATCGCCGAGGCTCTCCACGATCATAAGAAAGTCCTCTTCGTCTCCGAAAAGCTCGCGGCTTTGAATGTGGTTTATAACAACCTCAAGAAGGCTGGATTAACGGATTTCGCCCTTGAGCTTCATAGCGACAAATCGGATAAGCAAGCAATCTTTAGCGAACTCTCACGGAGCTTATATTCCTATAAGACCTCTTTAAGCGAAGAAGAAAAAGACGATATCGATGAGCTCATTGCCGCTAGAAAAGAGCTCGACTTCTACGCGAAAGCCATCCATGACCCGACGTCCTTTGGCGGCAAATCCGTCTATGAACTCATCTCCGCTTACGAAGAATTGTCTCCGGTCGTCTCTTTGTCCTATGTGAATGATGGCATCGCCAATAAAGACCTCGCTTACTATAAAGACGCCGCCACCCTTTTAGAACGCTATGAAGGCTATAGCAAATATTTCGGCTACGATTACCGCAAAGCCGAACTGAAGGAACTGGTTTTGCCCTTGCTCTCTTACGAAGAGAAGACCCATCTTCTTTTCGCCTATTCGGATGCTCTCGGCGCCTTAAAGAGTCTCGATGCCCTCCTCAAGAAAGAAGAAGGCTTCTTCCTTAAAGCTCTCCCGAACGTCGAAGCCGCTGAAGCCTTTAGCGCCTTCGCGTTAAAGAGCCAAGACACGCCTTATGATGACACTTCGTTCTATAGCGAAAAGGAGCGCAAAGCCCTTGTTGCTTCTCTTAAAAAAGCCCAGCAAAAAGCCACTGAACTCCTTTCTGAAGAGCAAAAGCTCGCCCCTTTGGTAACGCCAAAAGAGTCGCTGGAGGCCCTGACTTCGCTTCTTGGAGAAGAGCAAAAAGGCTATGGGGTTTTCGCTCTATTGAGTAAGACCCGAAAAGCCAACACAGAACGTTTGAAGAATAGTGTCCCCGGTGGCAAATCACGCGAGGAGAAAGTCGCCTACCTCAAAGACTATCTCCAAGAGCAAAAAGACTTAACCGCCTTCCACGATGAGATGACACTTTCCTTAGCCGTTTTTTCCTCGAGCGATCAGGGCATTAAAACCGACTTCGCGATGATTCTCGAAACGTTAAATGATTATGACATCGCTCAAAAGAAAGGGGTTTTTGCTGGCGATTTTTCGCCCAATGCCTCCTCCGAGGATTTCCACCACGCCCTAGCAAGCCTCGCTTTGGATTTCACGCCAATCCTAGCTCGGCTCCAACAAGACTTCAGCGTCCTCAACCCGCTCTATCCGAAACGCACTTTGCCTTTAGAGCAGCTGGATTTTGCCCTCCTTGAAGCCGATTTCAATTTGGCTTTTAACCATGGCGAAGACTTTGAAAGCTGGGGCGAAGCCTTACAGCTATTAAAGAAGATTCAAGAACAGGGCTTAACTCTCTTCCTTGATCAGTATTTGGATAAAGCCCTCCCCTTAAAGGCGATGGCCCAAAGTTATCAGAAAGACTTTTTGATGCAAGAAATCTATTACCAGCTTTCTTTGAGTGCTTCCCTGAAATCGTTCTCACGCTTAGAACGCGAAAGTTTGATTGCAAAGTTCAAGAGCCTCGATGAGATTCAATACCGGATTTCACGGAATCAGATTGCCGAACGTTTATCGGAAGGTCGCCCCAGTGCCTTGACGAGCAATAGCGATCCGAATGTCGGCAAGATCCTTCGCGAGCATGAAAAGAAACGCAAGGTGATGCCGACCCGTTATCTCCTTCAAAATTACTTCTCCACCGTTTCAGCGATTAAGCCGCTCTTCTTAATGTCGCCTCTTTCGGTTTCGACCTACTTATCCCCCAGCGCTCAATTCGATTTGGTCGTCTTCGATGAAGCTTCGCAGATTTTCCCGGAAGATGCCCTCGGGGCCATCTATCGGGGTAAACAAGCCATCATCGTCGGTGATGAGCATCAGCTCCCTCCGACCTCCTTCTTCATGGCCAACGATGTCGAAGAAGAAAATGACGAGGACTACGATGAAAACGATAGCGACTACGAATCAATCTTGGAGCTCGCTGCCGGATCCTTGCCTTCGAAACGACTTCTGTGGCACTACCGAAGCAAGAACGAAGCCCTCATCGCCTTCTCGAATAACGAGATCTACGATTCGACTCTCGTGAGTTTCCCTAACGCCGTCCGTAAAGCTGAAGATGGCGTCCATTTCCACTTCTGTCCCACGGGGCGATATCTCCGCAAATCGCGCACCAATCCTGTCGAAGCCGCCACCGTTACTGCTCTGCTCTTCAGCTTAGCCAAAGCCTATCCGGAACGTTCGATCGGCATCGTCGCTTTCTCCCAAGCTCAGCAAGAAGCGATTGAAGATGCGATTGATAACGCTCGAGAAAAAGATCATTCGCTTGAAACGACGTTCTTTGCCCGCAAAGACGAACCTTACTTCGTCAAAAACCTCGAAACCGTCCAAGGGGATGAACGCGATGTCATCATTCTTTCGATCGGCTATGCCCCCGATGAAGAGAGTCATTTCTATCAGCGTTTCGGACCGCTTAATGTCGTCGGAGGCGAACGGCGTCTCAATGTCGCCATCACCCGGGCGAAATACGCTCTCGAACTCGTCAGTTCCATCAAGGCTAAAGACATCGATGGAAGTAAGACGACATCGCATGGCGTCCTCTTATTGCAGAAATACCTCCGTTTCGCTGAGAATCATGGCGAGATCGCCATCCCTTCTACGAACGCCAATGAAGCCCTCCTCAAAGACATCAGCGCCTTCATCGAGAAGCAGGGCTATGAGACCCTCCTCAACTATGGCGAAAGCTTAGGCAAGATTGAAATCGCCGTCCGCGAAAAGGGCGCCAAAGATTTCCTTTTAGCCATTGAAACCGATGGCAGCCTCTTCCAAAGGGCCCGAACCGCCCGCGACCGCGATGAACTCCGCCCGGCGATTCTCTCCCTCATGGGATGGAATTACCTCCGGGTCTATAGCGAAGCCTGGTTCAAATCACGACCTCAAGAAGAAGCCTTAATCCTTGAAGCCTTAAGAAAGGCCAAAGAGAAGAAAGCCCAAGCTCCGAGCGAAGACCTCCCTTCCGAAGAAGCCCCCGCAAAAGAGGAAGCTACTAAAGCCCCGACGATTCAAAACGACATCGCCCCGAGCAAAACCCCAGCGAAGGCCGTTTCCTTTATGCCCTACGAAATCGATACGAGCATCGTCAATCCTTATGTCGTCTTTAAACGCGGGGTCCTCTTCCGCCACGTCGAAATGATCGCCCTCACGAATAAGATCCTTTCTCTCATCACGCTGGAAGGTCCGATCGATGGAGCGATGCTCTACCGCCGCTTAGCTCATCTCAAAGAGAGCGAGCCTTATCCTGAAGGCGCGAATGACTCGATTACGACTCTCGTCGAGCATCTCCATCTTCCTGGCGTCAAAGAAGACGAAGGCTTCTTCTACCGCGATTCGAAGAGCCATCCCTTCGCTTTCCGCGTTTATGATCCTGCTGAAGGCGAACCGCGTAACCCCGAAGATATTTCTCCCAAAGAGCTCGCCGATGGCATCAGCGCCCTCTTAAAGAAGAATGGGCCAATGAAGAAAGAGGACCTCTTCCAAGAGCTCGCCCGCCTCCTCCACTACACCTCAAGCGATCAGAAAGAACGTTATTACTTCGAGGACACGATCGTCAAAGACGATACCCTCTCGATCGACCTCAACGATAACGTCATCTATACGCCCAATGAAAAATAGCGACTCCTCAGGGAAGTCGCTTTTTTAATATTCCAACAAAAAAAGGCGCTAGAGTCTAATGACAAGTATCCCAACGCTAAGACCGCGGGATACTTCGCCCACTTAGGCTAGATAGCACCTCTCTCTAAATCCCTAACTCCACGTTAGGTATTTCCCCAAAGGATTGTCCTGCAATACCTTTGTGGTCCTATATGATGCCAAAGACCATTTTAAAAATCAAGAAGAATTTGTAAGCCCTTACTTAAACTTTACATTTACTCGTTTGAAATTATGAGTACTCACTATTTTCTAGAAATACAGGATTTGCTATTTTTGAGTGACCACTTGCAAATCGGAAAAGCCTTTTCTCATGGCGATTTTGAGCAAAAACGTAAAAAATGCAACTGCTTTTCCTCAGAGAATAAAGTCTTCCCTTGTTTTAAAGATTCAGCCCTTTTTTAGCGGCTTTCTTTTTTCTTGGAGAAAGAATTGGAAGGCGATTGCGCAGTTCGAAGATCCAGCATCGCTTTTCCTCGAGTTACGTTCCCAGACGGTCTTCTCGATATCGTATGGATTGAAATTTTATCCCAAAGAAGTCCAAGGCAGACCTCAAGTCCTCCGAAGAGCAAAACGTTATTCCCCGGGGTTTTCTTCTTCATCCCCTGCCGCGTTCTTGTGAATTCGTTAGAACGGAGAAAGAAAAAACGCGATGCCCCCTAGAAAGGACAACGCGAGTTTGGGTAAAAATAAAAGGCGCTAGATTCTAATGGCTCATATCCCGATCACGAGATCCGGCGGGATATGTTGCCCACTTAGCTTTGATAGCACCTCAATCCACCAATGCCTGATTGGCGATCCCCCGAACAGCCCATTGACTAGCAATGTCTTTCAGGTGCATCCATATTGCCACAGAATCTTTCAATGTCAAGCCGAATGATTTTTTCTTTGCAAGTTCCTTACAAGCGCTTCCCCTATCTTCGCCTGTGTTTATCTCCTAGAATAAGGAAGAGTCCCATGAAGGAGAATGCCATGAAGATCGAGCACGTTTGTATCAACGTCGCTGATATCGAAAAAGAGAAAGACTTCTATTGCCAACTTTTTGGTTTTCGCCCCAGCGCCAAATATCACAATGCGAAAACCGGCTGGGAAAACTATTTCCTTTCTTCGCCAACGGGCGAAGCCAGGCTTGAACTTCTCTCCCATGAAGGAATGGCTTTAAAAGAGAAAGACCGAACGATGAGCGGACTGGTCCACCTTTCGTTTTCTCTAGGTAGCAAAGAAGCCGTTGACGAAATGACGACGACAATCGTTGGAATGGGGTTAACTCTTCTCCGAGGACCGCGCGTGACAGGCGATGGTTATTACGAATCTTCTTTTCTCGATCCCGAAGGCAACATGATCGAACTGACGATTTAACGAAAAAGAAGAACGAAACCGTGACCGCCGCTCAGCTTTTGATCAACAAGCACTTAAAATGATACTTTCAAACTAAATTCTACCGAATAACGCTCATCTTAAAGCCAGTGTAAAAATTTGGAAACCAACTCTTCATGAACTCCCTATTCCTTTTTTTAAAAGTCGTGATAATCTATTGTGGCTGATTTGGTGTTTAGGCCCCTAATTCACCAAATTAGCATTTTTTTATTCTTTCGACTCCTTCTTGCTTTTTTCC
>DAISHV010000059.1:0-10970 GCA_036822315.1 Bacillota bacterium | reverse complement strand
TCTCGAGGTCGAAGGAGGGGTCGTAGCCGTTCTTCGAGTGGCGCGTGACGCTGACGGGGACGCTGAAGGAGGCGCTTTTCCCCTCGCGGACGGATTCCCAATGCTCCAAAAAGTACCGCAGATCCCCCTCGTAACGGTAAAGGGAACGGAGCGAGGCCTCGACCTCGCTCCAGAGGGCCTCGCCGTCGGCTTTGCCCATTTTCGTCGGGAAGAACTCGCTGCTATCAGTCATGTTTATGCCGCCTCCTCGCTAGTATACCAAATCCCAAACTTGTCTTCGGAAGAAAAAAGCGATGACAATAGCATTTATTACTCCAATTCCTTGACACCGATGAGTTCGCCCAGCTTGGCTCTGTCCTCAGGCGAGGGTCTAATGATCGGTGAGGCGATGTGGCATTGGCCGTCCTTGGTGAAGAAGGCGATCCCCTTGCTGCCGTCGCGGACCCATATAAAACCCCAATTCGACACTTCGGAGGTCGGGAACGAGATGGCTTTGCCCCCTTTGAAGGAGCGGATGGTGACGAGGCCGTTCTCGATGACGACGGGAAAGCGCTCAGCCTTAACGTAATAGAGGATCGCGAGGACTTGGATGGTCAGGAAGAAAAGGCCGAACTGCGACGTCATGACGATGCCCCCGACGACGCTGTCCGTCCCGGCGTACTGGACGATGATGGAGATCCCGACGGCGGCGAAGCCACCAAAAACGAGGCTGGCAAAGGCATGATAAAACACGATAAAGGAAACTCGCGCTTTGATTTTCATCCTTTTGCCCCCTTTGGTCTAAGTATACCAATTCCATGCTAGGCTGGGGATGGAAAAACAGGCGGGAGAGCACTAGCCAAAGCCACCCCATTTTGGCTAAATTTAGGCGATGAAAAAGAAAACGTTCTCGCAAAGGAGTAAACCGAAATTCAGGAGCGACAGCAAAAGCAATATCGAAGCACCTCATTCCGGATTTTACCCCAGCGATAAGGCGGACGGATCATCGCCCGGCTTTAGGATACAAAAAAAGCGCGGGACGCATCCCAACGCTTCTGCTTGGGCACCAAAAGCATCCAAGCTTTACGACCTTATGATAGCTGGCGAATCGAAGAGCGTCAAGCGATTGTTAGATCGGCCTTTATGCCGCCAAGATCTCGCGACGCTATCGACTCTTTCCGTACATTCTTCGGAGATGCAAATATCGCTCGGGGGCGATTTCAACGGAAGTTTTCAACCGTCGTGAGATGAACGCCAGCCTCGTATTGATGCTCACGTGGTTCGTTTGGTCCTGCTCATGCTGGCCATCGGACGGTGTTTTTATAATGCTATGCGACGCTGGGATTCAAGAACGTTCCTTTAACGAGGGATCGAGCAAACAGGCGAGTTCAAAGGCGTCCTTAGAAAGATCGAGCTCGATCTCCGTTACCCCATCCGAGAAGAGGATACTGCCGATCCCCGCTTTGGGGTGGGATTCAAAATCGTTGATGACACTATCGACTCTTACGCTGGTGATCTGATTCAACGGCAGTATGAGGGCTTTCCGAAAAGGACGTTTAAAACTCAAGACACCTTTTTCCACTTTCCAATGAAAAAAGCCGCTGTAATCAATATCAAGAAAACCAAGGATCGCCAGAAAAGGCATGATGACTGCGCCGCCAACGAAATCCTCATAATTGAAGGTTTCCATCGTAAAAGCCGCATAAGTCAATATCCCAATCATCGCAACGGAAAAAAGAGAGAAACCAAGAATCATCAAGGAATAGCCCAAACGGGAGAAAATCGGCCCGACCGAGAGCGTTTTAAAAGCCTCCGGATCGGGAAGTAAAGCCTCTTTCTTCCGGTCCATTTCCGCTTGTTCCTTGAGCAGGTGCTGGTTCAACTTCCGCATATCGAGAAAATAATGGCCTTTCTGGTCGACATAAAGATCAACGGGTTCCTGGCGGGAAACCGCTTCGAGGACCAAAGGAAGTTGCCCTTGGCAAGTCTGGCTTTTGTAGCGTTTGCCGTCATAATCGGCCCAGAGATAAAAATCGACCACGCCAAGGCACGACACCGATGAGCTCCCGAGTTCAGCAAGTTTTGCCACGTGGCAAAGGTCTTTCCGGTGCAAAAGATGGCGATTTGCTTCCGTGTGGAGCGCGCCGATGAAGAAGACCAAATCCATGAGCCAAAGAAGGCCGGCGATGACCGCGATCGAGGAGGGAATGATGGCCATATCCAAAAGCGCCCAGATCTTTTCTGGTGAGGTAGGATCGACGAAAACGCGGACCGTGGAACCGATGAGTCGAGAATCGTAAGAGTCAATCCGGATGTTGCTAAAAGGGATACCGCCGAAAACGTAGTTGACGTAGCCGCATTCCTCAGCGGAATTCACCGCCACGTAAGTCGCATCCACCCCTTGGTAATTGGGGATGAGGAGGAACTCGATCCCCAAAGCGGCAAGAGCGAGAAAAACAAAGAAAAGTCCCACGAGAAAAAAGTTGAGCAAAAACCGCGTGGAAAATCCAATCGGTTTGAGAATGGGTTTATGTTGGTTCCCCAAGGAAGATGACCTCATTTGACGTGAGCTCTCAAAAGCCGGGTTTTACTGCTTTTTGTGAATCTGATGTTTCATTTGCCAAGCGGATAAGGAAATTCCGATGATGGCGAAGAACAAAGCCAAAATAAAATCGGCCCAGAAGCCTCGGGCAAAGGTGGAGTTATTTTGGAGATTGTCAAAGAAAGTCGTAACGACGTTCCCACTGATTCCCTTCTTCGCCATGGCGTTGGCCACGAGGATCAGATAAAGACTAAACTGCGAAACAAGGACAACAAGGAGAGAGGCCGATGAAACAATAACGATTTTCCAGCCACTCGGTTTCCCTTTAAATTTGTCATAGAAAATGCTGGCAAGATAAGAAATTAAGAAAGCAATCCATCCGGAAACAAATCCGATCATGCCGATGCCAATCCAAGCGACGCCGCCAATCAAAGCACCAAGTAACGCTCCAAGAAAGCCTTTGCCATAGTTGTTTGGCAGAGCGATATATTCGGCTTCTTTGGTTTCCGCTAAAACTTTCATTTTCTCGGCGCATCCTTCATCTAAATTAGCCAATCCTTCGCCAAATTTGACCCACGAGCCTTGTTCGATCTTTTGACCGCAAACCGGGCAATATTCCGCTGTGGGAACTTGGTTTTCTTTTAGGAAAGCGGTAATGGCGTGAAGCTCAAGTTCGAGATTCTTCATCCCACTCGCACCGGTCCAACAAAACGGCAGGAAAACGATTTGATTGGGGTCGAGACGGGTTCCCGCGAATTTCAGTTCTTTGTTTTTGGACTCCAAAAAGTGCTTTATCTCTTGGGATTTGGAGGCGAGTGGAGCGCTGATACAACAAACATAGCTGGCACTTTGTAACGGGTTGACGGTGTAAGAAAACTGGTACCCATCCACCACGCCATAATGATCCTTGCCCACGACCGTGAGGTTTTCTTTTCGATCGAACTCTTCAATGCATTTCATAAGATTCTCCTTTTTAATTTAAAGATCTTTAGCGGCGACCCCCGCCTCAAGAAGAACGGCTTTCGTCTCCTCTTGGCGCGGGATAGGGAAGAAATACAAACGGCGGATTCTCAGAAAATAGTGCGTCTTGTTTTTGGACACGGAAAATCCCCCTTCCCCGCCAACGAGATGTTCAAACACTTTTCTTCCATCCGTCGAGATGGTCAACCCGTTGATGCTAGAAAGGGTAACAGTCGCGGATTCTGGGGAGCCAATCAAGGACCGTTTCATCGTGGAAACGCCGCGAAAATAGAAAATCACGTAGAGAGACAAAAAGACGCCCGCCCCGACAAAAAGGCTAATGCTCGAGGTCGGATCAGGGTCTTGGGAAGCAAAACCGGGAACGAACATAAGACCCCCGAAAATGGCGGCAATGGCACTCAAAAGCAAAAGAAAGCTATTGCGCCGGAGATAATAGGGTTTAAAGAGGCGAATCGTATCCGCTTTATGCGTTACAAAGGTAAAAGTTTTTATTTCCATGTCTTATCCAATAAAAGAGTGTATTCCTAAGAAATAGAATATCATAGCCTTTTCGGTAGTCCTAAGGCCGCAGTCATTGATCGCCATCCTGATTGCGCTTCCAATAGGCGCCCCAAACCATTCCTAACGCCCCCTCTCTTAGCGGTTCAATGGACCGATAGCCCGATCAAATTGTGGCATACGTGCCACCGGTGATTTCCATCGCCGTCGCCGAGTTGGTCCTCACAACGACTGTGCCAAAAAGAGCGGCCTTGTATTGGCTCGAGAGCCCCGAATGGATCAGAGTGTCGTAAGTGTCTTTGGCCATGGCCTCGGTGTTCAGTTTATAGAAAAGCGCGGAATAATAGCTTCCTGGCGCGTCATAGCCCGATAAGGGGTCCGTCCCCACGACCCAAGCGTCCAGCTGGACCGTTCCTTTATAGCCGTAATGCTGCAATTCGGAATTAAGGTACGTATTGCCTTCAAGCGAGACGTTGATTTCCCATCCTTTCTGGGCAAGCGCCGCAATGGAGTCCGACCAAGAAAACTCTTTTTGTTTCGAACAGCCACTTCCAATCAAAAGGAGGGCAAGAAGGAGCATCGGCAGCTTTTTTCTCATGTGAAAATTAGCCATTTCCGGTCCTAAGTAAAGGCTTTCGCGTCTCAAGACCTTTATGAATTAATACGCAATGAAAACGAAATTCCGTCGCTTGATTTGAAAAAAGTTGTGCCCAAAGAAATTATTGGGCCATTAGGCTATTGTAGAACGGCGAAAAATCAATCGTTCTTACCGCCAGAGAAATCGTGCTGCCATTAAGGGTTTCGATTTCCGCTGAAAAGGTGATGCTAAGCGTTTTGGAACCGACGCTTCCGATCTCGCGACTAAGAGAAAACATGGGCAGCCCGCTCACGTCATACAGTTTCACCGAGAAGGCTTCTTTTTTGTTGATGGCAATCACGAGGTAGTTGTCCTGGCTACTATTGAAGGCGTAATACAAGTCGGCATAAACGTTGGCCGAATCGGAAAGGCTTCCCACCGCGGTGGGGTAATAATGGCTCCCCAGTTGTTTCACATACGCCATCGTATCATCGTTTTCGCCACTGCCCGTTTGGCCGCTTCGTTGGCCAAAATAAACGCTCCAAGTGACCAGCGAAGAAACAACGCCCACGACTAAGCAAGCAGCCACGGCCAAAGACAAATGAAGCCAATGGGCATGACGGCGCACGCGAAGAACATCATCGGGATTGGCGAGTGCCTTTGCTTTTTCGGGGTCACCGCTCCAGCCTTTGCCCCTCAGTTTTTCTTCAACTTTATCGATTTCTTCCATGGCCGTCACTTTCCTTTCCCACTATCGTCAGGTTTGACCGAGCTTGCCAAATGCGCTTTCAGTTTTTCTCTTGCCCTGGTGTAAAGGCTGGAGGCGGCATTTTCGCTGATGCCAAGAGTCTTGCCGATTTCCTTAAAAGGCAGTTCACGTTCAACGTGAGCAAAGAAAACAAAGCATTCCTTCTCGTTGAGGATGTAGCTGATAGCGTTATGCAATTCTTCATAGAAAAGAGAAGAAGAAATGTCGGGATTGCTTGCCGGAGCGGAATCAGGATCGGTCTCCAAAGGGACTTCTTTGCCCTTGCTTCTTAGAAAACTCGTCGCGGTGTTTTTGGCGGCGGAACAGATGTAATCCCGGAAGGATTTATTCGCATCGAGTCCATGCCTGCCTTGCCAAATCTTCGCGAAGACATTAAGAGTGATATCTTTGGCGTCTTCATCGACGTGCGTCAAAGAAAGGGCGATGGAATAAACGAGAAAATAATACTTCTTGTAAAGCTCATCAAAAGCCCGCTCGCTATTATGTTTCAGAAGCGAAACGTTGAAGTTGTCCACGATGTTATTAGCGGCCATAGTTTGCTCGGCGCTCATTATAGACAAAGTGCGAAATCAAACAAAGAACAAAAAAGGTGGGTTGAAGCAAGAACGGATTTTATCCGCCGAATGTTTCAATCTCGTCATGGCTTTTTGAAAAAGCGGTCATCTTTTTCTCTGGATCAGGAAAGAATGTCATCCTTTCTTCGAAGGAAGTATTACCAAATGACCAAACGTTTTTCTTTCGGAAGATACATCCGATCACTCTTTTTCACCCGGTAAGTGCGATACCATTCCTTGAAGTTTTGCGGCGGAATGTTGGCGCGGATTTCCGCTGGGGCGTGAAAGTCGACGGCCATTAATAGCTGCAGGTATTCTTCCCTTGCTTTCTCACACCAACTCTCGGCATAAGTCGTGAAATAATCCTCATAAGAAGGCTGATCCATCTGTTTCATGATCGCTAAGGTGACGGCCATCCCTCCGTTATCGGCAATGTTCTCGCTGACGGTGAGCTTGCCATTCACCTTTGATCCTGCCAAAGGGAGGCCATCGAACTGCTTGACCATTTTGCGGGTCAGGGCCTTGAACTTTTTCCGATCGGTTGGAGTCCACCAATTCACGAAGTTCCCATTCTCGTCATAGAGGGCGCCGCTATCATCGAAAGCATGGGAGATTTCGTGGCCGATGACGGTCCCGATCCCGCCGAGATTAGCGCTTCGGGATTGCTCAAGGGAATAAAAGGGTGCTTGGAGAATCGCCGCAGGGAAAGTGATGTCATTGCTTGAGGATTCGTAGCAGGCGTTCACACTGTCGCCCGCCATGGTCCAACGACTGCGGTCCACCGGAAGGAAAAGCTCGGAAAACGCATAAGCATTCTTTTGCTTTTCCAAAACGCCTAAGGCCTCATAAAGCGAGGAGTTTTCCTCGACACTTAGGGTATCGTAGATGGCTTCAACGTGGTCAGGATAGCCCATTTTGATGACCATCTTATCGAGTTTGAGGATGGCTTTTTTCTTGGTCTTTGGGCTCAAAAAAGAACGGGTCATGATCCGCTTCCGATACATCGCGATGATCGCTTTGGTCATGGTGATAACGTCTTGCTTCGCGTTCTCGCCAAAATAGGTCTTTCCGTAATAGACGCCAATCGGTTCAGAAAAAGAATCATCGGCGATATGGAACGCCTGTTTCTCGATCGAGGAGTCTTCTTTTAGTCCTTCTAATGCCCGGGTATAGGTATTGCCCAAGTGCCGGGTGTTCTCATCGCAATAAGACGTCCCGCTAATGAGAGTCCACATATAGGCCCAATGCTTGAATTGAGTAAAAGTCCCCTCATTGAAGAGACTAGAGAAACTCTTCAGAAAACGCGGATCGTAGACGATGATTTGCTTAGGCAAACGCCCGTAGAAGGACGAAAGAAAAGAAGCGAGCTCCACCGGAGCCAAGGCTTTGAAGACGGAGCCGCTGGGCCAAGGGTTGTATTTCTTTTTTTCATCGGCCCAATCCTCGGAACTTTTGACTCGCTTGGCCACCTCGCGGTCGAAAAGCAGGGCATCACTTAAGGTTTTCTCCTGTTCTTCTGGACTCAAATCGCAAAGCGCTAAAAGCTGGCGGGCCATCGTCACGAAAATATTCAAAAACTGCTTCCCTTGCTCATGATCTTCGGCGTAATAAGAGGGGTCGGGCAAAATCGTATCCGGCCCATAAAGAACAAGAGCGCGGCGCGAACTATCCTTCATGTCGGTTTCAATGTCGAGTTGAAAAGGAAGCGGGCGATCAAAAAAGAGCCAGTCTTTTAACACGGCGTTGAGGGAAGAAGGCGAAGACAAGGCCAGAATGCCGGCGAGTTCTTTCTTTAGTGGGGTGATGCCTTCCTGATTTCTTCTATGCAGATCCCTCGCTTTTTGATAAAGCAGGACCGCTTTGCGGAGATTTTCATCCGGAATGCTCTTTTCGCCGCTGGCCATCGCGCTGAAATCGGCCATGAGTAAGCGCTCGACCGCTTTATCGAGTTCGCTAGAGCCTCCAGCAGTCGGCTCGTCTGAAGGGATCACAACCTGGCGAAGCGTCTCGTCATTGACGAAATGATAAAGATCATCCTGAATTCGGATTTTGCTTTCTAAAGACATCCTTCGCCTCCAATGCCCCTATTGTAAACGCAAAGAAGACAAAACTCTTATTCTTTTCTCTCTTCGACTTCCGCCGCTTCTTTTCTTTGATCGGGAAGTTTATCCGCGATATTGAACAAAATCGCCGCCGAGAACAAAAACGCCAAGGAAGCGGCCACCGTCAAATACAAAAGAACGTCAGAGCCTTCTTTTGAAGGATGGCGGTAAAGGATAACGACGAAACTGATATACGCCGCAAGAAGGCAAACGCCAATAAAGAAGGCAGCCAAAGCCCGATAAGGAATCCGGCGATCCTCAAGGCCAAAGCGTTTCCGCCACGAGGAAGGAAATAGATGAAGCCAGAAATGCGGATAAACAAAACTCCGCCATGAACGAGAATGGCCCAAAATCAAAAAGAAAAGCACGTAGCCATAAAACATCACCACCAAGAAGATCAGTGTGACCGTTAGCGTGAACACATCCATAGCTTCGCCCCTTCTCGCTCGTCAAATTTTTCTTCTCTAACGTCAGCGACTCAACGATTGAATTTCATTGTATCGCCGAGGTTTCGCTCCGAAAAGAAAAACCTTTAAAAAAATGAAAGTTAAGATAAGCGTGATAGTTTTTCCTACTTTACTAAGGCGTTTTCTTTCGGAGGAATCGGAATGGAGTTCAGCCACTCGAAAGCTTTAAGAGCGGACAAGGTCTTTTCGAGATGCCCTTTTTAAACTCAATGCCTTCAATTCGACCAACGCCAGGATAAAAAACTTTGCCCATCCAAGCAAAGTATCACGGTTTTTCAAAGAGTACCATCGCTTTTTCGAAGAGAATGTTATCATTTTCACTGGTTGTTATGTTTGCTCAAAAATAAAAGAACTCCGCACCGAGAAAAATCTCACGCAAAAGGGCTTATCAGAAGCCATCCACGTCTCTCGTTCCGCCATCGCGAAATGGGAACAAGGACGGGGTTTCCCCACCGAGGAAAGCACCGCGGATCTTTGCGCGTTTTTTAACGTGAGCAAAGCCAATCTCATTGATGACGATCAGGAAATCATCGATCGCTATCGTACTCACCAAAAACGGAAAAAGATTCTTTGGATCTCGTTGTCTATTTTTGTCCTTTTAACCTTGGCGGGTGGCATCACCGGCGGGGTCTTTTACCAGCGATTGCACAATTACCAATGGCCGGCACTTCATTTAAAAAATACCCTGCAAAACCGCGCTATTCTTTGCAAAACCGGCTTAACTTATACCTTTTCGAAGAGCGATATCGTCCCCGAGGATTCCAGCGTCAGCGTCTCCTCAATCGACCTCTCAGGCCTTAACGCTTATGGAAGCGGAGCCGTCAAAGCTAACTCAAACAGCCTCACTTTTAGTAAGCCCGGTTTCTATCCTCTCGTCGCCACGGTCTATGACAAAACATCGAAGAACGCCTATAGCGGGGTCAGTTTAGGAAAATTCTATGTCTACGATCCTGAAGCGTTAACCCCCATCGCTTCACTCGACGATTTCAAAGCCATCGCTAAAAATCCGAGCGGCGCCTATTATCTCTCGGCGAATATCGACGCGAAGAACGTCAGCGATTTCTCCGCGGTGTGCAATGGGGCGAATGACACCGCTTTTAGCGGAGTCTTCCTTAATCCGAGCCACTATTGGATCAGCGGGCTCAAGATTGCCCCAAGTTCCTACCCAAGCGAGCCGACCAGTTATCGTTCGTCTCTTTTGGGCTCGGTGAAAAACGCCTATGTCGATCATCTTATTCTTAAGGACTATTCAATCGACATTTCAGCCATCGCCAGCGCTTCTTCTAGCGGTGCCATCGCCGACCACGCGGAAAATAGTTATTTCGGCGATTGCCTCGTCGAAGGCTCTTTAGTGGGACGTGGCCTTGTCGGTGGCTTACTAGGCTATGCCCAAACCTCGATCTTAAAGAACTGCTCATTTAACGAAAGCCTTAAAGGAGAAGCCGCTTCGAATCCCCTCCCCGCTTCGTATAACCATGGCATCGGTGGAATGGTTGGTTATGTCGCCGATCTGGATTCGAGCGATAACTTCCATAGCGTCTACGATGAAGTGAACGTCTCCGCCGATATCACGGGCGACGATAACGTCGGTGGCATCCTCGGAACACTTGAAACGTATCAAAGCAAAAACATTGATACCTTATTTGAGAAATCCGTTTATTCCGGAAATATTACCTGCACGGGGGCTCACCAAGGGCAGCATTACGGGCAGCTTATTGTCAGACAATGACATCTTCATTTCGGGCCTTGAATTAGACGAATCCCGTGAACATTTCCCGCCCGAAAGAAATGACGAAAAAAGTCAATGCCCTTCCCTCTTGACGCTCCAGTGTCTCATCGAGGGGAAAAATAGACTTAAGTTTTCCAAATGATTTGCAAGTAATGTGCAAGTAATGTGCAAGTAAATTTTGTTAGGTTTTATCGCTATTATTGTCTTTTTCGGTGAAAAAATGAGGACTCCGTGCAAGTAAAATCTGACTCAATTGAGGGTTCCGCTGATTCCAAAACCAAAATTAACTGGAATTTTCCACTTTTTTGCGATTCCTCTTTATCTTAGGGTTTCCCGAATAAGAAAAAGTACCCCGCCTTCTGGTTTGTTCCAGGATTTGTGATACCTTTTTAATGGAATCCTAACCAAGCGAAAGCTTCAGAGTGACGCCGGACATTAAGACAGGATTTTCGCTATCCCCCGTTCGGGGGCGAAATGGGTATACTATTCAGGAAAAGGAGGCCGGGGGATGAAATCGAAAACCAGCCGTTTTCTTCCGCTCGCCTTCATCTTTGCCTTAGCGATTTCCGCCTGCACGAAAGGGAGGGAATACCTCTCGCTTTCCGAAGCGGAGAAATCTTCTTTGCCAGCGAATGAAGGTACCTCGGTCGCTTTCGCCAACTCGCCACGCGAACTCGGCTACGGCGGGAGCTGCCCGCTCCCCTCGAAGGTCAATGGCGAGGCCAACATCCTCGTCATCCCGCTCGAATACGACGACCAGAAATTCAATCCC
>DAISHV010000058.1:0-10972 GCA_036822315.1 Bacillota bacterium | reverse complement strand
CTCTTAAAGAAAGACGATTACATCAAAGGCGTTTACTGCAAAAAAGTCAAAAACGCTTATGAAGTGGACGTCTATGTCGTGGTGGCTTATGGGGTCAAAATCACCGAAGTCATCTCGGAGTTACAGAAAAAAGAAACCTACGTCCTCGAGAAGACCTTCCAGATTCCCTTTAAGAAGGTCAACGTTTTCGTTCAAGACATCAAGGAAATCGAATAGTTCAAATGAAAAGCATTAATGGTCAGCAATTAAAACAGTTGTTCCTCTCCGGAGCCAATAATCTTTATAACCACTACCCCGAAATCGATCAACTCAACGTTTTCCCGGTCCCCGATGGGGATACCGGCATGAATATGAACCTCACTTTGACTTCCGGAGCCAAAGAGATTCAAAACAAGAATGATGAATCCTGCTCGAGCATCGCCAGCGCCTTCTCCAAAGGTCTTTTGATGGGTGCACGTGGCAATTCCGGTGTCATCACTTCTCAGATTTTCCGTGGCATCGCCGACGGCATGCAAGACAAAGACGTCGTCAATGTCGCCGAGCTTTCCGATGCTTTACTTAAAGGCAAGGAAGTCGCCTATAAAGCCGTCATGCGGCCGGTCGAAGGCACCATCCTCACCGTCATCCGCGAATCCTCAAGCGCTTTGCACGATCAAGTGAAGAAAGACACGAGCATCGAAGAAGCCTTTGCCATCCTGTTAAAAGAAGCAAAGATTTCGCTTCAACATACCCCCGATTTGCTGCCGATTTTGAAAGAAGTCGGCGTGGTCGATAGCGGCGGCGCTGGACTTTGTGTCGTGCTGGAAGGCATGCTCAAGGCGGCTGAAGGACAATTTATTGAGCGAAACCAGAATGCCCCTGAAGAAAGCGTTTCTTCGGTTTTAGGCAATAGCGGTTCTTCTTATGCTGGCGCCAAACTTTCCGAAGATGAAGAGGGCTATGGCTATTGCACCCAATTCATTCTTCGCTTGGGCAAACCCGAAGATGGCAAAAAGCCTTTCATCGAGAAGAAGTTCCAAAACTTCTTAGCCACCCATGGAAAATCCCTCGTCCTCGTTCGCGATGAGGACATCGTTAAGGTTCACGTCCACACCCTCAATCCGGGTTCGATGCTGAACTACGCCCAAAACTATGGCGAATTCTTGACCATCACAATCGAGAATATGTCGGAAGAACACGAAAATATCTCCCATGGCGATAAAGCGACCGATATGGCCGCTAACATCGAGCGGGAAAAAGCTGCTAAACCTCAAGAAAAAGAAGAGCCGCTCAAGGATTTCGGCCTCGTTGCCGTCTCGAGCGGATCCGGGCTCGATGAAATGTTTAAAGAACTCGGCGTTGATGTTCTCGTTTCGGGTGGTCAAACCATGAATCCTGCGACGGAAGATTTCGTCAAAGCCATTCAAAAATGCCACGCGAAAAACGTCTTTATTTTGCCGAACAATTCCAATATTGTGATGGCAGCATCCCAAGCTTGCGACGTTTTGGAGAATTCGCCAGTCGCCGCCAGAGTCATCCCGTCGAAGACCATTCCTCAAGGCTTAGTGAGCTGCATGCAGTTCTCGCCTGAAGGCTCGGCCAACGATGTTTACGAAGCGATGAAGAGCGCCCTCAAGAGCGTGATTTCCGGTTCCGTGACCTACGCGATTAAAGACACCGATATCGAAGGCGTCCACATCACCAAGGATTACTACATGGCGATGAAAGATGATAAAGGCATTGTGAGTTGCGTCAAAGACAAGTTCCAAGCCCTCTACGATTTGGTCGCGAATCTCGTCAGCGATTCTTCCAGCCTTCTCACCATCATCATGGGTGCGGATGTCAAAGAAGAAGATGGTGAAAAAATCACCGCTGATCTTCAAAAGAAATATCCGACGCTCGATCTTGATGTCCGTAGCGGTGGACAGCCGGTTTATAGTTTCTTGGTCGGCTTAGAATAAGGGACGAACAAAATCGAGGGGTTTATCCCCTCTTTTTTCTATCCTTGCCCTCGGAGGGAAATGGTAAAATAATCGCATGGCTTTATCGAAGTCACCTGAACTCAATTTAGCATTAAGTCTTATGGGGATTCTCACTCCCTTGGACGTCATCGAACACCTGCCACGCCGCTACGAGAGTTTTGCTTATACCGAGCGCAAGAGCGTCTACGATGATAAAGAGCGCATTGTCGTGCTGGGGAAACTCCACGGCGCCCTTCCCCATCCGTTACGTTTTGCCCACCGGACACTTTACCGTTTTTATTTTGAAACGAACGAGGGCGAGGTCTTTCTCGTTGAAGCCTGGAACCGGAATTATCTCTCGTCGTTTTTGCAGAGCGATGTTCTCTATACTTTGAGCGGCGTCTACGAAAAGAAACGCCATTCTTTGGCACTCGTCAATATTGTGAAAGGCGAAGTCGCACAAGAAAATGCTCTTCGCCCCATTTATTCTTTGCCCAACCCGATTCCGAATCATACCTTCGCCGCCCTCGTGAAACGTTCTTTGACTCAATTAACGGGAAAAATCGAAGACGTCATTCCTCTTTCGTATCGCGAGAAATATCGACTCCTTTCCCGGGAAGAGGCATTCCGCAAAGCCCATGACCCGAAATCGCTGGAGGACGTTCACCAAGCTCTCCGGAGTCTCAAATACGAAGAAGCTTTGCTCTTCGCCTTGCGAAACCAGATTGTCCGCGGTGAAAACCGCGCCTTGCTGAAAGACCGTCGCCGCCAAGTCGATCGGGAGAAACTCGAAACGTTTATCAAGAGCCTTCCTTACGCCTTGACCTCCGATCAGCGCCAAGCGCTGGAAGAAGGTTTAACCGATATGGATTCGCCCCACGTGATGTATCGTTTGCTTCAAGGTGATGTCGGAACGGGCAAAACCTTAGTCGCCGCCCTTCTCGCCTATGCCAACCATCTCCGGAGCGAGCAAACCGCCATCATGGCGCCAACGGATGCGTTGGCCCGCCAGCATTTCGACACGCTAAAGGCACTATTTCAGGGCACGAATATGGAAATCGGTCTTCTCGTGGGCAACATGAGCGCGGAAGAACGCCATAACGTCTTGGAAGACTTGAGCGATGGCACTCTGGATTTGGTTGTTGGCACCCATGCTTTATTCTCTAAAGGGGTCAATTATGCCTATTTGGGATTGGCCGTTATCGATGAGCAGCATAAATTCGGTGTGAACCAAAGAAGTTTGCTTCTCGATAAAGGCGAACATGCCGATTTGCTTTTGATGTCGGCCACCCCGATCCCTCGGACTTTGGCTCTGACGATTTATGGGGATTTGGACGTTTCCTCGTTAAGCGAATTCCCCTCGGGGAAACGTGATGTTGAAACGTTAATGATGGATTCGACCTCGAGCAAAATCGACGAAGCGATTCATTCCTCCATCGCCTCCCATCACCGCGTTTACGTGGTGGTACCCCAAATCGAAGGACAAGAAGATGATGATGAGACCTCGGTCAAGAAGATTGCCGAGCTTTATAAAAAACGCTATCCCAACCTCGTGACGATGATGCATGGTCAAATGGACGAAGAAAGTAAAACGGTTGCCCTCATGGCCTTCCGAAGTGGTCTCTGCCCAATTTTGGTCGCGACCTCGCTCATCGAAGTCGGGATCGATGTCAAACCCGCGAACTTGATGGTCATTTATTCACCGAGTCATTTCGCCCTTTCTTCGCTTCATCAATTGCGGGGAAGAATCGGGCGTGACGGAACGAAAGCGACCTGCATCTTGGCCACAAGTGGCAAAGAAGAAGAGGACGAGAAAGCCAAACTCAAGATTCTCTTAACGACTTCCGATGGCTTCAAAGTCGCCGAAGAAGATCTTCGCCTTCGCGGACCTGGCGAACTCGCTGGAGTCAAACAAAGCGGTCTGCCTTCTTTTTCCTACGCGAACCTCGTCGACGATTTCAAGATTTTCGAATGTGCGAGAGACGATGCCAGCGCGATTCTGAAACATCGCGATGATTTTGCCAACCGCTTCGTGCTTTTCGCAGCAGAAAAAGAAGCGAAAGGCAGTTTTGGAGCATAGATATAGAAGCGAAAGACCGCTATACTAGCGGAGGAGGAAAAGCATGAGTCAGTTAGTCCTTGATATGATGGGGTCCGATTTGGGCAGTGCGATGAGCAAAGAAGCGGTCCAACTTTTCCACGCCGCTCATCCGGATTGCCACTTGATTTTGGTTGGCAAAAAAGACGAATTATCTTCACTTTCAGGTTATGAAATCGTTGACGCCCCCGATGTTGTCAGCATGGAGATGGGGGCTCTCGAAGTGATTCGGATGAAAGAGTCTTCGATGGTCAAAGCGATCGCCTTAGTGAATGAACGCGGCGCTGATGGCGTCGTTTCCGCCGGTTCGACTGGTGCGTTTTTAAGCGCTTCGACCTTGATGCTTAAAAAGATCCCCGGCGTGCTTCGCCCGGCTTTAGTCACTTCTTTCCCCAACCTCAAAGAAGGGGGATTTACCACGGTTTTGGATGTCGGCGCATCGAACGTGAACACGCCCGAAGAAATGGCGCAGTTCGCTTTGATGGGCTCGATTTACGCCCAAAAAGTCAATCATATCGCTTCGCCGCGCGTGGCGTTACTTTCCAATGGCTCGGAAGAAGGCAAGGGCTCACCCGAAGGAAAGGCGGCTTACGACTTATTGAAGAACGATTCGCGAATCCATTTTGTTGGTAACGTCGAAGGAAGCGGATTGCTTCAAGGCGTCGCGGACGTTATCGTTACCGATGGCTATAGTGGCAACATCATGCTCAAGTCGGTCGAAGGGGCGGCCAAAGGAATGAGCGGAATGCTCAAAAAGGCTTTTAAGCGCAACCTCTGGAGCAAAATCGGTTATTTATTGACCAAGAAAGGTCTCAAAGATATGAAAGAGGCTCTCGACCCGAAAAAGACCGGCGGCGCCCTTCTTCTTGGCGTCAATGGCGTGGTGGTGAAAGCCCATGGCAATTCGACCCCAGAAGCTTTTAAAAACGCGATGGAAGTGGCGTACCGCTTAAGCGAAAATAAAGTGGTTAATGCGCTCCAAGAAGGCTTTCGCTCATGAACGAAGAAACGCTGCGTCCTTATAAAGATTGTTCGCTCCTATTAAAGAGCCTCGGGATTACTCCCCATTCTTTGACGGTTTACGAAATGGCCTTCACCCATTCTTCATGCAATGGGATGAATCGGGCGATTCACGAAGATTACGAGCGGCTCGAATATCTTGGCGATTCTTTGGTTGGGCTCGTCGTGGCGGAACTGACCTACATTTATCATCCGGAGATGGAACAAGGGGATCTTTCAATCCTCAAAGCTCAATTCATCCGAACCGAGAGCGAAGCCCATTATGCCCTCAGTCTTCATTTGGATGACTATATTCGTTTTGGCACTTCCTTTACCCAACCCGCCAAAGAAGCCGTTCACGTTCTTGAAGATGTTTTCGAGAGCTTTATCGGCGCGCTGTATCTCGATCAAGGACGGGAGATTGCTTACGCCTTCGTCCGCAAGATTTTCGAAAAAGATATCGCTGAAGCTGAAGTCGAAGAAGATGGCAATCCGAAGAGCAACCTCCAAGAGGCGATGCAAGCCGAAAAGAAAGAAGCCGTGAGCTATCAGATCATCGCCGAAGAAGGTCCGGCTCATGCGAGAAATTATACCTGCGCCGTCTTTTTTGAAGGCACCGAACTCGGCCGGGGCAGTGGCTCGAGTAAGCAAACCGCCGAAGTCGAAGCGGCAAAACAGGCCTTGCACGCCCTTTCCTTGGGCGAAGATAACGACGTCTTTTTAAGCGTCAAGGAAGCCCAAGCGGCCCTCGAACAGTTTGACGAAGATTACGGAAATCAGGGGAAATAGTATGGGATTATTCGCTTATTTAAAAAATAAATTCAGCAAAAAAGAAGAAACGCCTGCTTCGGAGAAATACGAAAAGGGTCTGGCGAAAAGCCGGGCGGCTTTCGCTGACCGCCTCCAAGAACTTTCCAAACGTTATCAGGAAGTGAATGGTCAGTATTTCGAAGAACTCGAACAAATTTTGATTGAAGCGGATGTCGGGGTATCTTTGACTTTGAAACTGGTGGAATCGCTCTTGGATAAAAGCAAAGCCGAAGGGATCAAAGATCCCCAAAAGATCAACGAACTCCTCGTCGATGAAATGTTCGTCGGCTATGTCGAAAGCGGTGCCTCCATCGTCAATGATATTCAATTCGCGAGCGCTGGTCCGACTGTTTTGCTCGTCGAAGGCGTGAATGGGGTTGGCAAAACCACCTCGATTGCCAAATTGGCATATCGTTACCAGCAAAAGGGTAAGAAGATTCTTCTCGTGGCCGCCGATACGTTTCGGGCGGGCGCGGTGGAACAGCTTAAAGTGTGGGCTACCCGGTTAAACTGCCCGATTGTGACGGGCTTAGAAAATGGCGACCCTGCCAGCGTCTGCTTCGATGGCGCCAAATACGCGAAAGAGCATGCGATCGATTTGATGATCGTCGATACGGCGGGTCGTTTGCAGAATAAGAGCAATTTGATGGCGGAACTTGCGAAGATGAAGCGCGTTTTGACCCGAGAAATCCCCGGCGCTCCCCACGAGACCTTTTTGATTATCGATGCGACGACGGGACAAAATGGCGTTGAACAAGCCAAAGCCTTCAAAGAGGTTTCGGATTTGACTGGCATTGTGATTACGAAGATGGATGGGACCTCCAAAGGAGGCATCATTCTTTCGATTCGCGATGCGTTTGGCGTGCCGGTTCGTTTCATTGGCTTAGGCGAAAAAATGGACGATCTCGAGGAATTCGACCTCGATGAGTATTTGCATGCCCTCTTGGTGGGAGACGAAAAGAAATGAACGACGAGATTTTGGAAAAACGGGAGGAGGCCAGCGCCCTCTATGATGCTTATAAAGGGGTGCTTACTCCGATTCAAAGCGCCGTCTTTTCCGATTATTATCTCTACGATCTTTCGCTCAGCGAAATCGCCGAATCCCGTTCCATCAGCCGCGCGGCGGTCAACGATAGCCTCAAAAAGGGCCTCGCCAAAATGCGCGAAGTGGAAAAAGAAGTGGCTTTGCTAAAAAAGAAGCGGGATTTGCAAAGCTTATCCTTCGCGATTGATCAAGCCGCTAATGCCGAAGAGAAAGCCAAAGCCATCAAGGCTTTACAGGAGTACATTCACCATGGCCTTTGAATCCCTAGCCGATAAATTCCAAGCCGTCTTCAAGAAGATGCGTAAGGAAGACAAACTGACCGAAGCGAATATGGATAGTGCGATCCGGGAAATCCGCATCGCCCTTTTGGAAGCCGATGTCAATTACAAGGTCGTTAAGGCTTTTACCGATGACGTCAAAGAAAAAGCCTTGGGCCAAGAGGTCCTTCTCAAAGTCAATCCTTCGGAGATGCTCGTCAAGATCTGCCACGATGAACTCGTGGAACTTTTGGGGGCAGACAATACCGGCATTAATTACGCCAAAGGCGGTCCGACGACCATTATGCTCGTCGGCTTACAAGGCTCAGGCAAGACCACGAGCGCGGGTAAACTTGCCTATCTCCACAAAAACAAGCTGAACAAGAAGGTCCTTTTAGCGGGCCTTGACGTCTATCGTCCTGCCGCCATTGATCAGCTCAAACAATTAGCGGAGCAAATCCAAGTCGATTTCTTCGCCCTCGGAACCCAAGTTGACCCCGTTGAAGTGGCTAAGCAAGCCGAAAAGAAAGCCATTGAAGGCCAATACGATCTTTTGGTTCTCGATACCGCCGGTCGTTTGCAGATTGATGAGAAGTTGATGGATGAGCTCAAAAACATCAATAAAGCGGTTCATCCCGAAGAAGTCCTCTTGCTGGTCGATGCGATGGCTGGTCAAGATGCGGTCAACGTCACCAATGCCTTTAACCAAGATCTTCATCTCACCGGCGTTATCATGTCGAAACTCGATGGCGACGCGAAGGGTGGCGCTGCGCTTTCAATTAAATATCTGACGGGTCTCCCGATTAAATTCGCCGGTGTTGGCGAAAAAGTCAGCGATCTCGATGTTTTCTACCCCGACCGCATGGCGGATCGAATCCTCGGAATGGGCGATGTCGTCTCTTTAGTCGAAAAGGCCAAAGAGGTCATCGACGAAAAAGAAGCAGAAAAGCAATCGAAGAAGATGATGGAGGGCGAGTTTACCCTCGACGATATGCTGAAGCAGATGAAGATGGTCCAGAAGATGGGCAACTTGGGCGCGATTGCCAAGATGATTCCCGGGATGCCAAATTTAACCGACGAACAAAAAGACAAAGCCAATGCCGAGATGAAATCCTTCGAAGCGGTCGTCAATTCGATGACGCCTTATGAGAGACGCCATCCGGAGACTTTAAAATACTCGGAGAAAAACCGAATCGCCAAAGGCAGTGGCAAAACCAACGCCGACGTGAACCGGGTGATCCGCAAATGGGAGCAATCCAAAGAGATGATGAAGCAGATGAAGCAATACCAAAAGTCCGGCAAAATGCCCCCAAATGGTGGCTTTGGTGGTGGCTTCGGGCACTAAAAAAGAAAGAATCCGCACCTCAAAGTGCGGATTTTTATCTCCTCACTCGAAAATAAACTACTGACACAGATAATTTTGTAGGTTTATTTTTGCATAGCGAGAAGGAGCCGATAACCATTTAAAAGGTAGGCGGTGAGGTCTTTCTCGTTCACCGAAAAAGGGCAAGCTTGAAACAAGCCGTGCAGTAAAGGCTCGTCGATCCAAGGCCAAACAAGACTTTGATAAAGTTGCTTAGCTTCTGGTGTTTCGCAGAGAAATTTGGCAAAGAAACCCAAAAAGCCATCATTTTGGCGTGTCAATTCTTTTGGGTAGCCTCGGGCGATTAAAGCGGCGTTGTTGTCGAAGTTCGGGGCCAAGGAAAGGATTTTGCCATCTTCTCGACGGCGCAAAAATCCAAAATTCTCTGTGTGGCGGTCGACGTTGTTCACCAAGGAGTCGAGCCAAATGATTCGAAGATATTGTTCGGCGAAGAAAGGAGAAAGGGCGAATATGGTTTTAAAACAATCGTGGTAGTCGTCGTTGTCGTCCATTAAAGCCTTCGCCGGCTCAAAATTGACTTTTTCAGCGAAATTTTTTGACCGGATTCCGTTGGCATCGATAACGCATTCAGCCATATCGAAATGGCAGGCCTTGCCCAGAAGATAAACAAAATACTCCGAAAAGATTTCTTCGGGAGTTCCTTTTTTGATAATCCACCAGTCCTTGTCGATTCTTTTCCAACATTTTTCGTAACTCCCTCCCAGCGAGAGCTGAGGCGAGGGAGAATGATGACGAGGCAAGAAACTGACATCGCCATTGAGGGCCACGTTGGCGTAGATATCGCTTTGGAAAGCGACGTCTTGATAATGTTTTTTACATCCGCGTGGGCGAAACCAGTAATCATCCGTCAATGAAGCTCCATAGGAATAAAGGGCAAGCCAGGCTTCGTTCGATTCTTTTAACGAAAGAACTTTTTTGAGCAAACGAGAGTTTTTCCGCTGCTGGTCAATCACGCGTCCTGACAAGAAAGCATCGATATTTTGAGTTCGTTTGATCAACAAAGGTGCCCGTTTTTCGTCGAACCAAAGGCAACGCCCTTCTTTAAAAATAGCCACTTTATCATCGGAAGAAAGCAAAGTCCCGCTGAATTGCTTGGCATTTTTTGAAAGCATAGAAAGCGGGTGAGACCACGTTTTTTCGATGGCATTAATCGCTTTGATGATTTTTTGGCGTTGGGCGATTTGTTTTTCTAAATTAGGCTTATCCACGAGCCGCACATAATGGTTGATGATGCGACCGTTTTCTCGCCATTGCAAATAAAAACGGGGAGTCCCCTTAATCGTCTTTTTGACGAGAGTTCCCTTGGGCAACTGGGAGAGTTGCTGATAAAGATCGTCGAGCTTTTCCATGAAGATATTCTAACAAAAATAAACCTACAAAACAACTTGTGTCAGTAGTTTACTTCCGTGGGGAACTTGTTCTTTTTGCGCTATAATGCCCTTATGAGCAATAACCCCCGTTTCCTGGATTTATTCAACCACCTGGACGAAAGCTGCCGCGAACGCTATCACATCGAAGATCGAACTTCTTCGGCCATCTCCTTTTTATCGGCTAAATTAGCCCATTCTTCCTCGAAGAAGGATAACGATTTAGCCGAGGCGCTCGATGCGATCCGCCAACTGCGTAACACCTTAGTTCATGTCGAAAAGGTCGATGGCGAAGAATTAGCGGAAGTGAATCCAAAACTCCTTGATGCCCTTGAAGAAGCGATTCGTTATGTTGAGAATCCGCCCAAAGGCCTTGAATATGCAATCCCCCTTAATCATTTATTTGTGGTGGGGTTAAATGAAACCTTGAGCAATGTCCTTAAGGTGATGATGGCGCGTGGTTTCTCCCATGTTCCGGTGATTGAAAACGGGACTTTCATCGGTGTCTTTAGCGAAGAGGTGCTGACCTCTTATTTGATGGAAAAAGGGACGTTGAATCTGGCCGCGGATTTGAAGATGAAGGATTTCTTGGCCTTTTTGCCGATTGAGAAGCACCCGAACGAACGTTATTTATTTATGGCGAGAGGTGCTTTGCTCGAAGACGCCCGCGAAGAGTTTTCCAAGAGCAAAGAGAAGACCGGCAAACGCCTCGCGATGATTTTCTTCTCTGAACATGGCAATTCCCACGAGACGATTCTCGGGGCTTTGGTTCCGAGCGCTCTCATTTGATAGCCGTTTTGTAGGGGATATTGCGAAAATAAAAAAGAAAGCGCACCCGAAGATGCGCTTTCCCGTCGACTAGAGAACCTTAGTGGCTCGAGCTGGCACCATTGCTGGTGGAAGAGGCTCCGCTCGTTGCGGTTGAGAAGACGCTGGAGCTCGAAGTGGTTCCGCTCGTTTTCCCCGTGTTGTTGACGATGAGCGTTCCGATTAGCGCACTCAGCTCGTCGCTCGTGAGGGTGGTGGGCAAGACGCCATTCCACGAATTGTAGAAGACGATGCTGAGGATCGT